>CAITSG010000358.1 GCA_903894995.1 uncultured Burkholderiales bacterium
CCACGAATTCGAGGTATTTCAGTCATTTAGCGATGCTTCTCTAACTGTGTGCCCAATATGCAAGTCCAACCGCAACTTTGAAGGCCGTCAGGGCGCGGGCGGCCGCACCCACTTGGTCAGCCCAGCGATGGCTGCAGCTGCTGCCGTGCACGGCCACTTTGTCGACATCCGCAAATTCGCCTGAAGCGACCGGGAAATCACACCATGCAGAAATTCACCCTCCTCAAAGGCATCGTGGCCCCAATGGACCGCGCCAACGTGGACACCGACGCCATCATCCCCAAGCAATTCCTCAAGTCGATCCGCAAGACCGGCTTTGGCCCCAACCTGTTTGACGCCTGGCGCTACTTGGACCCGGGCGAGCCTGGCCAAGACCCGGCCAGCCGCAAACCCAATCCGGACTTTGTGCTGAACCAGCCGCGCTACCAAGGTGCCAGCGTGTTGCTGGCCCGCAAAAACTTCGGCTGCGGCTCCAGCCGCGAACACGCGCCGTGGGCCATTGACCAATACGGCTTTCGCTGCGTGATCGCCCCCAGCTTTGCCGACATCTTCTTCAACAACTGCTTCAAAAACGGCCTGCTGCCCATCGTGCTACCCGAAGCCGTGGTCGCCCAACTGTTCGACGAAGTCTTGGCCTTCCCCGGCTACCAACTGACCATCGATCTGGATCGTCAGGTTGTCGTGCGCCCGCAAGGAGAAGAAATCCCTTTTGAAGTGCAAGCCTTCCGCAAGTACTGCCTGCTCAACGGCTTGGACGACATTGGCCTGACCCTGCGCCACGCCGACAAGATCAAGGCCTTTGAAGCCGAGCGCTTAACCACCAAGCCTTGGCTCGCCCACACCGCCCATTGACCCTTTTTTAGGAGCGGCGCCCCCGCCGCGATGTGCGCACACCCACCGGTGCACGCGCCATTGCCAAAGGCCGCGCCATCTGCCCAGACACCCCCTAGGAACCCCCATGAAAATCGCAGTCCTCCCCGGTGATGGCATCGGCACCGAAATCGTCGCCGAAGCCGTCAAAGTCCTGAACACGCTCGACCTGAAATTCGAGATGGAAACCACTTTGGTAGGCGGCGCGGCTTACGACGCCTTTGGCCACCCCTTGCCCGAAGCCACGCTGAAGCTGGCGATGGACAGTGATGCCGTGCTGTTTGGCGCGGTCGGCGACTGGAAATACGACACGCTCGACCGCCCCCTGCGCCCCGAGCAGGCGATTTTGGGCCTGCGCAAAAACATGGGCCTGTTCGCCAACTTCCGCCCTGCCATCTGCTACGAGCAGCTGGTCGGCGCATCGAGCCTCAAACCCGAGCTGATTTCGGGTCTGGACATCCTCATCATCCGCGAGCTCACGGGCGACATCTACTTTGGCCAACCACGCGGGCGCCGCATCGCGACCGACGGCCACTTCCCCGGCGCCGAAGAAGCCTTCGACACCATGCGCTACTCCAAGCCCGAGATCGAGCGCATCGCCCACGTCGCCTTCCAAGCTGCACGCAAGCGCAAGGCCGCAGGCAAAGAGGGTCGCGTGACCAGCGTGGACAAAGCCAACGTGCTCGAGACCTTCCAGTTCTGGAAAGACGTGGTCACCGAAGTCGGCAAAGCGTACCCCGACATCGCGCTGGACCACATGTACGTGGACAACGCCGCCATGCAGCTGGTCAAAGAGCCCAAGCGCTTTGACGTGGTGGTCACCGGCAACATGTTCGGCGACATCTTGTCCGACGAGGCCTCGATGTTGACGGGCTCTATCGGCATGCTGCCCTCGGCCAGCCTGAACACCAAAAACCAAGGCCTGTACGAACCCAGCCACGGCAGCGCCCCCGACATCGCGGGCAAAGGCGTGGCCAACCCGCTGGCCACCATCTTGTCAGCCGCCATGATGCTGCGCTTTAGCCTGAACCAGCCCGAAGCGGCCCAGCGCATCGAAGCGGCTGTGCAAAAAGTGCTGGCCCAAGGCCTGCGCACCGGCGACATTTTCAGCGAAGGCACCACCAAGGTGGGCACCCGCGAAATGGGTGATGCGGTGGTCAAAGCCCTCGGATGATTCAAACTCGGCTGATCAACCTCCGCCAACAACAAAGCCCGGCACCTGCAAAGGTGGCCGGGCTTTTTGTTTCGGACGTTTCAAAAACTAATCTCGTCAGTTTTGGCCCATGCGCACCAAGCGCCCCGGGCGGGCCGCGGTGATCTCGCCTTCGCGCTGCACCTGCTCGCCAGCCACCCAGGTGGCCACATAGCCTTCGGCTTTTTGCACAAAGCGCTTGCCGCCTGCAGGCAAGTCGCGCACCAGGCGGGGCAGGCCCACGCTCAGGCGCTGGGGGTCGATGGCGTTCAGGTCGGCGCGCATGCCCGGCGCGATCACGCCACGGTCGGACAAGCCCAAGTACCGGGCATTGCGGCGCGTGAGCATCTCCACCGCGGTTTCAAGCGGGATACTGTCACGACCTCGGTCGCGCACCCAGTGCGTGAGCATGAAGGTCGGGAAGCTGGCATCGCACACCGTGCCGACGTGGGCCCCCGCATCGCTCAAGCTGCTGAGCGCTCTGGGATGGGCCAGCATGCGGCGCACCGCGTCGAGCGAACCCTCGTTGTAATTGAAGATCGGGAAGTAAATCAGGCCCTCGCCCTCCCCCGCACACAGGTGGTCGTAAATCGCCTCCAGCGGCGTGATGCCCGCTTGCTTGGCTCGCACCAAAAAGCTCTGCATCACCGAAGGCTCGTAATTGAGCGTGTCCTCCAGGGCAAACATGCGCCCGCTGATCAAGTCGATCTTGGCCAGCAAAATATCCACCAGCGGCGGTATCGCGCTGCCGTCACCCGCCAAGCGCTCGGACTTTTCAGACAGGATGCGGGCCTTGCGGGCGGGGTCGCGCAAGGCCTCAGCCCGTAACGCCAGCGGCAAATGCGCCACTTCTTTGTAAGACGGGAAACCCATGAAGGGGTGAAAGCTCGCGTCCAGTCCATTGAGCACGCCGATGCCGCGAACTGCGGTCTGCAGGTACAAAGGCAGGCCCGCCTTCACCGCAGCCTCAACCCGCTCTTGGATCTTCAGGTACTGCTCACCGCCGGGGTCACGCTGCAGCCAGGTCATGGACACCGGCTTGCCACTGGCACGCGCCAGCGCCTCCACACAATCGAACTCGGCGTCGAAGGTTTCTGGGCCGTTCATCAGGTTGAAGTCGCTCACGATCTGCACCACGCCGTGGCCCAGGCCCTCAAAGGCCTGGGCCAGACCCGTCAATTCGTCGTTGCCCGCATTCGCGGCGGGTGTGTCCTTGCCCTCGGAGGTGCGGTGGTTGTCGCTGCGCCCGGTGCTGAACCCGGCAGCGCCAGCCTGCAGGGCTTCGCGCAACAGAGAACGCATGGCCTCGATGTCTTGCGCCGTGGCCTTCTCGTGCGCCAGGGCGCGCTCCTGCATCACATACATGCGCAAAGGGTCGTGCGGCACCTGCACCAAATAGTCCAGGCTGCGCGGTGTGGCCGCCAGCGCGTCCATGTACTGCAGAAAGCTTTCCCAATTCCAGCGAATGCCTTCGTGCAGCGCAGCGCCGGGAATGTCTTCCACGCCCTCCATCAGCTTGATCAGGTCGTCTTCGTGCCCCGGGCGTTTGGGGGCAAAACCCACCCCGCAGTTTCCCATGACCAAGGTGGTCACGCCGTGGTAAATGCTGGGCGTGAAGCATTCGTCCCAGGTCACTTGACCGTCGTAATGGGTGTGGATGTCCACAAAACCGGGGGTGATCCACAGGCCCTTAGCGTCCATCGTTTGTTTGGCCGGTTCTTCCACCTGGCCCACCGCCACAATGCGGCCGCCGCGCATGCCCACATCGGCCACACGCGCAGGCGCGCCGGTGCCGTCCACCACGGTGCCGTTCTTAATCAAGCAATCGAGCATCTTTTTTTCTCCAATACAAGGCCAGGCCCATGCCACTCACGATGTGCCAAATGCCCCACAAGCTGGCCAATGTGACCATGCCCAAATCGCTGCCAAACTGCACCGCAATGATGCCCAGCGCCAGTCCCGAGTTCTGCATGCCGCCTTCGATCATGATGGCCCGGCGGTCACGCTCACTCACACGCATGGTCTTGGCTGTGGACCAGCCCAAAAACAAGCCGCTGGCGTTGTGCAAAACCACAATCAAAAGTGTTGGCAACAAGCCCAAGGTCAGCAATTGCCGCTCCTTGATCAGGCCCGCCACAATGAACAAGATCAGCGCGCCCACGGCAAAGTTGCCCAGGGGCTTACGGATGCGTTCGGTGAGCGCGGGCAGGCGGTGCGAAAAGAGCAAACCCAGCGCCAGCGGAATGCCGAGAAGCGCGACCAGACTCAGCCAAATGCCGGACGGGTCGATCGACAACTCGCGCAGCCAAGAGGCGGTTTCGGGGTTGGCAGCGATCATCCAGCTGAAGTTGAAGGGCGTGGCAAAGAGGGCAATCACACTGGCCACGGCCGATATGCTCACCGACAAGGCCGTGTTGCCACCCCCCATGTGGGTGATCACGTTGCTCAGACTCCCGCCCGGGCAGGCCGCCACCAAAATCATGGCCGCCTCGATGTTGGGCGGCAAATCCAGCACCAGCGTCGCCAGCCAAGTGCCCACGGGCAGCAAAATGAACTGCGGAATCAGGCCGCACAGCACCGCACGCGGTGTTTGGGCCACCCGCCGAAAGTCCTCGATGCGCAATTCCAGAGACACCGAAAACACCATGGTGGCCAACACCAGGCTCAAGATCAACTGTTGTGCAGTCATGCGGATTTCCTTTCAAAAAGTATAGTCAACATCCCAACGTCTAAGGCAAAGGGTTTACGCGCAAGCCAGCTGACAAGACGTCAAGCCCAGACAAGGCCATCCGCTACAATATTCAGCTATGTTTCACGCCCGCTTGTCCTCTTGGAAACCATCAAATACCACTTGGGTGGGTGTTGGTGTGCGCGAGACTTCCACAAAAACGACGACCATTAAGGGCTGATCCAGTCTGGTTCGTCGTGCGCCCTCCTGGCCAGACGAGCCGGGCAAACAGTCAGGTCAAACACTGTTTTAAAAACTGAAAGGGCATTGAAATGAGCAAGTTGGTAGGTTTGGTAGGCTGGCGCGGCATGGTCGGCTCGGTGTTGATGGACCGGATGATTCAGGAAAAAGACTTTGACCTGATCGAGCCCTTGTTTTTCTCCACATCGAATGCGGGCGGCCAAGCGCCATCGATGGCCAAGAACGAAACCACTCTGCAGGACGCCTTCAACCTCGATCAGCTCAAGCGCTGCGACATCATCATCACCGCCCAAGGCGGCAACTACACCTCTGAAGTCTTCCCCAAGCTGCGCGCTGCTGGCTGGAACGGTCACTGGATCGACGCCGCATCGACCCTGCGCATGGATAAAGACGCGGTCATCATTCTGGACCCGGTCAACATGCCCGTGATCAAGAACGCCTTGGCGCACGGCGGTAAGAACTGGGTGGGCGGCAACTGCACCGTCTCGTGCATGCTGATGGGCGTGGGGGCCCTGTACAAAGCCGGTCTGGTCGAGTGGATGAGCACCCAGACTTACCAAGCGGCTTCGGGCGGCGGCGCGCAACACATGCGCGAGTTGCTGACCCAGTACGGCACACTGAACGCCGAAGTCAAAGCCTTGCTGGACGACCCCAAGAGCGCCATCCTTGAAATTGACCGCATGGTGGTCGCCAAGCAGCGCGCCCTGACGGCAGCGGAAACCGCCAACTTTGGCGTGCCCCTGGGCGGCTCCTTGATCCCTTGGATCGACAAGGACCTGGGCAACGGCATGTCCAAAGAAGAGTGGAAAGGCATGGCCGAAACCAACAAGATTTTGGGACTCGGTGAGGGCTTCAATACTGCTGCTATTCCGGTCGATGGTTTCTGCGTGCGTGTGGGCGCGATGCGCTGCCACAGCCAGGCCCTGACCTTCAAGCTCAAAAAAGACGTGCCGGTGGCCGACATCGAAGCCATGATCGCCGCCGACAACCAGTGGGTCAAAGTGATTCCTAACACTCGGGAAGCCACCATCCAGGGCTTGACACCTGTGGCCGTCACCGGCACCATGGCGATCCCGGTGGGAAGAGTACGAAAGTTGGCAATGGGTCCAGAATACGTAGGTGCATTTACCATCGGGGATCAACTTCTATGGGGTGCAGCGGAACCGCTGCGCCGCATGCTGCGCATTCTGTTGGGTGCTTGAGACGCAGGCCACCGGCAAACCATCTTCAGGGAAAAAAATGGGTTCTTCAAAACAGGTCAGAACGACCAGCTTCAAAGTAAAAGCAATCTGTGCTTTGATGGTTTCTGTCTGGGGTTTGCCCACTTTTGCCCTTGAATTGGGCCGACTGCAACTTCAGTCGGCCATCGGTGAGCCCTTGCGTGCAGAAATCGAAATCACCAAGGTTTTGCCTGAAGAACTCAAGAGTTTGCGCGTACAGCTGGCTTCACCCGAAAGTTTCCGCAAAGTCGGCATGGAATTCAACCCCGCATTGAGGGGGGTCATCGCCACACTGAGAACCGGGGCCAATGGCAACTCCGTGATCGCCTTGAATGGCAAAACACCGGTTCAAGACAACTTCATTGATTTGGTCATCGAAAGCCAATGGGCGACCGGTAATGTGGTCAAAAACTATGCGGTCCTGCTCAACTCGGTCAGTGACAAAAGCAGCACCAGCACAGCGCCGGCATTGCAACTGCCTGTAACAGGCAACGCACCCGACGCAGCAAGCAACCGATTGACAGCCTCAAGCTCACGACTCAACCCCAGCAGCGTCGAACTCAATGCACAAAAAGTGCCTGTTTATCGCTTTGAGCCCGTCGACAACAGACCAGCCTCACCCGCGCCTGCACCTGCGCCTGCTCCTGTTCGGCCTGCCAGTCTCGCTTCGTCAATGGCCAACTCTGCAGAATCGGCACCGGCTGTTCAGGCGCAACCCAAAGCCATTTCCAACACCCTTCAGGGTGACCGTGTTCTGGTTATGCCAGGGGACACCGCCTCCCGCTTGGCCATTCGGTATTTGACCGCGAACATTTCGCTGGACCAAATGCTTTTGGCCATGCTCAAAGCCAATCCCGAGGCCTTCATCGAAGACAACGTCAACCTGATCAAAGCAGGGTCCTCATTGCGCATGCCCAGCCCGGATGAAGCCGCTCAGATTTCCAAAGGCGAAGCCCGTCAGACCGTGATTGCGCAGACACGCGACTTTGCAGAATACGCCCGACGTCTGGCCCAATCGCCCATGGTGATCGGCTCGCGCAACACCCGAGAAATGATGGGCAAAGTGGGCGTTGATGTGCAAAACGTCGATGGCCAATCGCCCCAGCAAGACAAGCTCACCTTGTCAAAGCCTCAAGTCAAAACGGACAGTGCCGAAGCCAAATTGGCAGCTCAAAGAGAAAGTGCCGATAAATCCAGCCAACTGGAAAGCCTGAACCAAAACCTGAAGGACCTTGAGGCCTTGGCCTCTGGCAAATCCCCTGCCGCTGCTGGTCTTCCTGCCGCAGTTCCCCAAGAATCATCGACAGCGGTGGTGACTGCGCCTGCCCCTGACGCCTCTGAGCCGAATTTGTTCTCGTCGATCCTTGAGAAAACCCAACAAAACAAGGACATTTGGCTTTGGGCCGCCGCGCTGTTGAGCCTGATGCTGCTTCTGGTTTTGTGGATCAGAAAAAAGACCGAGCCCCAAGAAGATGTTTTTGCGCCGTCCTACAACGACATCACCGAAAGCGCCATCGAGCCCTCATCAACACCTTCTCCACCGGATCCGGTTATTCCAGCCCAAATGTCGTCGATTGACCTGAATTTGAACTCGACGGCCGCAGCTTATTCACCGGCGAGCGTACCCGTGACCGCGCCTGCAGTGGCCACTGCAGCCGATGAAACCGAAAACAACAAATTGAGCCTTGCCCAACAACTGCTGTCCAAAGGGGATCATGATTTGGCACGCGCCCTGATTTTGTCTGTGGCATCGAGCGCCAAGGGAGATCTGAAATCAAGGGCCTTGCAGATGCTCGGTCAAATTCGGTGAGACTGGCGCTGGGCGTTTGTTACTCGGGTACAGCCTATCAAGGCTGGCAAAGCCAATCTTCGGGCCTGACGGTTCAAGACAAGCTGGAGAAAGCGCTCAGCCAGTTTGCCGACATGCCACGCATCAGCACCCTGTGCGCTGGCCGCACCGATGCGGGGGTACACGGCCTTATGCAGGTGGTGCATTTCGACACCGATTTACAACGCGATCCACAGTCTTGGGTGCGTGGCACCAACCGTTATTTGCCTTCTGACATCGCAGTGCAATGGGCACAAGTCATGCCCGACACTTTCCATTGCCGCGCCAGCGCCACGGGCCGGCGCTACATCTATGTGGTGCTCGACTCGGCCATTCGCCCCAGTCTGGAAACCGGCCGGGTCGGTTGGGTGTATCGGCCTTTGACCGAAGACGCCATGCGCCAAGCCAGCTTGTACCTGCTGGGTGAACATGATTTTTCTTCCTTCAGGGCCAGCAGTTGCCAAGCGCTGTCGCCGGTCAAGACGCTCAGACACATCCACATTTCCAAACTCGGTGCCTACTGGCGTTTTGAGTTCGAAGGCAATGCCTTTTTACACCACATGATTCGCAACATCATGGGCTGCTTGGTGACCATTGGACAAGGCAACCAGTTTCCTGAATGGATGCGCGAGGTCTTGCTGGCCAAAAGTCGTGACGCTGCTGCACCCACGTTTTCACCCGATGGTCTGTACTTTGCAGGCCCTGTTTACAGCCCCGACTGGGGTTTGCCCGACACCACCCCGGCTTTTGATTGGTTGCCATGACCCAACCGAACACCACGGTTTGCAACGCTGAACAGCAGCGCACACGCATCAAAATGTGCGGCTTCACCCGCGAAGCCGATGTGCTGGCGGCCTGTGCTGCGGGTGCAGACGCCATCGGCTTTGTGCTTTACCCACCGAGCCCTCGCGCTGTGCGTGTAGAAAGGGCTGCCGAGCTGGCCAGCTTGCTGCCCCCCTTTGTGTGCCCGGTGCTGTTGTTCGTCAACGAAAATGCTGACCGCATTCAAGCCGCTTGCAGGCAAGTGCCAGGCGCTTTGCTGCAGTTTCATGGCGATGAGTCCCCCGAGTTTTGCGAAGCCATGTCGCTGCTGACTGGTCGTCCGCACCTCAAAGCGGCCCGAATCCCCCTGTCCGAAGTCCAGGACTTCGACTTGCTAGAATTCTCTGAAATTCACCACGCTGCCCAAGCCCTCTTGCTCGATGCTCATGTCGACGGATACGGCGGGGGCGGGAAAACATTCAATTGGTCACTGCTGCCACCAAACGTCAATGCTCACCTCGTTTTGTCTGGTGGACTCACACCTGCAAACGTGGGCGATGGCATTCGGGCACTGCGCACGCACGGCCTGTCTCTGGCCGTTGACGTGAGCTCGGGCATCGAAACAGGCAAGGGCCTGAAAGATGCTACCAAAATGCAGCAGTTCGTCCAAGCGGTGCGCACTGCGGACAATATCCTCTCCTCTTAAAGTATTCAACGGGCTTGCTTCGACCGCCTTTGCAGTGTTCTCCCCTGCATGCACCGAGCGGCCCCGTTCCCAACCAAGGCCATCACCATGTTTAATTACCAGCAACCTGACCTCAAAGGCCACTTCGGCATTTATGGCGGCAGCTTTGTCAGCGAAACCCTGACCCACGCCATCAACGAACTCAAAGACGCTTACGCCAAGTACCAGCACGACCCCGAGTTCATCGCCGAATTCAAATCCGAGCTGGCGCATTTTGTGGGCCGCCCCTCGCCCGTGTACCACGCAGCCCGCATGAGCCGCGAGATGGGCGGCGCGCAGATCTTCTTGAAGCGCGAAGACCTGAACCACACCGGCGCGCACAAAATCAACAACACCATTGGTCAGGCCATGCTCGCCAAGCGCATGGGCAAGCCGCGCATCATTGCCGAGACGGGCGCAGGCCAGCACGGCGTGGCCACGGCCACCATCTGCGCCCGTTACGGGCTGGAATGTGTGGTCTACATGGGCAGCGAAGACGTCAAGCGCCAAAGCCCCAACGTTTACCGCTTGAAGTTGCTGGGCGCGACCGTGGTGCCGGTAGAGTCGGGCAGCAAAACCCTGAAAGACGACCTGAACGAAGCCATGC
>CAITSG010000359.1 GCA_903894995.1 uncultured Burkholderiales bacterium
GTACTGGATGTTGGCGTGGGGCTGTGACGGGTCGCTCTTGGTGAACGCGCCCAGCTGACTGGGCGCCATGCTCATGGGGCCGGTGCGTTTCGCTGCGTATTCCAGGCCGATCATGGCCTTGCCCCACAAGCTGTTGGCCAGGGTGTTCAAGGTTTTGGCGTTGTTGACCTTGTAGACCGAACGAATCTGCAAATGGTCTTGCAAGTTGGCCCCCACGCCCGGCAGGTCATGCTGCACATCCACCCCCACACCTTGCAACACAGCCGCAGACCCGATGCCCGACAGCTGCAAAATCTGCGCAGAGCCGATGCTGCCTGCACTCAAAATCACCTCTTGTGTGGCCTTGACCTCAACCATCTCAAGGCCTGTCCACACCTGAGCGCCCGTGCAGCGCTTTTCGCCATTGGCCTGGGTTTCAATCAAGAGCTTGCTCACCTGGGCTTTGTTCCACAACTCGAAGTTGGGGCGTGAATAGCAGGTGGGGCGCAAAAAGGCCTTGGCCGTGTTCCAGCGCCAACCGCTGCGTTGGTTCACATCAAAGTAAGACACGCCTTCGTTGTTGCCCCGGTTGAAGTCGTCCGTAGCCGGAATCCCCGCTTGCTGGGCCGCTTGCGAAAACGCGTCCAGCACGTCCCAGCGCAGGCGTTGCTTTTCAATGCGCCATTCGCCACCTGTGTTTCGTCCACGCAAGGTGTGCAAATAACCGCCTTTGGGCAAATCGGTGGGGGCGAGCAGTTCAGACTTGGCCCCTTTGGCCCCGTGAAACTCATTGGCACCGTTGTAGTGGTCTTCGTGCAGCTTGAAGTAGGGCAGTGCCTCATCCCAGCGCCACGCGTCGTTGCCCGTGATCTGCGCCCACTGGTCGTAATCGCGGGATTGGCCGCGCATGTAAATCATGCCGTTGATGCTGGAGCAACCACCCAACACCTTGCCACGCGGATAACGCAAGCTGCGTCCGTTCAGGCCCTCAGCGGCTTCGGTTTGGTACAGCCAATCCGTGCGCGGGTTGCCAATGCAATACAGGTAGCCCACCGGAATGTGAATCCAGTGGTAATCGTCTTTTTTACCGGCTTCGATCAACAGCACGCGCTTGCTGGCATCGGCACTCAGGCGGTTGGCCAGCAGGCATCCTGCGGTGCCACCGCCCACGATGATGTAGTCAAAGGTGTTGTCGTTCATGATGTTGTTTGTGAAGTCTGCGGATTTTTTGAGCGAAGTTCGCTGTGCGTCTGACTGTAATGGATGAGGTGAAGGGTCGGCGCTGCGGTCACGATCCAGGAGAACGGTTGAATTTTGAGGCCGCAAGGGGGTTTGGCGTGCAAATTGGGTGACGCCTTTCAAGCAGGAGCAGCAAACGGTACTGAGTAATTACCCTTGGAAAACGAGGTTTTACCGCGATGTGAAAAAAATACCAAGGGTTACTACCAAGTATGTAAGCCCATGTTGGTTGCGCGTCAGACAGGGGCAAGTGCCAGCCCTAAGAATCGCGCCAAGTTTCCCTGTCGGAGACTCTTTTTTGGAGACAGCTCTATGGCTACAACTGAAGCAAACCGCCCGATGACGGCGGAAGAGAAGAAGGTGATTTTTGCCTCTTCTCTGGGTACCGTTTTCGAATGGTATGACTTCTATTTGTACGGCTCATTGGCCGCGATCATTGCCAAGCAATTCTTCAGCGGCTTGGACGAAGGCTCTGCTTTCATCTTCGCTTTGCTGGCGTTTGCTGCCGGTTTCATCGTGCGTCCTTTCGGCGCCATCTTCTTCGGCCGCTTGGGCGACATGATTGGCCGCAAGTACACCTTCCTGGTCACCATCCTGATCATGGGTGTGTCGACTTTCATCGTCGGCGTTTTGCCCAACTACGCCAGCATTGGCGTGGCCGCTCCCGTCATCCTGATCTGCTTGCGCTTGCTGCAAGGTTTGGCTTTGGGTGGTGAGTACGGTGGTGCAGCCACTTATGTGGCCGAGCACGCTCCTGCTGGTCAGCGTGGTGCTTACACCGCCTGGATCCAGACCACAGCCACTTTGGGCTTGTTCCTGTCCTTGATGGTGATCTTGGGCACTCGTACCATCATCGGTGAAGAAGCTTTTGCTGACTGGGGCTGGCGCGTTCCGTTCCTGGTCTCGGTGATCATGCTGATCATCTCGGTGTACATCCGTTTGAGCATGAACGAATCGCCTGCTTTCGTGAAAATGAAATCCGAAGGCAAGAGCTCCAAGAACCCCTTGTCCGAGTCCTTCGGCCAGTGGAAAAACCTGAAGATCGTGATCTTGGCCTTGTTCGGCTTGGTCATGGGTCAAGCGGTGGTTTGGTACTCTGGTCAGTTCTACGCTTTGTTCTTCTTGACACAAGCGTTGAAAGTGGACGGCGCCACCGCCAACATCATGGTGGCGATCTCCTTGATCATCGGCACACCTTTCTTTGTGATCTTCGGCACCTTGTCCGACAAAATCGGTCGTAAACCACTGATCTTGGCGGGTTGCTTGCTGGCTGTGGTGACTTACTTCCCAGTGTTCGAGGCGTTGACCAAAGCGGCCAACCCAGACCTTTACGCTGCTCAGCAGTCTGCCAAGGTGACCGTGACTGCGGATCCAGCTGAGTGCTCGTTCCAGTTCAACCCCACAGGCACCAAGAAGTTCACTTCTTCTTGCGACATCGCCAAACAACGTCTGGCCAGTGCATCCGTGTCTTATGACAACGTGGTGGCACCTGCGGGTACAGCGGCAGTGATCAAAGTCGGCGAGACCGTGGTCAACGTCAAGTACAGCGCCGATGAAATCAATGCTGCCAAGGCCAAGGCCGAGGAAAAGCTGGCAGCTCTGAACGCTGCTGAACCCAAAGATGCCAAGGCCATCGAAGCGGCTACCAAGTCTGTCAAAGACCTGAGCAACGAGAAGACCGCTGGTGCAACTCTGTTGGCTTCCAACCTGGGCGCTGCTCTTAAGGCTGCGAATTACCCTGCCAAAGCCGACATGGCCAAGTTCGACAAAGTCACCGTCATCATCATCCTCACCTACTTGGTGTTGTTGGTGACCATGGTGTACGGCCCGATCGCCGCCATGCTGGTTGAGATGTTCCCCACCCGCATCCGTTACACATCGATGTCCTTGCCTTACCACATCGGTAACGGCTGGTTCGGTGGTTTGATGCCCACAACCGCCTTCGCGATCGTGGCCCAGACCGGCAACATGTACAACGGTTTGTGGTATCCCATCATCATCGCCGGTGCCACGGTGGTCATTGGTGGCTTGTTCATCAAGGAAACCAAAGACGTTGACATCTACGCCAACGACTGATGCTAATTTGTAAGCAACCCGGGGTGACTCGGGTGCTAAATTCTGGGCCTTCCCTCTGTGGAGGCCCTTTTTTTTGATTGGAGATGAACTATGTGGAAAATTGCTGTGGGTTTTGCGGTCTTTGCGGCCATTGCTTTGTACGTGATCGGTAAAGGTGGCGACAGCCTGGACATGAGCGGCGAAAAGCACGGCGCTGACGCTGTGCATGTGGAGCCCGCCAAGGCCGATGCACCTGCAGCCGCACCTGCTGCTGCACCAGCATCTGACGCCAGCGCTGCCAAATAAGCACATTGCTGTCACAGGCCTTTTGCTCCTGATGAGCGACCCCAAGCCACGCCAATGCGTGGCTTTTTTTTTTGCAGGCGCGACGCCCTCGTCGCGATGGAGCCTCGCAGACCACCCCCATCGCCCCGAGGGCGGGGCTCCTACAAAATGCAGGGCATTCCCCCTGTAGGAGCGACGCCCTCGTCGCGATGGAGCCTCGCAGACCACCACCCATCGCCCCGAGGGCGGGGTTCCTACAAAATGCAGGGCATTCCCCCTGTAGGAGCGACGCCCCCGTCGCGATGGTGCACTAGCAGACCATAGCCAATCGTCCCGAGGGCGAGGCTCCCCTCAGTCAGCGGCAGGTTTATCCTGCCGCCCTAGAATGCTTGGCCCCCACCCCATAAAGCCTGTCCATGTCCCAAGGTCTCATCCGCATCCGTGGTGCCCGTCAGCACAACCTCAAAAACATCGACCTGGACATCCGCACCGGTGAGCTGACGGTGGTCACCGGCCCCAGCGGCTCGGGCAAGTCGAGTTTGGTGTTTGACACGCTGTACGCCGAAGGCCAGCGCCGTTATGTGGAGACTTTCAGCGCCTACGCCCGCCAGTTTCTGGACCGCATGGACAAACCGGCAGTCGACAAGGTCGAAGGCGTGCCCCCGGCGATTGCGATTGACCAGACCAACCCGGTGCGCAGCTCGCGCTCTACCGTGGGCACCATGACCGAGCTGAACGACCACCTCAAGTTGTTGTTTGCGCGTCTGGGCCAGTTGTTTGACAAAGACACCGCACAACCCGTGCGTCACGACAACCCCGACACCATCTACGCCGAGCTGGCCCAGCGCGCCGCACAAGCGGGCGACCCGCGCTTGTACCTGACCTTCCCGGTCGAGCTGCCCGCCAACACCAGCGCTGAGCAGGTTGAGCAGTGGTTGTCTGCCAGCGGCTTCACCAAGGTGCAGGCCGAACGCGAAGTGGCCACGCCCACCGGGCCGCGCAAAGTGCTGGACGTGATCGCCGACCGTTTTCGCATCGGCACCGCCGAAAAAGCCCGCGTGGTCGAAGCCATCGAAGTGGCCCTCAAACGTGGTGGCCGCTTGAATGTGTATGTGGAGAAATCGGGGTCAGATCCCAATTTTTCTGCCGAGCCCGCCTTCGATATTTGGCGATTTTCGACTGGTCTGCATTGCCCCGACAGCGACCAGCGCTACACCGACCCGATCCCGTCGATGTTCTCGTTCAACTCGGCCGTGGGCGCGTGCGAGACCTGCCGGGGTTTTGGCCGCGTCATCGGGGTCGACTATGGTCTGGTCATTCCCAACCCCAAACTCACACTGCGGGCCGGGGCCATCAAGACGCTGCAAACGCCCGCCTGGCAAGAAAACCAGGACGACCTGATGCGCCACGCCGAGGCCGCAGGCATTCCGCGTGACACGGCCTGGGACAAGCTGACGCAAGCGCAGCAAGATTGGGTGATCAACGGCTCGCCCGAGTGGAAGGGCCGTTGGAACCACCAGTGGTACGGCGTCAAGCGCTTTTTTGAGTACCTGGAGAGCAAGGCTTACAAGATGCACATCCGGGTGCTCTTGTCCAAGTACCGCAGTTACACCGAGTGCCCACCGTGCCAAGGGGCGCGTTTGAAGACCGAGAGTTTGCTCTGGCGCATTGGCAGTCACACGGATGCCGATGGCGTCTTGCCA
>CAITSG010000360.1 GCA_903894995.1 uncultured Burkholderiales bacterium
CTCGCCGCGATGAACCCTTGCAGACCACGACCCATCGCCCCGAGGGCAGGGCTCCCACAAAGGGAGTGCCCCTGTAGGAGCGGCGCCCTCGCCGCGATGAACCCTCGCAGACCACGACCCATCGCCCCGAGGGCAGGGCTCCCACAAGGGGAAAGCCCCTGTGGGGCGGCGCTCTTACTCAAATCAACCAAGGCAGAGCAGGCCCCAAACCCACACCCAACAACTGCGCAAAGACAAACCAGAAGGTGCTGGCAATGGCGCCGCAGATCAGGGCCGATTTGAGGCCCAAGGGCGCATCAAAAGAGCGGGCCACGCCCATGCCGCACAGCGTGCCGGGAATGACAAAACCCAGCGGAATGACCAGCGCGATGAACGCCACACCGCCGCCCAGCAAACTGAGCACACGGGTGTTGGCACCGGGCAGGGCAGACTGGTCTGGCGCTTGGCTTTCGTCGGTTTGGCGGCCGCGCCAGGCGCTGATGCCGTAGAGCACTGCAAACACGCTGAGCGCCGCCACAATCACGCCCGGGGCCAGCACAGGCCCCACGGTCATCTGCATCATGGATTCAGGAATGACCGTGACCTGCCAAGCGGCCACCCCGCACAGGGCGACCAGCAAGAGGGCAACGCGAAAAGGCGTCATGCCAGGCCCAGTTCTTTCATCAGGACTTCTTTCTCGGCGATGTCCTTGGCCAAGTCGCGTTCAAAGGGGCGCTCGGTCATGAAGGCGTCGGTCCACTTGCGGGTTTCCAACTCTTGCTTCCACGGTGCCGAAGCATTGAGTTTGGTCACAAAATCGATCATGGCGTCGCGCTGAGCAGCCGAGATGCCGGGGGGGGCAAACACGCCGCGCCAGTTGGATTCGGTCACGTTGATGCCCAACTCGCTCAGGGTGGGCACGTTCACGCCGGGAATGCGGCTCTTGCCGGACACGGCCAGTGGGATCATGCGGCCGGCCTTGATTTGCTCTTCGAATTCGGAATAGCCCGAAATACCGGCCGATACTTGGCCGCCCAAAATCGCCGCGTTGGCGGGGCCGCCGCCAGCAAATGCCACGTAAGCGGCTTCACGGGGGTTTTTGCCCAAGGCTTTGATCAGCATGCCCAAAATCAGGTGGTCGGTGCCGCCAGCGCTGCCACCCGCGACCGACACGGCTTTGGGATTGGCCTTGATGGCCGCTTCGAGCTCTTTCCAAGTTTTGATTTTGCCGTTGGCGGGCACCACGATCACGCCAGCTTCTTCGGTCAAGCGAGCAATCGGGGTCACGTCTTTGATGGTCACGGGGCTCTTATTGGCAATGCCCGCTCCGATCATGACCGAGCCGCCAACCATCAGGCTGTTGCCCTGGCCTTTGCGTTGGTTCACGTAACGGGGCAGACCCACCATGCCGCCAGCGCCGCCGACGTTTTCAAACTGCATGGTGCCCACCAGGCCAGCGGCTTTGGCCGCGCGTTCGATGGCGCGGGCGGTGCCGTCCCAGCCGCCGCCTGGGGCTGCGGGCACAAACATGTTCAGGCTGGCAATCAGGGGCTTGGCTTGCGCCCAAGCGGGCAGGGCCATGGATGCGCCAGCGGCTGCGCCGAGGGCCAGAAAGTCGCGTTTGGAAAGGGTCATGCGGGTCTCCTGTGTGAAAATGAAATGTCGTCTCTGCTGGGTGTAAGCCATGGGCAGGTAAGTCGATTTTGGTGTGCTGCTGGCGGCGAAACTGTCAAACAGCTGTCAATTGCGTTCAGTGAAAACCCTCAATAAGCCATGACCCCACGAATCTTGTTGGTGGAAGACACGCCCGACATTGCCCTGTGGCTGGGCACGGCTTTGCGCCAAGGGGGCATGGCGGTCGAATTTGCCACCGATGGCCATGAGGCTGACCGCTGCCTGCAGGCGGGCCATGGTTTTGATGCGGTCTTGCTCGATTTGCAGCTGCCCGGGCAAGACGGCCTGAGTGTGTTGCAGGCCTTGCGGGCGCGGGGCGACAGCGTGCCGGTGTTGATATTGACGGCTCGGGCCAGCGTGCCCGACCGGGTGCTGGGCCTGAACATGGGGGCCGACGACTATTTGCCCAAGCCTTTTGATTTGAGTGAACTCGAAGCCCGCTTGCAGGTCTTGCTGCGCCGCCAAAGCCGCACCAAAACCAGCGCCTTGCGCTGGGGGCCTTTGGAGATGAAGCCCGACACCAGCGAGGTGCAGCTGCACGGGCTGCCGCTGGCGCTGACCCAGCGCGAGGCGGCGGCGCTGCGTGTATTGCTGGCTTCGCCCCAACGCACCGTGAGCAAAGAGCAGCTGCACGCCGAGGTGTTTGCCGACGAGTCTGCCGGGTTGGATGCGGTGGAGGTGCTGATTTACCGCTTGCGCAAAAAGCTCGAATCGGCGGCTTTGGTGTCCGGTGCATCGGCCGGTGTGGCGATCACCACCTTTCGCGGCATGGGTTACTTGTTGACCCAGGCGGTCAAGCCGTCAAGGGCCCCGTTGCCATGAGGGAATCCCCATGAGTGCTTTTTCATGAGCGATTACCCGCAGGTTTGGGCACCTTCTGCCACGTCCTTGCGTCGGCGCTTGCTCAGTTGGATCTTGTTGCCGCTGGCCGCCTTGATCGGGGTCAACGCCTGGGTGGCTTATGGCAATGCGGTGCAGGCGGCCAACGAGGCTTATGACCGGTCTTTGTATTTGGCCGCCCGGACCCTGGCCGAAGAGCTGGAGTGGCGCGATGGCCGCTTTCAGCTCGATGTGACCAAGGCGGCCGGTTATTTGTTTGAAAACCACACCGGCTCGCGCTTGTTTTACAAAGTCACCACCCCAGGCGGCCAGTGGCTGGCCGGTGTGGCCGCTTTGCCCGATGCGCCTGTGCGCATGCAGTCGGCCGTGAAGTACTTTGCGCTGGTGCAGTTTGACGATGGGGTGTACCTGAAGCAGCCGGTTCGCCTGGCCCAACTCACGCACGTCATGGAAGACGCGGGCCTGAGTGATCCCCTGATCAAAATCACCGTGGCCGAAACCATGGAGGCGCGTCAGCAACTCATTCAGCGCATTTTGTGGAACACCCTGGGCAGCCAGGGCTTGCTCTTGCTGGCGGCGGCGGGTTTGGTGGTGTGGGGGGTGCAGCGCGGCATCCGGCCGCTGGAGGCGTTTCGACAGCAATTGGCGAGCAAAGCCGATGACGACTTTTCGCCTATCCAGCCCCCGGATTTGCCACGCGAGTTGCGCCCCCTGATCGAGACGCTGAACAGCTATCTGGACCGCTTGGGGCGATTGATCGACATCCGCAAACGCTTTTTGGACAACGCCGCGCACCAGCTGCGTACACCCCTCACAGCCCTGAAAACACAGCTGGCGCTGGCCCAGCGCAATACCGAGCCCGAGCAGGCGCAGGCCTTGTTGACGGCGGCCCGGCAAACCACCGACAACGCCGTGTGCCTGACCGAGCAGCTGCTGGCCATGACGCGGGTGGAGCATGCCCGGGAAATGCACAGCCCGCAAACGGTGGACCTGGTGGCGCTGGCCAGGCGCGTCACGCAAGAGCATTTGCTGCGCGCCCACCAGCTGGGCGATGACCTGGGGCTGGAGGCGCAAGTGGCACATGCCCAGGTGCAAGGCGTGGACGTGTTGCTGCACGAGGCCTTGAGCAACCTGATCGACAACGCGATCCACCACAGCCCTGTGGGCACGCACATTACCGTGCGGGTGGGGGCCTGTTGGCTGGAAGTGGAAGACGATGGCCCCGGCATTGCGCCCGAGCACCAAGCCTATGTGTTCGAGCGCTTTTACCGCGCCGCGCCCTCGGGTGTGACGGGCAGCGGTTTGGGCTTGGCCATCGTGAAAGAAATCGCGAGCCAGCACGGCGCGCAAGTCGCTGTGCGCAGCCCCTTGGCCGATGGGCGCGGCACGGCCATTCGCCTGAGCTGGTCTGCCGCCTGAGCCGATCAATGGGCGCTGATGGATAGATTCGATCCAGTGAAGTGTGCAGAACCCTTCCCCTGTAGGAGCGGCGCCCCCGCCGCGATCAAGCCTCGCAAACCACCACCCATCGCCCAGGCGGCGGGGCTCCCATAAAAAGGCAGTCAGCCAGTGCCCCTGATGCATGGCTCCATATTCCCCCTGTAGGAGCGACGCCCTCGTCGCGATCAAGCCTCGCAGACCACCACCCATCGCCCCGAGGGCGGGGCTCCCACAAAAACCGCGATGCAAGCCTCGCAGACCACCACCCATCGCCCAGGCGGCGGGGCTCCCACAAAAACCGCGATCAAGCCTCGCAAACCACCCTCTTCAGGTGTAACGCTTGCTGCGCAGGTTGTTCTTCATGTCGCGCAAAACGGGTTGCAGTTCTTCGCCGATGCGCAGGGCCACGGTGGTGGCCAAAATGTCGATGATCAGCAGGTGCAAAAGGCGCGAGACCATGGGGCTGTATTTGTCGTAGCCCTCAGGGTGGTCGGCCGTCAGGTGAATGTGCCCAGCGCTGGCCAGGGGCGAGCCGCTGGCGGTGATGACGATGGTGGTGGCACCGCGTTTGCGGGCGATGTCGCAAGCGTCCATCAGGTCGCGGGTGCGGCCCGAGTTGGAGATGATGACCACGCAGTCGCCTGCTTGCAGCATGGACGCGCTCATGACCTGCATGTGGCCGTCGCTGTAAGCAATGGCATTCACACCCAGGCGGAAGAACTTGTGCTGCGCGTCTTGCGCGACGATGCCGGAGTTGCCCACGCCGTAAAACTCGATGCGGCGGTTGGTTTTTTGCGTGGCGGCCAGGGCTTGTGCTGCGTGTTCCAGGGCGAATGAGCTGGCGTCGTTGCGGTACTTCAAGAACGCTGCCACCGTGTTGTCGATGACCTTGACGGCGATGTCGCTGGTTTTGTCGTCCGCGTCCACGCTGCGGTGGATGAAGGGCACGCCTTCGCTGACGCTGCCAGCCAGCTTGAGCTTGAAGTCGGACAGGCCGTTATAACCCACGCTGCGGCAAAAGCGCACCACGGTGGGTTTGCTCACATGGGCGCGGTCGGCCAGCTCGCTCACCGGCAAGTTGGCAAAGGCCCGGGGGTCGGCCAGCACGAGCTTGCCCACACGTTGCTCGGCCGGGGCCAAGGAGGGCAGGGAAGCTTTGATTCGCTCGAGCATGGGTGTCTCCTATCCACAGGGCAGGTTGAGGTGTAAGGCTGCAGGCTTTGCTTGGTTTTGGGGTGCAGGTGTGCGGGGCTATCGCGGCGGGGGCGCCGCTCCTACAGGGGGCATGTGCCAGTTTGTAGGAGCCCCGCCCCGGGGCGATGGTTTGTGGTGGGCGAGGGGCTATCGCGGCGGGGGCGCCGCTCCTGCAGGGGGCATGTGCGCGTTTGTAGGAGCCCCGCCCCGGGGCGATGGTTTGTGGTGGGTGAGGGGCTATCGCGGCGGGGGCGCCGCGCCTACAGGGGGCATGTGCGAGTTTGTAGGAGCCCCGCCCCGGGGCGAGGGTTTGTGGTGGGTGAGGGGCTATCGCGGCGGGGGCGCCGCGCCTACAGGGGGCATGTGCAAGTTTGTAGGAGCC
>CAITSG010000361.1 GCA_903894995.1 uncultured Burkholderiales bacterium
ACATACGCTTCGGTCAAGAACAAAGGCGGCGCTGCTGTCGCTTTGAACGGTTCTACAACAGCTGCCAACGCCAAGTCCACTGGCTATGACTTCGGTGTCAAGCACTCCTTCTGATCGAACGCTGGCGCAAGCCAGTTGACCGATTGAAGTCAAAAAACCCACCGTGGCAACACGGTGGGTTTTTTTCTAGCTTGTCACATCTTCTGACTCCGTCAAATTCTGAAGTTGTGTCCCCATTCTTGCAAAGAGATCGAAAGAAGCTCAGGCCTGTGTGCTCTGAGTTTCATGCACTTGGCTCAGCGCATCAAGGCTTCGCGCTGGCGAATCACTTCATGGTGCATTTTCTGGCGTGTCGCTCGACGGATATCAAACGATTCAACAATCGAAGCCCACTGGTCTGTCACTGCCAACATGGCATCCAGCTTGTGCCCTGCCCACCTTGCGTCGATGCCGCCTTGCTGCGCCAACTTCATCACATGACTGCGGGTGATGTGCAGGCCTTCGCCACAAATGTCCATTTGGTGCTCACCGCCGGGGCCTTCGCTGTACGTCAGGTCAAAGCACGGGGCAAGCTTCCAGTGCCTTTGCGCATCCATGCGGTAAGCCAGGTTTTTCGCATGGTCATCCCGGTTGTGAAAAAGCACATTGAACACCGCTCGCTCAAATGCTTTTTGCACCTCACGTTCATCCCGAGTGATCATTCGAGTGGCGCGTAAAAAAGTCGTGTAGTCCACCGCAAAAGGAATTCTGAAATCGGCGTGCAAGAAACCAGCCAAAGAATGGATCGGCACACGCTGGTCTTGCACCAGATCAAAGCGCTCAATGCCCAGTGCGGCCTGTTTGGCATTCAAATCAAACACATGTGTCTCGGGCATATCCAAACCACAAGCTCTGGCCAGTTGTGCATAAAACGCCTCAATGGCACAGACTTCTTTGTGTTCGCCCAAGGCCTGAAACTTGACCAACCAGCCCGACCCTGCAGGCATGGGTGCTGTGCTGATGCGAGCCATCGCTGGATCGTAGAACACGAGCACTTTGGGCCGGGCACCCTGTGGAGAGCCTCCCAACCAGGCCAAGCGCTGCAGGATTTCCGTGTCTGCGCCCTGCAAGACCAAAGCCGTTTCATGGGCCAGCGCCACCAGATCCACCGTACCCTGCAAGACATCACCCTGTGAATCAGGCTGGTAAGTGAGCGCACCCATGCCACGTTGGCCAATGAAACTCAATCGGTCCAAGGGTGACAACTGTTCTGGCCGAAGACCTTGCTTTCGAAATAACCTGTCCATGAGCAGCATGCCCCAGCCATCGGGCAAAGAGTCTGCAAACAATCCTGGAAGGCGCCATTGATGCGACGGGAAATGACCCATGGCCTGCTTTTGCAAAGGCAAATGCCGCGGGGACAAGGACACGCCTTCAGCCAAGGCTTGAGGTGAGTATTCAAACAGCAGTTGCTGACCGTTCTCAGCCAAGGTGCCCAGTGGCCAATTTTCACCCCAGCCTTGGTAGCGCACCTGTACTGTTTTTATGGCTTGACCACGGGCCGAATGCGATTTCGGCTGACGCGCTGACGGGCGGGTTGTTGCTGTTTCACCATGTCGGCGATGGAAGCCGTCACGGGTTTGAAAAGCGGCTGCAATTGCTCTTCTTGACCCAGGCACTGCACCAGTTTGATCCAGGAGATCACCGAACCCTTACCGGTATTTTCGAGCGGGTTGAGCGTGCTGCGAGACACGCCCATGCGCTGCGCCAAGTCGGCTTGAGGAATTTCTTTTTGAACCCTCAGGCTTTTCAAGCGCTGCGCCAAAACCAGTGCGATTTCTTCAGACGTGGAGAATCCAAAGTCTAAAAATTCAGTCATTGTCAGATTAAATTGATTGAATGACTGATATTTTGATCTTTAAAGACCTTGTGTCTATCTCCCCAAAATCACACCACCGCGTGACAAGCGATCTTGATGCCTTTGAAGTCACGCAAAACGGGGCGCTCGGCGCGGCAAATGTCGGTGGCCTGCGGGCAGCGGGGGTGGAAGGTGCAGCCGCTGGGCGGGTTGAGCGGGTTGGGCACTTCGCCTTGCACCGGAGTGCGGGCGCGCCCGGTGTCGTGCATCTTCGGAATCGCGTCCAGCAGCATCTTGGTGTAGGGGTGCTGTGGGT
>CAITSG010000362.1 GCA_903894995.1 uncultured Burkholderiales bacterium
CGAAGACGGCAAATTTGACGCCAACCGCTCTGACCGCGGTTTGCTGTGCGTGAACCACGAGTATGTGGTCCAGCCTTTCGGTCTGCACCCTACAGGTCAAACAGCAGGCGCTACGCGTGTGGCCAGCGAAGTTGAAAAAGAAATCTACGCCCACGGCGTAAGCGTCGCAGAAGTCAAGCGCGGCACAGGCATGGACATGGCCATGGTGCGCGGCTCCAAATTCAACCGCCGCGTCACCTCGGCAACAGAAATGGCAATCACAGGGCCTGCCAAAGGCAATGAATGGCTCATCACCAAATTCTCCACCGATGGCACCAAGACACGCGGCACCAACAACAACTGCGCCAACGGCTATACCCCTTGGGGCACTTACCTGACTTGCGAGGAAAACTGGTTGAACGTGGTAGGCCGTGCAGCCGCTGACGACGCCAAGCGCACAGCCAAAGACGTGGTTTCCCTCAAGCGCTACGGCTTGACAGAAGGCCGCAAGAGCCCTTACGCTTGGGATACAGCCGGTTCAGAAGATTTGTTTGCCCGTTGGACATCTTCAGTCGTTGGCGCTACGGCAGCAGAAGACTACCGCAACATTGCCAACAACTTCGGTTGGAACGTTGAGATCGATCCTTTCAACCCCACCTCTATGCCTGTCAAGCGCACTGCTTTGGGCCGCTTCAACCACGAAGGCGCATGGCCAGCACCTGCTGTGGCAGGTCAGCCCATCGTCATGTACCAGGGTGACGATTCACGCAACGAATACATCTTCAAATTTGTCTCCAAAGCCGTTTGGGATCCAAAAGATGTCAACGGTGGTTTGGCCGCAGGTGCCAAGTACTTGGACGAGGGCACTTTGTATGTGGCCAAGTTCAGCGCCGACGGCACAGGCACTTGGCTGGAACTGACTTTTGGCAAAAACGGTTTGGACGCCAACAATGCCTTGTTCGCTTACGCCAATCAGGGCGACGTGGTGATCAATGCCCGATTGGCAGCCGACAGCATGGGCGCGACCAAGATGGACCGTCCTGAGTGGGGCGCTGTGAACCCATTGAACGGTGAGGTCTACATGACCCTCACGAACAACAACACATCCAACCGTGTGGATCCAGCCTCCGCAGCACCGCTGACAGGCCGTCAAGCCAAGCCTGACGCGGCAAACCCACGTTTTTATGACGATGGCGAAGGCAATAAGAGCAACCCCAACGGCCACATCATTCGTTGGAAAGAAGACGCAGGAAGTGTTGCTGCCACCAAATTTACTTGGGACATCTATTTGTTCGGCGCAGAAAACGATGCCGCAGCCAATGTCAACTTGTCAGGTTTGACCGCTGTCAACGAATTCTCCAGCCCAGATGGCTTGTACTTTGACCCACGCGGCATGTTGTGGATCCAGACCGACGACAGTGCTTTCACCGATGTGACCAACTGCATGATGCTGGCAGCAGTGCCTGGCAAAGTGGGCGATGGTGGCAAAGCCACTGCAGTCGGTGGCACAGAGACCATTGTGGGTGCCAAGGCAACTGACGCCACCGTTCGCCGCTTCCTGGTGGGACCTAAGGATTCCGAGATCACTGGTGTTGTCGTTACACCTGATGGCAAAACCTTGTTCTGCAACGTACAACACCCCGGTGAAAACGGCACTTTGGCTGCGCCAACAAGCGCTTGGCCGGACAGCCAGACGACTGCGGCTTCGACCAAGCGACCACGCTCGGCCACATTTGTGGTGACACGCAAAGACGGCGGCGCTGTCGGCGTTTAATCTTCGGCAACTCTTGAACAAGGGACCTTCGGGTCCCTTGTTCATTTGTTGGTGGGAAGCTTGTTTCACAGATTTTGAGGGGGCCTGTTCTCGTCATGAAGTCTCCAACTTTGTGGAGATGCTTGTGTCTAATGTGCCGGCACTGAACATGGGATCAGTGCCAATTTAAAGGGGTATAAACAATGTCCTTGATCCTTGAGTATTTTGCGGCTCGGCCAGTATTCTCTGCCGCGTTGACCCTTTGCTTGACCGCTTGTGGCGGTGGCGGTGGCGGTGGGGCAACATCAGCAACAATCGACAGCGGAATGGGTCAAGACCTTGTCGTCATGCCTCAGCCTGCCGTGAATGTCCCTAAAGTCTTGGCCAAACCCGTACTCTCTTTCACTGACACGGGCGTGAGCGTGACCGACGGAATCACCCGCTTTGGTGCCTGGAAAGTGAGCAGTCTGCAGGCTTGGGAATATTCCTTGGACATGGGCAAAACCTGGATACGGGGAGAGGGTGATTTTTTCGATGTTCGGGGGGATGGTGCCAAAACCATCTGGGTCCGAGCCCTTGATGACCTGGGCAACACCTCGGAGATTGTGATGGTCAATTGCGTGTTGGACACCATGCCTCCAGCCGCTGTTCAAGCGGCCGTGGTGTCCCAAGACCAGACCCGTTTGGTTCGGGTTTCCGGGGTCGAGGACCAGGGGCAGTGGGAATACTCTGTGGACGACCAGCGGACTTGGTTGACGGGGACTGGAGACAGCCTGGCCCTGATGGGCAATGCCTTGACTGTGCTGTGGCTGCGGCAAGTGGATCTGGCGGGTAACCGGTCGCCTTTGGAGCGGGTCAACCTTCTGGAGACTGACAGTCCGACATGGCACGAGGCCTCAGGCATTGCTTTGCAGCCCAGCGTGCTGTCCTTGCAGCAGGCCAAGACTGTGGTGATACACGGCTCCGTGGTGCAAGGGGACCCCGACTACATACGCTGGGACATTCCGGTCGGTCAGCGCTTAAAGGCCATGCGGCTTGTTCACTATGTTTCTTCCGACCCGATCGCTTTTTATGCCTTACAGAGGGCCGCGATCTTTGATGCGGGTTTCGATGTGAGCCGAATGCTGGTCTATGGCCACATGGGGCCGCCAGACCTCCAACGCAATGTGCTGGAAAAACTGCCGCCGGCGCAGTTGACTTCGGGCCCCATGACACTGTGGTTCCAACAGACTGGCCCTCAGGCCACGGAATACGCCATCGAGCTTGTGTTCCAAGCGGTGGAGTGAGCCCGTGAAAACGGCCATGACTTGTTTGCTGCTGGCCGGTCTGCTGGCCGGATGCGGTGGCGGTAGCGACGATTCGCAAGCCGTGGCGCCCGCCCCCGCCGTGCCGCCCACCACAGCAGGTCCAGACCCTTTGCTTGGCCGTCAATGGCATTTGTTCAACACAGGGCAGAGTGGTGGTGTGCCTGGTATGGACCTGGGATTGCAAGGCGTCAAGGAAACGGGACGCGGCATGCTGATGGCCTTTGTAGACGGCGCTGTACAACTGAGTCGCCCTGATTTTGTCGCCAATGTGTTCGCCTTCAATGGCGTGATGCCCAACTGGGATCCTTCGCCTCCGGCAGCACCAGCAGGCGCAACCTACAACCCCAACGCGGGCCAATGGGACGACACGCATGGTTCGGCCGTGGTCGGCATTGCGGTCGCCATCGCCAACAACAGCTAGGGCGTTCGTGGGGTTGCGCAAGAATCTAAATTCGTGGCTTTCGACGGAGTTTCAACAGGCTTGGTGGCGCGGGCTTTGTATTAGGCCATCGACCTGGGAGTCGACATCGTCAACAACAGCTGTGGTGCCCTTGACTCCCAAAGCGGGCAAGTTTGGAGCCATCAAAGCAGTGACCTAGACTGGCGCGAGGCCATTGGCCTTGCACTTTCGCGGCGGTTGGTGGTCACAGGACATTGAACGCTGATCAGACAGAAACGCGGATACCTCCTTGACAGTCAAATCTTTGAAGACCTGTTGAAGCAAACCTTTTACATATTCCGCCGGTACTGCCCACCCACCTCAAACAGCGCGTTGGTGATCTGGCCGAGCGAGCAGACCTGCACCGCGTCCATCAGCACCTCGAACACGTTGCCGTTGTCGATCACCGCTTGCTGCAAACGCTTGAGCATGGCGGGCGATTCGGCAGCGTGTTGCGCGTGGAAGTCGTTCAGGCGTTTGAGTTGGCTCTGCTTTTCTCCCTCGGTCGAGCGGGCCAGTTCCAGCGTTTCCATGACTTCGTCGCCCTTGGGGTTGCGGAAGGTGTTGACGCCGATGATGGGCAGCTCGCCGGTGTGCTTGAGCATCTCGTAGTGCATGGACTCGTCTTGGATCTTGCCGCGCTGGTAGCCGGTTTCCATCGCACCCAACACGCCGCCGCGTTCGGCTATTTTTTCAAACTCGGCCAACACGGCCTCTTCCAGCAACTCGGTCAGTTCTTCGATGATGAAGGCACCTTGGCTCGGGTTCTCGTTTTTGGCCAAGCCCCACTCGCGGTTGATGATCAGCTGGATCGCCATGGCGCGGCGCACCGAGTCTGCAGTGGGCGTCGTGATGGCTTCGTCAAAGGCGTTGGTGTGCAGGCTGTTGCAGTTGTCGTAGATCGCGATCAGCGCTTGCAGCGTGGTGCGGATGTCGTTGAACTGGATCTCTTGGGCGTGCAGCGAACGCCCTGAAGTTTGGATGTGGTACTTGAGCTTTTGGCTGCGCTCGTTCGCGCCGTATTTCTCTTTCATGGCAACAGCCCAGATGCGGCGCGCCACGCGTCCCATGACGGTGTACTCAGGGTCCATGCCGTTGCTGAAGAAGAACGACAAGTTGGGCGCGAAGTCGTCGATGTGCATGCCCCGCGCCAGGTACGCTTCCACAAAGGTGAAACCGTTGCTCAGCGTGAAGGCCAGCTGACTGATGGGGTTGGCGCCGGCTTCGGCGATGTGGTAACCCGAGATGGACACCGAGTAGAAGTTGCGCACGTCGTGGTGCACAAAATACTGCGCCACATCGCCCATGACCTTGAGCGAAAACTCGGTCGAAAAGATGCAGGTGTTTTGGCCCTGGTCCTCTTTCAAGATGTCGGCCTGCACCGTGCCGCGCACATTGGCCAAGACCCAGGCCTTGATTTTGGCGGCTTCGGTTTCGGTGGGCTCGCGGCCGTTGTCGGCCTTGAACTTATCGAGATTTTGGTCGATGGCCGTGTTCATGAACATGGCCAGGATCGACGGCGCGGGGCCGTTGATGGTCATCGACACGCTGGTGGTCGGGTTGCACAGGTCAAAGCCCGAGTACAGCACCTTCATGTCGTCCAGCGTGGCCACGTTCACGCCCGAGTTGCCGATCTTGCCGTAGATGTCGGGGCGCAGGTCAGGGTCGTTGCCGTACAGCGTGACCGAGTCAAACGCGGTGGACAGGCGCTTGGCGGGCAAGCCTTCTGACACCAGCTTGAAGCGGCGGTTGGTGCGGAAGGGATCGCCTTCACCCGCGAA
>CAITSG010000363.1 GCA_903894995.1 uncultured Burkholderiales bacterium
CTCGTTGGCCAACACGTTGGCCAGCGCAATCGGGTGGTTGATGTAGGGCGAAGCCTCGGCGTCTTTGCGCCTTTGGTTGCGGTGCTTGTCGGCGGCAAAGGCCACGGCTTGGAGCAGAGTGGCCAGGGGGGTGGGGGGAGTTTGCATGGGTTGGTTCTTTATTTAAAACAATGAGTTTTTTTCAGCGTCTTGCGCAGATGTCACAAGCGCCAGTAATTCAGCTTCCTGACCCGTCGTTATCAAGGCCCACAGCGCTCGGCACTTGTCCAGTGGCTCGCCGGGCGATTCTTCCAGCGCCTTGATCCAGGCCAGCTCTTCGGCGGCGCGCTGCAGGGCTTTGCGGCTGCCGTACTCCGGCACCAAGTGATCGCCAGCCACATCCATGGCGTGGATCAGCGCGTCTTCGTTGGTGCGCATGCCGCGCCAAAAAAACTTGTCGGTCATGGCCTCGCGGGGAAATTCGGCGACGCCCTTGAGCAAGGTAAATGCCTGCCCCCAAGGCGAAGACCACTCCGACTTTTGCGACGGATTGAAAGCCACAGGCGAATACGCCACGGTGGGAATCAACTTGAGGGACTGCGTCTTGTCCAATCGCAGTTTCAGCTCATTCAGGATGCTGTGAACAGCGGTATCCGGAATCTTTCCGCCCGGGTGATAGGCCTCGTACATGCGCTGCGCATCGGCGCGAATGCGCTCGTACTGCGACCCCAAAAAAGCCTCAATGTCGTTGCCCAAGGTCTGCCCCAGCAACTGCTTGACCTCGTCATGGGTGATTGACAGCGCGGCCTCAAAAAGCGGCATGGCTTTTTGCGGCATCCAGCGCACACCATCGGCCAGCGAAAACGAAAAGCGCGGCAACACCTCGCCCGACACGCGGCGCAAACGGTCAATCTTCTTGATCGTCACCTCGTCAAAAGGCGACACCTTGATCGAGGTCTGCGACTTGACCATGCCTGTCTGCCTGAAACTGTCCACGCCAAACCACTCGGGCTTGACCGGGGCCTCCAGCGGTGGGATGCGGCTTTGCTTGTCTACCGACACCAAAGCACCCAGCTCAAAAATTCGGGCCACGCTGTCAGACAAAGGGTCCAACTTGGGCACACCCATCGTTTCGGTGGGCGACTCGGCTGGGTAGTTGTACCCATCCACCAACTCCACCTCGCCCGTTTCTGAGTTGAGGACCACATGAACTTGATCGACCGGAGCAAGGCTCAGGCATTGCTGCCGATAGTCTTGCCACAACTGCGCCGCTGTCTGGTCACCCTCGGGCAACACCAAATGCGGCATGGCCGCCACCAGCTCAGGCCGCAGCACGCCCGACACATTCCACAAATAATCAAACCACTTGCGGCAAGCCTCAAAGGTGGCGGCCGTCACCGTGGTGACCAAATTGGCCTGCGACGGCGAAGCTGGCGCAAACCCCATGTTTTCTGTCGGCCCCACCGCAACGGCCGTTTGGCCATCTGCGCCACACAGGCACAACAAATTGGACGAACGGTCCTGCAAAGACACCTCGGGAAACATCCGGCAATCTGCCCGCTCGCCATGGCGCTCTACCAGGCGCAGCAAGTTCTGCAAATCGGCCTCGGTGGTCCTGCATGTGGGGTGGATGCTGATGACCAGCCTGAGCTGGGCTTTGGGGTTGTCTGACAGATAACCCTCCATCCAGTCCACCGCCTGCGCATCGATGGCCGACACCACGCCAAACAGACTGAGCGCCGCACGGGCCACCACCTCGAAAGGCAAGGCCGAAGCGTATTGCGTGAACCCGGCGCTGACCAGCGGCTCGGGCCAGACGAAGGGCATGGGAGGGGTAAGGGGGTTGTTCATGTGAGGCTTTCAATCAAATGGTGTCGACGTCATCGACACAAACTGTGGGGTACGCGGGGCTTGCGCCTTAACCACCCTCTGCAAGCGACACACACCCGTAACACGGGCCAAGGCGTTAGCCTCGTTCTTGTTCCACTGCCGTGCGTCCTTGGGGTCCAACTTGGTCAACATGCGGACATGCGCCCAGACCAATCCGTGACGCAGCGCGTCACGGATTGGAAACACTTCGTAAAACACGCCCAGGCAGCGCAAACTTGTCCCATCTCAAGCCACCAACCCATCCAACTCCGTCACATCCCTGAACACCACATCCTCTGACAACTCAAAGTGTTTGCGTCCGCAGTCGATCTTCAGGTTTTCGGCTTGGCGGCGGTCTTGTTCGACGGTGCTGGATTTGGTTTCGGCAACAAAGTAGACGCGGGCGTCACCCTCGAACACTACGGCCCAATCGGGGTTGTAGTTGCCCAGTGGGGTCGGGATCTTGAAGCGGCTGGGCAGCTTGAAGAAGAAGCGCACGCGCTCATCATTGCTGCAGTCTTGCGCGAATTTGTTTTCGGGCGAGCTGTCGGTTAGAACGCATGAAAACGGCTCGCCCATTTCGGCTTTTTGTTCATCCAGTGGACGCGCCTGCAAAATGGTTTTGCTGATGGATTCGGTCATCTCGTCGGCCACGGGCGGGTACACCTGCTTTGGTAAGTTTCCACTTCGCCCCACAGCTCTGCCAATTCTTCGCTGAGCGTCATCTCATAGCGCTGCCCATTGATCTCGTGGTATTCGATGCCTTTCACCAGCAATACCTGCAAGCTGTTCTTGATCGCTGCGATGGCGGTGTCCAGAAACGCCTGCGGGTTGATCAGCAACTCTTCCAAGCGGCCCGAGCCGTCCAGGATGGCGAACAGCGTGGCCCGTGACAGGTGCACACGGTTCTGGATGTAGGCGTACACGTCGGGCACCGTCACATTGAAGTTGCGCACATCGGTGTTGGCCGCCCCAGATTGCACGCCGTGCACACCTTCATGAGTCATCACAATCTTGGCCTTGGCCGAGCGGATTTTGGGGGCCTGCACCTTGGGGTATTGGTTCGTATCGGCCAGCGCCGCTTTGCATGCATCAATCAATTCGGGCGTGTCCAGCTCCACGCTGTAGCGTGTCTGGTAGTTGATCTTTTTCCAGATCGCCTCAAACAGCGCGACCTCTTCGGCGTCCAGATCCTTCGGCTTGACCTTCACCTTGGCGCGGGCGTTCTTCACTCGCCCGGCGAACTTCACCCCGGTTTCGTCTTCTATCTCTTGCTGCAAAGACTTGGCAAAAGCTTCGTAGCTTTCGTTGGGAATGACTGTCAACACATTCACCCGCTTGTCCATCACCCGCTCGCCCGACTGGTTCACGCACAGGCGCAGGCCACGGCCAATTTCCTGGCGCTTTTTCATGGCACTTTTGGTTTCGTTGAGCGTGCAAATTTGGAACACGTTGGGGTTGTCCCAGCCCTCGCGCAGCGCAGTGTGGCTGAACAAAAACTGCAGCGGCTCGTCGGTGGACAGCAGCCGCTCCTTGTGCTGCATGATCAAGTGATACGTGCTGTCGTCTTTGGCCACCAGCCCGGTGGTGTCCACCCACACGGTTTTGGCCTTCACGCCCTTGCCCTTTTTCTCGCCCGAAAAATAGCCGTCATGCACCTGGCTGGCTTCGTGCGGAATCAAACCCCGGTATTGCGGCAAGCGGGCGTATTTGTTGAACGCCTCTTCAAACCACAGGCCAAATTTGCCCGTGGTGGGCTGGCCCTCGGCATCGAAGGCGCGGTAATTGGCCACCTTGTCGATGAAAAACAGGCTCAGCACCTTGATGCCCATGGGCTGCAAATTTTTGAGCTTGGCAAAGTGCGCGGCCACCGTGCGCTCGATCTGGTAGCGCATCACGTCGTCCGTCAGGCCACCTTGTTTTTCGTGCAACTTCAGCACCCGACCGCCCGAAAACTCAATCACACCCACATCGGCGCGGATCTCATTCAGGATGTACCCGTCCTGGTAAGCCTCACGCTGTTTGGACTTGACATACAAATCGTCTTCCACCTTCAGTGTGACCTCCGCGCGCTTCACGCCCGTCTTGCCGTTCACATCAATCGCGACCTTGGCGGTCATGCTCTTAGCCTTGGCTTCGATGCTCAGCAACTCGATGAAGGCTTGGTTTTGGTCAGCGTCGGCCAACACGCCGTCCACCTCAATCTGCTTGACCAGCCCCAAGTCGTAGGCCTGCACCGGGTTGAGCGAATACAGAAGGTTGTAGGGGTTGCGGTGCGTGGCCGAATAGCGCAGCGTGCACAGCGGGTTCAGGTCCAGCAAGGCGGTGCGGCGCAAATCGGTTTCAAAGTTTTGCGGCTCGTCCACGATCACCACCGGATTGACTGCTTGGATGTACTCGATGGGCGCAAACGCCCGCTCGCCCTTTTGTTTGATCCGCACATTGTCTTTGGCAAAGCTGTCGATGTTGATGACCAGCACACTCAAAGCATCGCTCATCGCGAAATCGCGCAAGGCCGACAACTTGCTGCTGTCGTAAAGAATAGGCACGCAGGGCACATGGGCGTAGTCGTTGGCAAAGTGCGGGCGCGTGACCTCCAGGTTTTTCATGGTGCCCTCGCGGATCGCCACGCTGGGCACCACCACCACAAACTTTTTAAATCCGTACTTTTTGTTCAGCTCGTACATCGTGCGGATGAAGGTGTAAGTCTTGCCCGTGCCCGTTTCCATCTCCAGCGACAAATGCGGCACCAGGCGGGGGCTGGTTTCGCCGTTGCGCAGTTCTTGCACCACGTCACCCAACAGCGTCTGACTGACCAGGCTGGTGTCAGGCTCGCCTTGGGCGTTGCGCAAATGGGCCAACTGCACCTGCTGCACATTGGCCAACAATTGCTCCTCGGACACCTGCAGCGCATTGCCAATGGTGCCGTCGGCCGCATAGCGCACGCTGGCGTTTTGCCCCGCCAACGAAAACTCGCCCTTGGCCAGTGGCTGGCCGTGAAACACCTTCACCACCGCATCGACCGCCTTCTTTTGGTAGTCCTGGTGGCTGAATTGCAGTTGCATCGTCATGTCTCGTCCTTGTTGTCTGGCTGGTCCAAAGTGGCCTGCCGTTCACGGGCCAGCTGCACCACGCGGTGCAGTTGCGTCTGTAGCACTTGCAGCTCGGGTAAGGCGTGCAGGTACTGCGCGACGCGGATGTTGGCGCTGTCCAGGTCCATCAGCTCCACCTGCTCGGCATCGGCGCTGGCGCACAAAATCAGGCCAATGGGCGAAGCCTCGCCCTCGGCACGGTCGTTTTGATCTAGCCAGCGCAGGTACAGCTCCATCTGCCCCTTGTGCGATGGTGAAAACTTTTCCAGCTTCAGCTCTACGGCCACCAAGCGGCGCAAGTGGCGGTGGTAGAAAAGCAGGTCCAGGTAAAAGTCGTCTGCGCCCACGCTGATGCGCTTTTGCCGGGCCACAAAGGTGAAGCCCGCACCCAGCTCCAACAAAAAACGCTCCATGTCGCGCAAGATGGCGCTTTCCAAATCGCGCTCGCTGTAGCCATCGGGCAGGCCCAAAAAGTCCAGCATGTAGGGGTCGCGAAACACCAGGTCGGGCGTGACTTGGCCGCCCTCACGCAGCTGGCCCAACTCACTGGCAATCACCGATTCGGGTTGTTTGGCAATGGCCGAGCGCAGGTACAACTGGCTGTCAATGCGTTCGCGCAAGGTGCGGACACTCCAGCGCTCTATGCGGCACATCTCTGTATAAAACTCGCGTTCAAGGGGCTGCTTGAGGGGTAGAAGTTCGCGAAACTTGCTCCAGTTCAATTCTCGCGACAGTGTGGCGACCATTTCAGCATCCGGAAAAAGCTCGGCGAACTGGATCATGCGGCGCAGGTTTTTTTCCGCATAGCCAGCACCATGGGTCACAACCAATTGTCGCGACACTGTGGCGACAATCTTGCCGCCATAGCTTGCTCGCACTTGATGCAAAGTCTCCCGGCGCACTTTGTTGCCGACATGCCAATACAACATAGTGGCGGCGCTGTCGGCAACGGCTGCCACATGGGAACGGGCTTGGTCAATGAGCTGACGCAATTCCACCAGCAAAGCCTCGGTGCTTTGCTCAATGGCCATCACTTGTGCCGTGACATCCTGCTTCGCTTGGGAAGATGGGTGAAGTTTGGCCATGGCTTGCCTCTCAAATCACCGTCAAACCAATGTCCAGCCCTGCCAGTTCCAGCTGCAGGTTGGACAGCAGTTCGTCGGCTTTGGGGCCCGCAAAGCACGAATTGAGCATGACCACCTGAGCGGGTTTGGCTTGAACGATGTCTGTTTTCAGCGTCTCGGTGTAGGGGTCAAAGCACAACAACATGATCGTGTTGTCGGGCATGAGGACGCGGTACACCGTGACACCGGCCATGTCCGTGGGCTTGCTGATGGCGTGCACGCCCAATGCGCCCAGTCCGTGCTTGAGCAACAGCTCGGCCAGCATGGCGGTTTGGGCGGGCTGGTCCTGTGTGCCTGTGGCCTGCTTTTCGGCGCTTTGGAACAGTTGCAGTTGTTCGCGCAGCGCCTGGGCGCTGTTGGCGTCGCCGCGCCAGACCTTGAAGTTGGATGGGGCGAGGGTAAATTGGGCGCAGGCCAGGTCGTCAGTTTTGTCCGGGTGCTCGGCTTTGAGCTTGGCAATCACCTTGTCGATGCGGGCGCGGGTGATGTCGGCGATGGTGCGGTAACCGGCTTTGTAGGCCTCGCTGTCTTCGTCGAGGACTTCGGGCATTTGGACGCTGATGCTTTGACGGTTGCCGCCGTCTTCGAGATTCAAGTCCATGACCGATTGCGCGGTGCTTCCTGACCCCGCAAAAAAGTCCAGTGCGATGTCTCCCGGCAGCGTCACCAGCTTGACCAAATCACCGATCACGCTGGTGTTTTTCGGAAAGGGGAAGCAGCCTTTCCCTACCAACTCCTCGACCTCTAAGGTTGCCGATCTGCCATCCTGGTAAAAAACGGACGAATAGGGCTCGCTGTCGATTTCAAACAAATAACTCTTCCGCGTCGGAATCGTTGTTTCATCAGGACCAAAGTGAATGCGCGGTGGATTTTGCGCCATGGCCCACTTGGTTTTTTCTTCATCCCAGCGCCATCCTGTCGATGGTTTTTTGCATGGCTTACTGGTGACTGGATGAAAAATTTCATGCCTTGGCCTGGAGGCCCGCCCATCGTCAGGGCCTGCAAAATCGGCTGCGAAATATAGACCTCGCTCATCCGACCAGTTGTAATGTTTGTGTGCCTTGCGCGGATCATCCTGCGCAAGCTGTTTGAACCAAGCTTGCATCTCAGCACGAATCGTTTCGTGCTCTGCCCCAAAACGTGAACGCAGTTCGGCGTACTTCTCCAAGACCTGATCAGCCCCTTGTTTTGGTAACCGCCAATTTCCGTTATTCAGCGCCAAGTGCCTGTTTTTCACAAAGCACAGGATGTACTCGTGAACATTGGCGATTAGTTTTGAATCCCCTTTTTTTGAGCGCTGCCAAACAACTTGACTAACGAAATTCTCTGCACCAAAAACCTCATCGCAAAGCAACTTCAAATTGGTCGCCTCGTTGTCATCAATGCTGATAAAAATCACCCCGTTATCGCGCAACAAATTTCGAGCCAAATACAAACGCGGGTACATCATGGACAGCCAAGCGCTGTGGTACTGCCCGCTTTCCTTGCTGTTCTTTTTCCAGAGGTTTTGTTTGTTCAGAAAACCGGCTTCGTTTTTCTCGCCCGTGCGGCGCTGGTATTCGTCCAGCGTTTCTGAATAGTTGTCGGGGTACACAAAGCTGTCGTTGCCCGTGTTGTACGGTGGATCGATGTAGATCATCTTGACCTTGCCGTAATAGCTTTTTTGCAACACGCGCAGCACTTCCAGGTTTTCGCCCTGATCAGCATGTGCTGGGCCTGCGCCGGGTTGTTGGCGTCGGGCCGCAGGGTGTGGCTGCTGGTTTTCTGAATCTCGCGGCGGGCGGCGGTTTTGCCCGCCCATGACAGTTCATAGTGCTCGTCCGATGCCACGCGGTCTTCGCCCAGCAACTCTTGCAGCTTGGCCACGTTGAGCTGCTGGTCGCTCATGAGTTCGGGCGCGGCTTGGGCAAGCAGGGCCAGCAGCTCGGCTTTGCGTTGGGCCAGGGCGTCGGGGCTGTGGCCCAGGTCGTCCAGGGTGGTTACTTTGGCGGCTGCGTTGGCCGCTGTGGTGTCGGTTGTTTTGTTTTTCATGTCTTCCCTTTGGAGTCTGGTTCTGTCACTTCCCAGCGCCCGCCCTTGGTTGGGCCAAGGCGGCGGAGCTTGCCCGCCTGCTTCAGCTGATTGAGGTGGTACTTGACGCCGTTGGTGCTCAGTCCTGTGGCGTCCATCAACTCCGGCACATTGGCTTGCGGGTACTGCCGCAAATGCTGGAGGATGGTTTCTTGGTGTTTCTTTGGCGTTTTCTTGGTGTTTTCTAGACCAGTTTCTAGGCTAGTTTTTGGGCTAGTTTCTAGACCAGTTTCTGGGCCAGTCACTGCAGCCGCACTGGGCCGCTCAAAGCTGGCGATAAACAGCCGTACGATCTCGCGGAACTCGACATCGGGGGCGTTTTGCAGAATCAGGGGCATGCCGCGCCCCCAGGCTTCGACCATGTCAATGCGCCTGAACAGGTCTGCCATCAGCGGGTTGCGGCGGTGCGAGACGTTGCCCCGGCGCATTTGCTCGATGGTTAGGCCGTCAAAGAGGCCGCCGGGGTTGCGGATTTCGACCCGGTTTTTGTACACGGCCACTTGAACGTAGTCCGGGTGACGCCAGTCGCGGTGGCAAAAGGCGTTGATGATGGCTTCGCGCAGGGCCGCACGCGAGATTTCGGGCACATCCACGCGGCGCATGCCTTCCAGGCGCATGCCGATGTGGATGTTTTTGAGGATGTATTTTTCGGCTTCTTCAATCAGTTCGAGCACGTCGCCGTCGAAGTCGTGGCGGTCGAGGATGGTGGCGCTGGTGGTGCTGGCAAACACGGCGCAGCGCAGCTGAATGGGCTGGTGCGCAAAGAACAGGCGGGCGGCGTTGAGCAGTTGCCCACCGGGCAGCAGGTCGAGTTTGGTGAGGGCGTTGGTCGGGTTGTCCCAAGGCAGACCGGCCCGTTCCACAAAGCGGCGGATTTTGGTTTCGCTCAGTTCTGTCAGCGCGGTGGCGCAGGGCTCGTTGTCCCAGCGCAGGGCGGCGCTGTTGCGCTTGAGGATCAGGCTTTCGAGTTCGCGGGCGCTCATTTGGCGGTCTTCGTCGGCCACGCGGATGTAGGCGCGGCCATGCGCGAAATACGGCTTTTGGTGGCCAGTGGCTTGCACGCGCAGACAGGTTTTGCCCGCCACGTCGACCGAGGTGATTTCGGGGTAGAGCCGAGGATCGATGTGCGCCCCCAGGGCTTGCGACACTTCACGCAAGGTTTTTTCAATGACCATCAAGCCCACGGGTTTGCCGCTGGGCGAAACCCCAAACCACAGATCGGCTTGCCCATGTTTGTTGAGCATGGCCACGAGCGAGATCAGGCCTTGCTTGAGTTCGGCCAAGCTGGTTTTGAATTCGACGGTTTCGGATTCGCCGGGGGGCAAGGCGACTGGCCAGGCGTCTGCACTGGCACCTGGCTCCATGGCTTGCAGCGCTGACAAGGTGTTGTCGCTCATGCCACCGTCCATTGCAGGGTGAACAGGTGTTCGGTTTGCACTTGCTGCGTCATGCGCTGGGTGAGCTGGTCAATGAGCTGCTCGCGCTTGGCTTGGATGTCGTCGGTGACATCGAAGATTTCTTGCCGCTGCTTGCGCTGTAGGCGTTCGAGCTTGGCGATGCGCTCTTGAAGGCTTTGCTGCTCGGCCAGCGTGGGGGCTTGGCGGGCTTCGCGCTGGGCCACTTTGATTTGTTCTTTGGTGTTTTTAAGGGCTTGCTCGACGGCCAGTTCCATGTCGGCCGCCCAGCGGTCGAGCTTGTCACGCGCTTCGGTGAAGTGGGCGTTGTTGGTTTCCAGCGCATGGGCCACTGTGGCGTCGGCGTGGCGCTGGGCTTCTTGTTGCAGGCGGGTGGCTTGAGTCAGGTCGCCACTGCCTTGCAGCGTGGCGGGTGTGGCCATGAGCTTTTCGCAGGTCTCTTGGTCCAGCGATTGCCCGCCTTCGGTCAGGGCCGAGAACAGCAGGTATTCCTGTTTTTCAAAGCTGTCCACCGTGAGCTTTTGCAAGCTGAGCACGCCCGACTGGCCGCGCAGCGCCTCGACCACAGAAACGCGGGCGGGGTTTTGCGCCGGGTCAAACACCAGGCGCTGCACCGGGGTGCTGGCTTGGCAGGCTGCGTGCACCACCCATTCGCCCAGCGGGTGCGACAGGCGGTAGGTGTGGGCGTCCATGCTGGGCTGGTTCACAGCCAGTGAATTGGCGTCGCTGGGTTTTTCACGCGAGATGAGGTGGTAGCGGCCCGGGGGGATGTTGGCGCCCTCGCCCCTGCCCTCTCCCGTGCTTTGGGCCATGGCCGCAGCGGTGGGCGCGGGCAGGTCAAAGCTGAGGTGTTCTTCGTCAAACCAGACTTGCCCGGCCAGCACATGGCGGGTCAGCTCCCAAAACCGGCGGCTGAATTGGTTGAGGTGGCTCAGGGTGTCCTGCCGCTGCAGGCGCAGGCGTTCGTGCACTTCGGCATCAAACACTTCCAGCAGCTGGGTGCGGGTGTGCGCCATGCGTTCGTCAATGGCGGGTTTCATGGCCTGGCCCAGCGCGGCAAAGGCGGCGTCGATTTGCGCGGGCGTGCGGCAGGTGCGGTAGATGTCCAGAATGCGCCGCTCGATGTCCACCCCGGATTCGATGCTGCCCAGCACTTCATCAGACGCGCCAAACACGCCGTCGAACAGTTTGAACTTGACGGCCAGCAGCTCCAGCACGCGGGCGTCAGCGTGGTTGCGTTCGTTGAAAAAGTTGATGACCACCACGTCGTGCTTTTGGCCGTAGCGGTGGCAGCGGCCAATGCGCTGCTCCACGCGCTGGGGGTTCCAGGGCAGGTCGTAGTTGATGACGAGTGAACAAAACTGCATGTTCACGCCCTCGGCGGCGGCTTCGGTGGCGATCAGGATGTCGGCGTCGTCCCGAAAGTGCTCGATCAGCGCGGTGCGGATGTCGATGTCTCGCGAGCCGCTGATGCGGCCCGTGCCTTGGTTGGCCGTGAGCCAGCGCTCATAGATGCTGCTGGCTTCGGGGCCTGAGTTGGTGCCGCTGAACAGCACCACTTTGCCCGCGTGGCCGTTTTGCTCCAGAAAGCGTTTGAGGTATTCCTGCGTGCGGCGCGACTCGGTGAAGATGAGCGCTTTGCGTTGCGCAGTACCGCCCGTTTGCATTTGGGCCAACGCATTGAAGCCCACGTCCAGCGCTTGCAGCAAGGCGGTGGTTTTGGTGTCGGTGCCAATGCCTTGCGCCCAAGCGTGCAGGCGGTCCAGCTCGGCAATTTCGGCGTTCAGGCGTTGGCGGTCGAGCTGGGCGGGGTCTGTGGGGCTTGGGTTTTCTTCGCCCTCTTCGCCTGCGTTGAGGATTTCGTCCAGCAGGTCTTCTTCCATTTCCTCCTGGCTGACCAGGGTTTCGATCCAGTCGTTTTGGCCCCAGTCGGCGGTGTTCTGGATTTTTTCGTCGCGCAGTTTTTGCAGGCGCTCTTTCATCACACCCAAAGTGCCCGCAATGGCAGATGAGCTGGACGCCAGCAGCTTGCGCAGCACCAGCTCGGTCAGGTGGCGTTGGCGGCGGGGGATGGCGTAGCTGTCTTCGCGGGTCAGGTAGTCGCTGACGGCTTCATAAAAACGGTGTTCGTCGTCTGTAGACCGGAACTTTTGCGTGATGGCTTTGCGCTCGGTGTACTTGATGTACTCGGTCACGTCTTTGCGCAAGGTGCGTTTGCAAAAGCTGTCCAGCCGTTGGCGCAGGCCAGCCAGGTCGCCGCCCGAGCCGGTGAACTGGCTTTTGAAGGCGTTCAGGTCGCCAAAAATGCTGTCGTCGATCAGGGTGGACAGGCCGTACAGCTCCAGAATCGAGTTTTGCAGTGGCGTGGCGGTGAGCAGCAGCTTGCGGCTGTCGCCCGTGGCCCAGCGGATGGCTTGGCCAATTTTGTTGCTCTCGCGGTAGGCGTTGCGCAGTTTGTGGGCTTCGTCGATGACGACCAAGTCCCAGGCCATGGAGCGCACCTCTTCTTTGATGCGGGTGGCGTAGGCATAAGACATGACCACCACGGCCTTTTGGCGCAACGGGGCCAAGCCATGGCGCTGCGCTTCGCGCCAAGTTTTGGCGTCCAGCACCACGGCGGGCAGGTTGAATTTGTCTTGCAGCTCCAACGCCCATTGCTTGCGCAGCGACGCCGGGCAGATGACCAGCAGCTGCCGCTTGCGTTCGGCCCAGTATTGGCAGAGCACGATACCCGCCTCGATGGTTTTGCCCAGGCCCACCTCGTCGGCCAGTAGCACGCCCTTGCTCAGCGGCGAGCGCAGCGCAAACACGGCCGCCTCGATCTGGTGCGGGTTCAGGTCCACACTGGCGTTAAAAAGCGCCTGGCTCAAACGGTCGAGCCCGCCGCCTGCGTGCTGCAGGGTCAGGTCGTGTGCGATGTATTTGGCTTGGTGGGGGGTGAGAAGCATTTAACGGGGCGGATTCAAAAGTGAAGTGCAACACCCTTTTTTCAATGAATGAGGATGGAGTGTTGCGGACTGTTCAGGAGCAGTTCCCTGTAAACAGACAGCGGCGATCGTACCCCCAAACCTTTGCGCGGGCGGTTGTTGATTTCGTCTGCAATCGCATCTAGTTCAACCTGGCTGTAAACAGACAAATCAGTGCCCTTGGGCAGGTACTGCCGCACCAAGCCATTCATGTTCTCGTTTGAGCCCCTCTGCCA
>CAITSG010000364.1 GCA_903894995.1 uncultured Burkholderiales bacterium
ACCATGCCCTGCTCGGCCAGTTTTTTCTCCATCAGGGGCTTTTGTGCCTTGTACAACTTCATGCTCTCGTCGTAGCTGTCAGCCAGAAAGGGCAGGCCATCGGCCGCGTAAATGGGCCATTCGTTGCTGAAGTTGGCCAACAAGATTTCACCCGCTTGGGCTTGACCGCCTTGCACGGCGCGTTTGATTTCAGGCGCTTTGAAGAGGGACGCATTCGCGTGCACCGTGATTTTCAGCTTGCCCGCTGTGGCTTTGTCCACGTCGGCCGCAAACTGGGTCATGTTGACGGAATGGAAGTTGGTGGCCGGGTAAGCGGCGGGCAGGTCCCATTTGGTTTGGGCCGACACAAAGCCGGAAACAGCGAGCAGGCCAGCCAGCAGGCTGAGGTGGAGGGCGCGACGTTGCATGAAAACTCCTGAGATAGTGGAATGAGCGGTCAAACGGGCAGTGCAAGATAGGTGCCCGCTGGGTGCGCGCATCGGGTGCATCTGTCTGTGCCCACTGTAGGCAAGTTGAGGCTTGGGTGTGATCGGTATTTTCCCTTGATGTCAACAAATTGTTGGTAAATTGTCATCAACGGACATAAACTTTACGACTTTAACGGCCCAGATGGACGCCATGCCGCGCAAAAATTCACTCACTATCTCAGCCTCCAGCCCCATTGTGTCGTCGGCGCATCTTGTCTCGCCCGACAGCGCGGAGATGAGCGAGTTCGAGTTCGGCTTGATCGTGGCGGGCAATGCCTTTCACCGCTGGATCATCCACTGCATGGCGGCTGCGGGCCTGAAGGATTTGACGCCCTTGGATGTGCTGGTGCTGCACCACGTCACGCACCGCGCCCGCGACAAACGCCTGGCCGACATCTGCTTCATCATGAACATCGAAGACACCCACTTGGTGAATTACGCCCTGAAAAAGCTGCAAGGTTTGGGTGTGGTGGTGTCGCAAAAAAATGGCAAGGACGTGACCTATGCGGCGACCGACGAAGGGCGCGCTTACGTGCAGCGTTACCGCGAAATCCGCGAAAGCTGCCTGATTGACGCCCTGAAAGCCGACGACGGTCTGAACCGCGACATTGGTGAATTGGCCCGCTTGTTGCGCGTGCTCTCGGGCATGTATGACCAAGCTGCGCGTGCCGCGGCTTCTTTGTGAACCTGTTTTTGAATCCTGATTGTTGAGTGACTTATGAGCGAATTCCCCATCACACCCGCTGGTAAAAACCGTTGGCAATTCTGGATCGACCGGGGCGGAACGTTCACCGACGTTGTGGGCAAACGCCCCGATGGCAGCTTGGTGACGCATAAGCTGCTGAGCGAAAACCCCGAACAATACCGGGATGCGGCGGTGGCGGGCATTCGCCATTTGTTGGGTCTGAAACCCGGCGAGCCGGTCACACCCGAGCTGGTCGAGTGCGTGAAGATGGGCACCACCGTGGCTACCAATGCGCTGCTGGAGCGTAAGGGTGAGGCGACGCTGCTGGTCACCACGCAAGGCTTTGGCGACGCGCTGCGCATTGCGTATCAAAACCGACCTCGTTTGTTTGACCGCCAGATCGTGTTGCCCGAGTTGCTCTACAGCGCGGTGGTCGAGGCGCAGGAGCGCGTGACGGTGGATGGCGAGGTGTTGATGCCCTTGGATGAAGCGCATTTGCGCACCCAATTGATGCATTGGCATGCGCAAGGTGTGCGCTCGGTGGCGGTGGTGTTCATGCACGGCTGGCGACACACGGCGCACGAGCGGGCCGCAGCGCGGCTGGCGCGTGAGGTGGGCTTCACCCAGGTCAGCACCTCACACCAGACCAGCCCGATGATGAAACTGGTCAGCCGGGGCGACACCACGGTGGTGGATGCGTACTTGTCGCCGATCTTGCGCCGCTATGTGGACCAGGTGGCCAGCGAAATGCCGGGTGTGAAACTGATGTTCATGCAGTCTTCGGGCGGCTTGACAGACGCGCAGGTGTTCGCGGGCAAAGACGCGATTTTGAGTGGCCCGGCGGGCGGCATTGTGGGTATGGCCCGCACGGCACAGCTGGCGGGGCACGACAAGGTGATTGGTTTTGACATGGGGGGCACATCCACCGATGTGTCGCACTTTGCCGGACAGTTCGAGCGCGAGTTCGAAACCCAGGTGGCGGGTGTGCGCATGCGCGCGCCCATGATGAGCATCCACACCGTGGCCGCAGGCGGCGGGTCTTTGCTGGCTTATGACGGTGCGCGGTTTCGGGTGGGGCCGCAAAGTGCGGGGGCCAATCCGGGGCCAGCCAGTTACCGACGGGGCGGGCCGCTGGCCGTGACCGATGCGAACGTGATGGTGGGCAAGGTGCAGCCGAAGTTTTTCCCGTCGGTGTTTGGGCCGGAGGCGAACCAGCCGCTGGACGCCGAGGTTGTGCGCGGGCATTTTGACCAACTGGCCGCGCAAACCGGGCGAGCTGCAGAAGACGTGGCGCATGGCTTCATCCAGATCGCAGTTCAGCAGATGGCCAACGCGATCAAGAAAATTTCGGTGGCGCGGGGCTACGACGTGACGCGCTACACCTTGCAATGCTTTGGCGGGGCAGGCGGGCAGCATGCATGTCTGGTGGCCGATGCCTTGGGCATGTCGCATGTGATGGTGCACCCGTTGGCGGGTGTGCTGTCGGCTTATGGCATGGGCCTGGCCGACCAGAACGTCATGCGCGAGGAATCGGTAGAGCGACGACTGGAAGCTGCGGCCATGCCCTTGATGGCTGAGCGATTGCAGGCTTTGGGTGAATCCACCCGCTTGGCCTTGCTGGCGCAAATGGGCGGGGACCCAACGCATGTCGACCGCATCGAGCTGCGCCAACGCGTGCATTTGCGCTACGAAGGCACCGACTCGGCGTTGGTCGTGCACTGGGGCGATCAGGCCCAATTGGTGGCGGGTTTTGAGGCGGCGTATCGCCAGCGCTTTGCCTTCTTGATGCAGGGCAAGGCTTTGGTGGTCGAGGCGGTCTCGGTCGAGGCGGTGCTGCCCGGTGATGCGCCCGAAGAGGCCATTCACACCCTGCACCCCGAGCGCGATGTGCCGCGCCGCGACACGGTTCAGGTGTATGCCGCCAACGCGCAAGGTGTGGCCGAGTGGCAGGGCGCCGCGCTGGTGGTGCGCGAAGACATGCGCCCCGGCGATGTGATCGACGGCCCCGCCATCATTGCCGAGAAAAACGCCACCACGGTGGTCGAACCCGGATGGCAGGCACGTCTGACTGCTCTAGACCATTTGCTGCTGGTGCGCGTGCAAGCACGCGCGGTGCAACACGCCGCAGGCACACAGGCCGACCCGGTGCTGCTGGAGGTGTTCAACAACCTGTTCATGAACATCGCCGAGCAGATGGGGCTGCAACTGCAAAACACCGCTTACTCGGTCAACATCAAGGAGCGGCTGGACTTTTCGTGTGCGCTGTTCAGCGCCGAGGGGCATTTGATTGCTAATGCCCCGCACATGCCGGTGCATCTGGGCTCGATGGGCGAGAGCATCCAGACCGTGATCAAGGAGAACCAAGGCCGCATGCAGCCAGGCGATGTGTTTGTGCTGAACGACCCGTACCACGGCGGCACGCATTTGCCCGACATCACCGTCATCACCCCGGTGTACCTTGACGGTCACAAAGACCCCGTGTTTTATGTCGGCTCACGCGGCCACCACGCCGATGTGGGCGGCTTGACGCCAGGCTCCATGCCGCCGTTCTCCACGCGCATCGAAGAAGAGGGTGTGCAGATCAACAACGTCAAGCTGGTCGATGCGGGCCATTTGCGCGAAGCCGAGATGGTGGCCTTGTTGCAAAGCGGCGAATACCCTTCGCGCAACCCGGCGCAAAATATGGCCGACCTGAAGGCACAAATTGCCGCCAACGAAAAAGGCGTGCAAGAGCTGCGCCGCATGGTCGACCAGTTTGGCTTGGATGTGGTGCAGGCCTATATGCGCCATGTGCAGGACAACGCCGAAGAATCGGTGCGCCGCGTCATCACCCGCCTCAAAGACGGGACGTTCACTTTCCCCTTGGACAACGGGGCGCAGATCCAGGTGGCGGTGCGCGTGAATGCTGCAGAGCGCACGGCCGAGATCGACTTCACCGGCACCAGCGCTCAGCTGTCCAACAACTTCAACGCGCCGCGTGCGGTGTGCATGGCGGCGGTGCTCTACGTGTTCCGCAGCCTGGTGGACGACGACATCCCTTTGAACGCTGGTTGCTTGAAGCCGCTCAAGGTCATCATTCCGCAGGGCTCCATGCTCAACCCCAACCCGCCCGCTTCGGTGGTGGCGGGCAATGTGGAAACCTCGACCTGCATCACCAACGCGCTGTTTGGCGCTTTGGGCGTGATGGCGGGCAGCCAGCCCACCATGAACAACTTCACCTTTGGCAATGCGCGGGTGCAGTATTACGAAACCATTTCGGGCGGCAGCGGCGCGGGTGGCCGCTTTGATGCACAGGGCCAACTGGTGGGTGGTTTTGATGGCACCTCCGTGGTGCAAACCCACATGACCAATTCACGCCTCACGGACCCTGAGGTCCTGGAGTTCCGCTTCCCGGTGCGGCTGGAGAGTTATGCGATCCGCCAAGGCTCAGGCGGTGCGGGGCGCTGGCATGGTGGCGACGGCGGGGTGCGCCGGGTGCGCTTTCTGGAACCGATGACGGCCGGCATTTTGTCCAACGGGCGCGTCCATCCGGCGTTTGGCATGGCGGGCGGGCAGAGCGGTTTGCCGGGCATCAACCGCGTGGTGCGCGCTGATGGCCGCACACAGGAACTGGCGCACATTGGCCAGGTCGAGATGCTAGCGGGTGATGTGTTTGAGATTCACACGCCGGGCGGCGGTGGTTTTGGCAAGGCCTGAACGCCTAAGCAGTGTCCAACCATCTGGCTAAAGGCCATGCCTGCCGAATCGATCGAGTCGGCAGGCCGGGTGAGAAACCGTTTGTTTAGTTTTTGGCGGGCGCGGGTTTGGCGCTGGCATCTGCCGGTTTGGCGGCTTTGGCCGCAGCCTTGTCGGCGCTCACGTCTTTGTTGGCGGCGGGCTTTGTCTCAGCCGCTTTGACGGTGTAAGCACTGCCTTGCACCCGCACACCTTGCTCGGACAAGCTGCTGGCCTTTTGGGGGCCCAAGCCTTTAACGCGGCTGGTGGCATCTTCCCAATTCTTGAACGGGGCTTTTTTGCGCTCGTCCATCACCGCCTTGGTCAGCACCGGCCCCACGCCCTTGAGGGCGTCGAGCTCGACTTCGGTGGCTTTGTTCAAGTCAATTTGTTGGGCCCAACTCAGTCCCGCGAAGCTCAATGCCAGAAACACCCCTGCAATTTTTTTCAGCATGTCTGTTCTCCTTTGGTAGTCTGCAAAATATTTGCAGACATTTATTTTGAGAACTTAAATGTTATTTTGAATACAGGGTAAACCCTTTTGGACATGAGATTTTTAGAGTTCTTCGATTCGTCTGGGGGGGTAACTGTCCCAAGCCTGGCAGCCTGGACAATGCCAGAAGTGCTCTTTGGCTTCAAAACCACACGCTGCACAGCGGTAACGGGCCAGGGGTTTGGTGGCATGTTCCAGTGCTTTTTGCACCGGTGCTGGCAATGCCTGTCCACTGGGCTGAGCCCCGTTGAGCCAGCGACTGGCCGCCATCAGGGACGGGTTTTTTTGAAGGTGGTCCAAGTAGCGCTGCATCGCCTGGGCCTGCGTGACCGGATCGGCGGGTGATTGGTTGGCGCTCAAAGTCATGATGGCATCGAGGACATCAATGCAGGGCTGGCGCTGGTAATGCGCTTGGAGCAAGGCCAAGGCCTCAACGGCTTTGCCGCAGGCTTGGGCGGCCTGAGCCAGGCTCGATGCTGCCAACGGGGCCGCTGTGTCGTTTCGTTCAAACAAGACGGCCAAGCTTGCATAGGCGGGTGCAGCCTGTCCTTGGCTCAAAAGCAGTTGACCTTGCAAAATGCGGGGCCGGGCCGCTTCGGATTGATCTTTCAGGCTTTGTGCCAGCAGGGCCAAAGCTTTGTCGCTGTCCCCTTTTTGAACAGCTTCGCGTGCTTGCTCACATTGGTAATGCGCCAAACGGATGCCAAAGTTGGATTCGCCTGATTTTTCAAGCAATCGTGCCACGGCAGCAGCTTCAGGCCATTCGCGGGACCGTTCGTAAATGGCCATGCGCGCCAGCCTGGCTTGTCCTTCGTAAGCGGTGCCTTCGAGCTTTCGCAGTGCTTCTTCGGCGCGGTCGAGCAGGCCCGCTTTCAGGTAGTCGAGTGCCAGGCCATGTTGCGCTCTTTGTCGGTCTGCGCTGCTGATGTCGGCGCGTTGCAACAAGTGTTCGTGGACCCTGACGGCCCGGTCGTATTCGCCACGGCGGCGAAACAAATTGCCCAATGCAAAATGCAGCTCTGAAGTGTCTGGATCGTTTTGCACGGCCTCAATGAAGGCGTCGATGGCTTGGTCTTGTTGCTCATTGAGCAGGTAGTTCAAGCCCTTGAAATAAGCGCGAGGGGCTTGTCGGTTGGCGATCCGCATCTGGCGCAAGTCCAGCCGAGAAGCGATCCAACCCAAGGCAAAAGCAGCGGGTAAACCCAGCAAAATCCAGGTCAGGTCAAATTCCACGGGGGGCCTCCGGTGGGGGTGATGCCGCTTCTGTGGCAGGTTTGAGGCGGTGTTTCACAGCTTGCCGTTCACGCCACCAGCGTGGCACCATGCCCAAGACGCCAATCACAACACCCAGTGTGAATGCGGACAACACCACCAATACGGTGGGCGCTGACCAATGGGTGCCAAAAAAGAAATTCACACGGGTTTCTTGCTGGTTGTTCAGCGCGAAAGCGAAAAGTGTAAAAAAAACAGCCGCCTTCAGTAGCCATTGAAGCAGCCGGAGCAGACGTTTCATGATTCGACCTTGGAAGCTGAAACCATTCTAAAGGCGCAATTTCAGGGGCAGGGCAAATAAAGGTCAACCCGCAGCGTCATACGGCGAATATAGACTTGACTATTGGCCTCAGACATGGGGCTGGTCTGTACTTTGAGTCGCTGCCAAAGTGCCGGCATCCACGGCTTCGCGCAGGGCTTTGCCTGGCTTGAAGTGGGGGACCCGTTTTTCGGGTATTTGCACACTTTCCCCAGAGCGAGGGTTGCGGCCAATGCGAGGTGGACGGCGGTTGATGGAGAAGCTGCCAAAACCGCGAATCTCGATGCGGTGGCCTTTGACCAAGGCATCGCTCATGGCTTCGAGCACCGTTTTGACGGCCAGTTCGGCGTCACGGTGGGTCAGCTGCGCAAAACGGGCAGCGAGTTCTTCAACCAGATCGGAGCGTGTCATGTACGTGCAGCGTTAGGCGTTTTGCGTTGAGCGAAATGTGCAAGGAAACCTTGATTTTTCGCTCAACGCTGAACGCCTAACGCCTAACCTTTACATCAGTTGTTGTCCAACTTGGCACGCAACAAAGCGCCCAGGCTGGTGGTGCCCGCATTTTCGCGTGACGACTGCTGAGACAAGGTGGCCATGGCTTCTTGCTGGTCAGCTTGGTCCTTGGCTTTGATCGACAACTGGATGTTGCGGGTCTTGCGGTCCACGTTCACCACCACAGCTGTCACTTCGTCGCCGACTTTCAGCACATGGCTGGCATCTTCCACGCGGTCACGCGAGATTTCGGACACACGCAGGTAACCGATGATGTCTTCGCCCAGGTCAATTTCAGCGCCCTTGGCATCCACAGTCTTGACCTTGCCGGTGACGGTTTGGCCTTTGTCGTTGATCGACACGAAAGTGGTGAATGGATCGGAGTCGAGCTGTTTGATGCCCAAGCTGATGCGCTCGCGGTCCACGTCCACAGCCAAGACCAAAGCCTCAACTTCTTGACCCTTCTTGAATTCGCGCACAGCGTTTTCGCCGGTTTCGTTCCAAGACAGGTCAGACAAGTGCACCAAGCCGTCGATGCCGGCAGCCAAGCCCACGAACACGCCGAAGTCGGTGATCGACTTGATCGGGCCCTTGACGCGATCGCCGCGCTTGGTGTTCTGAGCAAACTCTTGCCATGGGTTGGCACGGCACTGCTTCATGCCC
>CAITSG010000365.1 GCA_903894995.1 uncultured Burkholderiales bacterium
GCTGGGGCCCAAGTGCTGCTGCTCGGCATGCAAATGCCGCCCAATTACGGCCCCGACATGGCCCGCCAATTTGAGGCAGCCTTTGCTCAAGTGGCCAAAAGCCAAAAAACAGCGCTGGTGCCTTTCTTTTTGAAAGGCGTGGGCGACGACCCCGAGCCGCTCAAATGGTTTCAGGCCGACCGTATCCACCCCAATGAAGCCGCGCAGCCGCGACTGCTGGCCAACGTCTGGCCCATTTTGAAGAAACAACTCAAATGAGCCTTCACCTGATCTCGGCCTTTGAAGCCATGGGCCGACTGAACGAGTTTGACGCCATCCTGGATGCACGTTCTGAAGGCGAACACGCCGAAGACCACTTGCCCGGCGCTTTGAGCTGGCCTTCACTCAACAACGAAGAGCGCATCAAGGTGGGCACCCTGTACAAACAGGTCAACCCCTTTGAGGCGCAAAAAGTGGGCGCTGCCCTGGTCGCCAAAAACATCGCCCGGCACATCGAAACCCAGGTGATGGACAAGCCGCGCAACTGGCAACCGCTGGTGTACTGCTGGCGCGGGGGTAAGCGCAGCAATTCGCTGGCGCTGATCTTGGGGCAGATCGGCTTCAAGGTGCACCTGATCGAAGGCGGCTACAAGGCCTTTCGCAAAGAGGTGATGGAGGACACGCCGCGCCAAGCCCAGCGCCTGCAATTCAAGGTGTTGTGCGGGCCTACCGGCTCAGGCAAAACACGCTTGCTGCAGGCTTTGGCGCAAGAAGGTGCTCAGGTTCTGGACTTGGAAGCCATTGCATGCCACCGCAGTTCGGTGCTGGGCTTGATTCCGGGCACGCCTCAGCCCACCCAAAAAGCTTTTGACACACAGGTCTGGGATGCTTTGCGAGGCTTCAGCGCCGATCGTCCGGTGTTCGTGGAAGCCGAAAGCAAGAAGGTGGGTAACTTGGCAGTGCCCGCAGAATTGATGGTTGCCATGCGGGCCAGCCCTTGCCTGCGGGTGGACCTGTCGCTGGAGAACCGCGTGAATTTGCTGCTGGAAGACTATGCGTTTTTCACGCAAGACCGCGCCATGTTTGCCGACCGGTTGGAGCGGCTAACGGCCCTGCGCGGCAAGGCTGTGGTGCAAGGCTGGCAAGAAAGAATTGAGCGGGGGGAAATGCGTGAGGTGGTGACCGAACTGCTTTCAGGCCATTACGACCCGGGTTACGAGACCTCCACCGGCAACAACTTTGTGCATTACGCCCAAGCCCCGCTGGTCACGCCGGCCAGCCATAGCATGGCAGACATGCTGGCTTTGGCGCGTGAGCTGGTGCAAGGGGCATAAGCGACATTCTGCAGACGATGGCTGGGGGTCTGCGAGGGCTCCATCGCCCACAGGAGTGGGCTCCTACAGAGAAGCGGTTTGACACTTTGTAGGAGCCCACCCCTGTGGGCGATGGACGCGCAAGTGGGCTGCGAAGGCTTATCCAGGCGAGGACGTCGCTCCTACAAGGCAAGAGGCTAAAGCGAATAGCTCAGGCGGCAGGGGTGGAAGACTCGGCCGAACCCGGCGCTGCAATGTCGGCATCGCCCTCTTGGCCCTCGATTTCAGTGCCGTCTTCCGCAAACAGGCCCGATTTGCGGTCGGACTTGGCTTTGAGCTTGTCTTCTTTTTTGCGTTTCTTGGCCAGTTCTTTCTGGCGTTTTTCGAATCCGTAGTTGGGTGTGGCCAAGATGCCTCCTTTAATTTGAGCTGCCCAATGTAACAGCTTCTTCGGGGCTTTCTTCCCACGCGACACTGCCCCGGTACGCGTGCCAGCTGGCGTGTCCCAGCCACGGCCCCACCACGATGATGCCCAGCGCCCAAGGCCACAGGGCCAACAGCACCAGAACACTCAGCAGCAAGCCCCACAACAGCATCACGCCCGGGTGTGAAAAAACCACCCGCATGCTGGTGATCACCGCCGAGATCGCATCGGTGTCGCGGTCCAAAATCATGGGAATCGACACCACCGCCAGGCCATAAACCAGGGCTGCAAAAACACCGCCCACCGTCAGATAAGCCATCAAAAATTCGATATTTTGGGGATTGAACACCGCCTCGATCACCCCCGTTGTCGACGGCATGCCGGTGTTGAAGAACACCGCAAACACCACCAGAGACGCCCTGCCCCACAACAGTTCCAGCACCATCAGCACCAACACGAGCATGGCCATGCTGCGGATGTGTTGGTCCCAGCACATCAAGGAACTGGACATCTCGGGCACTTCGCCCAGCTCGCTTTTGCGGCTGACCTCATACAAGCCCATGGCCAAAAAAGGCCCGACCAGCAAGCAACCCGAGACCAAGGACAAGGTGTACTCGGGCTTGTGCTTGAACACCACGGCCAACACCTGCGCCATGCCCCAAAAGCACAGGCCATAAAACAAGGCAATGCCCGGGTGCTGGCGCATGTCCTTCAGGCCACGAACCAGCCAGCGAAAAGGATCTTCAAAGTCCAAGGGCCGCATGTGCGTGCGCGGCCCCACAGGCGGCGGTTGCACATAGGGCGTGGCCATGGTGGGCAGGTCTGGCTCGCGGGCCGCTTCTAGGGACTTGACATCGGCGTTCATGAGAAAAGCCCATCTGAAACTACAAAGGTTTTCAGATTACCCCTAACGGCACGCTTTGAACAGCCAGTCAACTCACCAAGACGTGTTCACTGGCCTCAAAAGTGTCCTCCGATTCACTGAAGTGATCAGGCCATGGGCAAATGCGCTTGCACGGCTTGATGCAAGTCAAGAATCAAGTCCTGCGCCGACTCCAGACCGGTCGAAAACCGCACCAGCGTGCCCGGTTTCAAATGGCCAGGCCAGGCCTGACGCATCGAGGCAAGGTTGTAGGGCACCACCAGGCTCACCGGTCCGCCCCAGCTGTAACCGATCTTGAAGAGTTTCAGGCCATCACAAAAAGCGTCCACCTGGGCTTGGCTGAAACGCGCGTCGATCATGACACTGAACAATCCTGCGGCCAGGCCTGTGCCAGGCTGGCGATCGCACAGGGCTTGCCAATGGGCGTGGCCGGGTGCGCCTTCAAAAGCCGGGTGCATCAGTTGCGCGCATTGCGGCTGGGTTTGCCACCAGGCGGCCAAAGCGCGGGCGGTCTGGTCGTGCGCGACATAACGCAGCGCGATGCTGGGCAAAGAGCGAAGCACGGTTTCAGCATCGTTGGCCGCCACACCCAAGCCCAAACGCATGTGGCAAAGTTTGATTTGCAGGTGCAAAGCCGCGTCGCGGGTGATGACGCTGCCCATCAGCACGTCACCGCCGCCGCTGGGGTATTTGGTGAGCGCATGGGCGCTGATGTCTACCGACAAGCTGCCTTCGCCGCCCGCGCCATCGCCCAGCAAATCAAACGCTTTGAAAGCCAGGCCCGCGCCCCAGGTGTTGTCCAGGGCGCACAAGACACCGCGCTCGCGGCAACGGCGCACCATTTCGGGCAAATCGGGAAACTCCATGCTCACCGAGCCGGGCGCTTCGAGCCACACCAAGCGGGTGCTGGGCGTGATCTGGCGGGACAAGTCATCCGGGTCCATCGGGTCGTAGAAGCGGTGGGTGATGCCAAAGTGACGCAACTCGCCATCGGCCAGCGCTTTGTTAGGGCCGTAGGCATTGTCCGGAATCAAGACTTCGTCGCCGGTTTTCAGGACCGCCAGGGCCACCAGGGCCAAGGCCGCCAGGCCGCTGGGCACCAACATGCATTGCAAGCCGCCTTCGAGGCTGCACAGGCGCTCTTCGAGCAAATAGGTGGTGGGCGTGCCGTGCAGGCCATAGGTGTAGGCCGATTTGTCTTTCCACTCGCGTTGGCGCATGTCGGCCACGGTGGGGAAATAAACCGTCGAGGCCTTGAACACACCCGGCTGGGGTGCGTCAAACCCGGCAGGTGGTGTGTAGGGGTGATGGATCAGCCCTGTGGTGATATGTGTGAATGAAGAGGTTTTGTCATCGTTTTTCATCCTCTGATCCTAATGCAAACAGCCTCCAGAAGGAGGCTGTTTACAAGGAAGTTAGGGTAAGCCAGAAGCGACTCACACGCTCCACTTTTCAAGAAGTTTTTCGGGGCGCATGTTGTCATACGGCTCAAAGGGTTGGTGAATCCAAGGGTTGGTGGGCAAATCTTCCACCGAGTAATCGGGTTTGAAGGTTGACACGCCTTTGGTCCAGATGACCGCTGTGCGCAACTCCGTCACGGGCTTGTAGTTGTTTTTCAACTGGTCAACGACGGCACGCAGGGTGTGACCGGTATCGGCCAAATCATCCACCAGCAACACGCGACCTGCAATTTCGCCCTTGGGGGTGGTGATGTAACGGGCAATGTCCAAATGCCCCTGCACCGTGCCGGCTTCGGCGCGGTAAGAGCTGGTGGACATGATGGCCAAAGGCTTGTCGAAAATGCGCGACAAAATGTCGCCAGGGCGCATGCCGCCTCGGGCCAAACACAGGATATTGTCAAATTCCCAGCCAGACTGGTAAATTTTAATGGCGAGTTTTTCGATGAGGTTGTGGTACTCGTCGTAACTCACGTACAGGTGTTTGCCGTCTTCGGTCAACATAGGGTCACTCCAATAATTCAGGGATTGAGGTCAATGAGCAGCGCAAAGCCCGCGGCTCAAGCCGCAAAGGGGTTGTGCAACAAAATTGTGTGATCACGGTCGGGGCTGGTGGACACCACATGCACGGGCACACCAGTGACTTCGGCAATGCGGTCGAGGTAGTAGCGGGCCGTGGTCGGCAGCTTGTCCATCTCGGTCACGCCCACTGTGGTTTCCGTCCAGCCGGGAATCACTTCGTAAATCGGTTTGCAGCGGGCGATCTCGTCCGCGCCCATGGGCAGGATGTCAATCGTTTCGCCGTCCAGCTCGTAGCCAGTGCACAACCACAACTCTTTCAGGCCGTCGAGCACATCGAGTTTGGTGATGCACAGACCACTCAGGCCGTTGACTTGGGCGCTGCGCTTGAGTAAAGCTGCATCGAACCAGCCGCAGCGGCGCGAACGGCCGGTGGTGACGCCTTTTTCAGCGCCCACAGTCGACATGTGGTAGCCGGGTGTGCCGGGAGTTTCCCAGTCGAGCTCGGTGGGGAATGGGCCGCCGCCCACACGGGTGCAATAGGCTTTGGTGATGCCCAAAATGTAGTGCAGCATGCCCGGGCCAACGCCAGAGCCTGCAGCGGCATTGCCCGCCACACAGTTGCTCGAGGTCACAAAGGGGTATGTGCCGTGGTCCACGTCGAGCAAGGTGCCTTGCGCGCCTTCAAACAGCAAATTGGCACCCGCAGCATGGGCGTCGTTCAACTCGCGCGACACGTCGGCCACCATGGGCAACAGTTCTTTGGCGTAAGCCATGGCTTCGTTGTAAGTTGCGTCAAAGTCCACGGGTGCAACACCCAGGATATTGACCAAAATTTCATTGTGCAGCGCCAGGTTCTCTCGCAGTTTGGTGGCAAAGCGCTCGGGGTATTTGAGGTCTTGTACGCGCAAAGCACGGCGCGCCACTTTGTCTTCGTAAGCGGGGCCAATGCCTCGGCCCGTCGTGCCGATCTTGGCTGTGCCAGCTTTTTCCTTGGCGGCTTCGCGGCCCACATCGAGGGCGACGTGGTAAGGCAAGATCAGCGGGCAAGCCTCGCTCACGCGCAGGCGTGAGCGCACCTCAACACCCGCTTTTTCAAGGCCTGCGATTTCTTCGAGCAGCTTGGGCACCGACAACACCACACCGTTGCCTATGTAGCATTTGACGCCGGCGCGCATGACCCCGCTGGGGATCAGGTGCAAAGCGGTCTTCACGCCGTTGATGACCAAGGTGTGCCCCGCGTTGTGACCGCCCTGAAAACGGACCACGCCCTGAGCGCTTTCGGTCAACCAATCGACCAGCTTGCCTTTGCCCTCGTCGCCCCATTGGGTGCCGACAACGACCACGTTACGGCCTTGCAACTTGTTCATGCTTGAAATGTTCTTTCTCAAATAGCCTGTACTGTCCACTGACCAGCAACTTCAATCAACACGCGGTCACAATGGAATTCGTCGATTTCATTTTCGTGCCCTGGCAAAACACGCACCACAGTTTCTCCCCGGCTGCGTAATGAGGCAATCGCCTCGCGCAAGCTGGCGGTATGGCCCCACGGTGCACGGATGGCGGCGCGCAGATCCAAGGGCTGAACGGCAGCGACCAGTTCTTTCAAATCTAGACTGAAACCCACAGCAGGGCGATCGCGGTCGATACGGTGGCCAAACACAGCCCCCACCCCGTCGTAGCGACCCCCACGGGCCAGCGCATCGGCTGCGCCTTTGGCATAAATGGCAAAGCGCATGCCACTGTAATAGGCGTAACCACGCGAATCACCGAGGTCAAAACTGATAGCCGCCCCGGTAATCTGGGCAGCCAGCCAACGCAACTGACTCAGGGCTTCGGTGACCGCTGGCGTGGCAGGCAGGCATTGCGCGGCTTGATCCAGCACACTGGCATCGCCATACAAATTGACCAGAGCGCGCAAACCATCGCGATTGGCAGGCGCAAAGCCAGACGTCAGGCGGGCAATGGCGCTGGCATCTTTGATGGCCAAGGCGGCATGGATGTCATGGCGCAAAGCCGCAGAAATGTCCTCAGCATGCAGCAAACTGTTGACGATGCGGGCATCGGCCAAGTCCACCTGCAAGTCACCTGCGCGGGCGGCTCGGAGGCTGTCCAGCGCCAACTGCAAAACTTCGAGGTCAGCCTCAGGTCCGGCATGGCCGTAAATTTCGGCTCCCAGTTGTAAGGGCTCGCGGGTGGCGTGAGGGCGCGCAGGCCGTGTGTGCAGAACAGGACCGCAGTAGCACAGACGTGTCAGGCCCGCGCGGCCCAGTAAATGCGCGTCAATGCGTGCCACTTGGGGCGTGGTGTCAGCACGCAAGCCCAAAGTGCGGCCAGATAACTGGTCCACCAGTTTGAAGGTCTGTAAATCCAGGGCTTCGCCTGTTCCAGTCAGCAAAGACTCTAAATGCTCCAGCAGCGGCGGCATGACCAACTCATAGCCATAGCTACGGGCGGTGTCCAGCAATTCGCGGCGGAGTTCTTCGATGTGGCGAGCCTCGGAGGGCAAGACATCGGCAATGTGATCCGGGAGGACCCAAGCAGACATGGGGATGAGGGGGGACGGTTAAAAGCGAGATTTTACCGGCTTGCAGACCCGTTTCCTGAAATCAGATCAGGAAACAAGCCAAAACAAGAGCAAGCCAGCGATCACCATGGCCATGCCGAAAAACCGGATTTGCCCATCTTCGAGCTTGAGCAATTGCTCAAATAAAGTGCGCCAACGAAGAGGAAACACCATCGGCATCAAACCCTCCAAGATGAGCATCAGGCCCAATGCCATCAGGAGGGCATCGATCAAGACTTACTTTCGAGCAGCTGCGTTGCCTGCAGCGCCACGCATGCCTTTGAAGAATTCGGAGCTGCTTGGATCGAGCACCATCACGTCACTCTTGCTGTTGAAGCTGGATTTATAGGCTTCAAGGCTGCGGTAAAACTGCGCAAACTGGGGGTCACGGCCAAAAGATTCCGCATACAAACGCGCCGCTTGGGCATCGCCCTGCCCTTTGATTTTTTGGGCTTCGCGGTAAGCGTTGGCAATCGTCACTTCACGCTGACGGTCAGCGTCGGCTCGGATTTTTTCACCTTCGGCACCACCGGTTGAACGCAGCTCGTTGGCCACCCGCTTGCGTTCGGCTTCCATGCGGCGATACACCGACTCGGTGATGGTGTCCACATAGTCGGCGCGGGTGATGCGCACATCCACCACGTCCACGCCCCAGGGCTTGGCACCTTTAACGACCAACAGCACAGCAGCCTTGACATCGTCCATCAGCTCTTCACGTTTGAGAGACAACAACTCGTTGACGGTGCGTTTGTTGATTTCCTCCTGGAAGGCGTTGCGCACCACACGGTTGAGCTGGTTGGTGCCAGACTTTTCGTCCAAGCCCACGTTGCGAATGTAAGCCTGAGGATCGGCAATGCGCCAACGCACGTACCAGTCGATCACGACACGCTGCTTTTCAGCCGTGAGCATCGGCTCGTTGTCGGGGCTGTCCAGCGTGAGCAGTCGTTTGTCAATGTAGTTGACGTTTTGAAAAGGGGGCGGCAACTTGAAGTGCAAACCAGGCTCGGTGATCACTTCCTTGATCTGACCCAAGGCATAGACCACGCCAAACTGGCGCTGATCCACCACAAAAACGGTTGAGCTGAGCAGCACAAAGGCCACCAGCAGCGTCGAAATCCACAATCCAATGCGATTCATTTTCTTTGTCCTTATCGTGGATCGCGGTCACGCGAACGCTGCAGGTCACGCGAACGCGTGTCCACAGCCCCATTGTTGGCGCCGCCCGTCGAGGCGGGTAAAGTCGCTGCGCTGTCCAGTGCGGGAGGCGACACACTGCTGACTTGTTGCATGATTTTGTCGAGTGGCAAATACAAGAGGTTGGAGCCCTGCTTGCTGTCCACCAGCACTTTGGTCACATTGCTGTAAATCTGCTGCATGGTGTCGGTGTACATCCGGTCGCGCATGACTTGCGGCGACTTTTGGTATTCGGGCAAGATGGTTTTGAAGCGCTCAGCATCACCTTCGGCCTGTGCCACGATCCGCTCACGGTAAGCATCGGCTTCTTCTTTCAGGCGAGACGCGGCACCCACAGCACGCGGCACCACATCGTTGGCATAGGCTTGGGCTTCGTTCTTGGCGCGTTCACGTTCCTGGCCGGCTTTCAACACATCGTCAAAAGCCGCCTGAACCTGCTCGGGGGGGCGCACGCCGCCTTGCTGCAGGTTGATGCCGACAACCTCAATGCCCACCTTGTAGCGGTCCAAAATGGTCTGCATTTTCTCTCGGACACGGGGCGCGATCTGGTCGCGCTCTTCCGCCAGGGCCGAGTCCATTTTCATTTTGCCAACGACTTCGCGCACAGCGGTCTCGGCCGACTGAACCACGGCTTCGGTCGGATTACGGCTTTCAAACAAATAAGCACGGGCATCGTTCAAGCGGTACTGGACGGCAAACTTGATCTCGACGATGTTCTCGTCTTCGGTCAACATGGCCGATTCACGCAGGCCTGTGGCCTTGATGATGTTGTCCCGCCCAATGTCCACCGAGCGGATTTGGGTCACAAACACCAGTTCCTGCCGCTGAATGGGGTAAGGCATGCGCCAGTTAAAGCCCGCGCCCACGGTGGAATGGTACTTGCCGAACTGGGTGATCACGGCTTGTTGGCCCTCTTGCACGATGAAAAATCCGGTTGCCAACCACACCAACAAGGCCGCAGCCAAAATCACGCCTAAACCGAGGTTTTTGAAAAACACGGGAATCCTTGGACCGCCAGAACCACCCGAACCGCTGGAGCCAGGGGGCTTTTGTGGGCCTCCATTACCGCCGAATAACTGACCTAACTTGCGGTTGAAATCACGCCAGAGTTCGTCAAGATCCGGAGGACCGCTTTGCTGTTGCTGCGGACCACGAACGGGTGGCTGCTGCCAACCGTCTGGTTTGGGGCTGCTGGAAGGCGGCAACTCGCTGGTGGGCTTTTGCCCTGAATCGGTTGTCGATTTATCGTCATCCCGACCCCAACGCGGGTCATTCAGGTTGAACATGCCTCTGATTTTTGCGGCAAGCAAAGACCATCGCAGGGCTGGCAGTTGGAAATTCATGGTGAAGAGTCTTTGTCTGAGTGACGAATTGTTATTGTGCCGAAATCAAAGGCATCTCAATGCACATCGTTTGGATATTCCCGCCTGAAGTCACGGGGATCTGTGAATTCAACAGCATCTGACGGCAATGCGATTTTGACGATTTGCGACAATGCGGTTCGCAACAAGTCAAGTCCTTTGCCAGACTGAGCGCTTAAAAAAATGCGGGCAATGGTCATGCCATCCATTTCATATTGGTCTTGCAAATGCAAGGGGTAACGTTCTGCATCGATGGCATCGAGCTTGTTGAATACCAACAATTGAGGCACGGCGTCAGCACCAATTTCGGCCAACACCTTTTGCACTTCGGCCATTTGCTCTGGCCAATCGAGGTTGGCTGCATCCACCACATGCAGCAGCAAATCAGCGTCCGTAGCCTCTTGCAGGGTGGCCTGAAACGCCTCGACCAAACCATGCGGCAAATCGCGAATGAACCCCACAGTGTCTGACAAAGAGACCGAGCGCCCTGCTTCACCCAAGTAAAGCTGTCGGGTGGTGGTGTCCAAGGTGGCAAAGAGCTGATCGGCTGCATAGGCACGCGCCTTGACCAAGGCATTGAACAAGGTGGATTTGCCCGCGTTGGTGTAACCCACCAATGAAATGTTGAAGGTGTCGCGGCGATCACGTTGACGGCGCTGCGTGTTGCGCTGTCGCTTGACCTTGACCAGTCGTTCTTTGATGCGCTTGATGGAGTCGTTGATCATGCGGCGATCCAACTCTATTTGCGTTTCACCCGGACCACCGCGCATGCCAATGCCACCGCTTTGCCGTTCAAGGTGGGACCAGCGCCTGACCAAACGCGTGCTCAGATACTGCTGACGTGCCAGTTCAACTTGCAACTTGCCTTCATGGCTTCGCGCACGCTGGCCAAAAATTTCAAGAATCAGCAAGGTGCGGTCATTCACAGGCAAACCGATGTGGCGCTCCAGATTGCGTTGTTGCGCTGGGCTCAAGGATTGGTCGAACAAGACCTCGACCGCACCGTGCATCAGGGCCAGTTCCTTGATTTCATCGGCTTTGCCACTGCCCACAAACAGCGCTGGATCGGGCGCTTTACGCTTGCAGGTCAAACGTGCCACAGGTCGAAGTCCACCGGATTCAGCCAGCAGACCTAACTCTTGAAGATCGCCATCAAAATGGGTCCGTCCAAAGTCAACGCCGACCAATAAGGTCGGCGCGGGAGCATTAAAAGAGGTTTCAGACAATATCAGCACCTGTGGATCTTGAAATGAAAACCAAGACCCAACAAAACACGCATCAAGCCGTGATTTCACCCGTTTCGGGCGTGCTGAAAGTCACCGAACGACCGGGAACAATCGTCGAAATGGCATGTTTGTAAACCATTTGAGTCACGGTGTTGCGAAGAAGGACCACATATTGGTCAAAGGACTCAATCTGACCTTGAAGTTTGATGCCATTGACCAAGTAAATCGATACGGGCACATGCTCTCGACGCAACGCATTCAGGAAGGGGTCTTGCAAAAGTTGACCTTTGTTGCTCACGATATTCTCCGTGTTCAGAAGTTAATTATTTAAGAAAGTATGACCTTAACACAGGCCAAAACCACCGACAGAGCAGAAAAAATGATTTCCTAGAAATCAGCTGGAATCTTTGTCAGCAAAAGGATTTGTAGATGTTTTCATTTCGATGCGCAGTGGTGTACCAGACAGATTGAAGGCCTTGCGGAATCGTCCTTCCAAAAAGCGCTTGTAGGTGTCGGTGACATGTTCAAGCGAGTTGCCGTGCACCACAATGACCGGTGGATTCATGCCGCCTTGGTGCGCATAACGCAACTTGGGTCGAAACATGCCGCCGCGCTGAGGGCTTTGAAACTGCACCGCCTCCAGCAACAAACGCGTCAAGATGGGTGTGCTCATCTTGCACATGGCTGCCTTGTGGGCCTGAACAATCGAACCCCAAACAGGTCCCAGGCCCTGGCGCTTTTTGGCTGATATGAAGTGCATATTGGCAAAGCTTAGAAAAGGCAGGCGAGTCTCGATGGATCGCTGAACCAACTGGCGCTGGTACTCGTCCACCGAATCCCATTTGTTCACGGCCAAGACCATGGCACGACCGCTTTCGAGCGCATAACCGGCAATGTGCGCGTCTTGGTCGGTCACGCCTTGCTCGGCATCCAGCAACAACAGCACCACATTGGCCGATTCGATGGCTTGCAAGGTTTTGACCACCGAGAATTTCTCGATAGCCTCAAACACTTTGCCCTTGCGGCGTAATCCAGCAGTGTCGATCAACTCGAACTTTTGTCCTTGCTTTTCAAATGGCACCGAAATCGCATCACGCGTCGTGCCAGGCATGTCAAAAGCCACCAAGCGCTCTTCGCCCAACCAAGTGTTGATGAGCGTGGACTTGCCCACGTTGGGGCGACCCGCCACAGCCAACTTGATGACGGAAGGATCGTCTTCGGTTTCCTCAGGCTCATCGGGCAAGTTCAGCAACTCAAATGCCAGCTCCACCAGTCCGCGTGTGCCTTGGCCGTGGGCCGCCGAAATGGCGATCACTTCACCCAGACCCAATTCATAGAACTCGGTCAGCTGGATGCCTTCGAGCATGCCCTCGGCTTTGTTGGCAACCAGCAAGGTGGGCTTGCCAAGCTTGCGCAGGTACTTGGCGATGTCATGGTCTTGAGCAGACAAACCACCCCGCGCATCGACCACAAAAATCACCACATCCGCCTCGGCCACCGCTTGCTGCGTTTGCTTGGCCATTTCTTTGTAAATGCCGGTGCTGGCATCGGGCTCGAAACCGCCCGTATCGATGACGATGAATTCTTGGCGGCCTTGTTTGCCATTGCCGTAGTGCCGGTCGCGGGTCAAGCCTGCAAAGTCTGCCACGATGGCATCCCGACTTTTGGTGAGTCGGTTGAACAGCGTGGATTTGCCCACATTGGGGCGGCCCACAAGGGCCAATACAGGTTTCACTTAAAAATTTTCCAATCCATCATTCAGGGCGAAATCCGAAGACGCCCCCAGTGCGCGTCACCACCACCAAAGTTTGCCCCGTCCATGCAGGTTTACCCACAATGGCCGTGCCATCGGTAGCCACACGCGTCAGCGTTTGGCCATCTTGTTTGGACAAGAAATGTACCCATCCATCCTGGTCTCCCAGCACCAAGGCACGATTCCAAGCCAAAGGCATGCTCAAGCCACGAAAGCGCAGGCTCTCGAGCGTCCAGGCAGGTGTGCCCGTTTGTCGCTGCCAAGCCAACACTTTGCCATCGGATTCAACGCCCCACAGCAGCTGATCATCGCCATCCACGCCTTGATGTCCCTGGGCTGAGCGACTCCAAACGGCCCGGCCATTGACGCCATCCAAGCATACTACCGAGGTCTGAAATGAACGCACGCACACCGAATTGCCTTGGCGACTGGCCCCTGCAACCACATCGACCAAGCGCTCAACCTCGTTGGTTCCTCGGGTACTGCCCACCAAGGTCTCCCAACGCGGCACGCCGGTCAAGGGATTCAAGGAAGCCAAACGACGACCCCAACCCACCAGCAAACTGTCACCCAGCGGCATCAGCAAACCTGCTTGTCTCAGCACAAGCGGGTCGTTGGGCCGTTGCTGTGTCCAGAGTTTTTGACCCGAGGCCCCATCGAATGCGGTAACAGTTCGGTCACCCGTGAGGACGAAAACTCGGGCACCCGCCACCAAGGGCGGGGTATATGACAAGGCAGGCAAGGACTGACGCCAAACGATTTTTCCGGCCTCAACCACCACCAATTCGTTGTTTTGTGTCACCACTGCGAAACGCTGGCCGTCCCCGCCAACACCCGCTTGAATGGCAGAACCCACAGAAACACGCCAAACGTCCCGACCAGTTTGTGCATCCATCAGTGCCAATTGACCCGAAGTTGATGCGATGGCCACTTGTTGCCCATGAACAGAGACCATCAAGGGCGTGCTGACAGGACCCACTGTGCCAGACCAAACTTTTTGCAACTTGAGGGCCCCACTGACAGAGGGAAGAGGCAAAGGTTGTGGTTTTTCGGGTGCACTTGAACAAGCCGACAACACCCCCATCAGGGCCACAATGAAACAACGGTGCAGGGCAAAGGTCGACATTGAGATCACTTGGAGGCTCCTTTGACTGGGGCTGGCGAAGCCGCTTGTGGGTCAATGCCCAAAGCATTGAGCTTGGCTTCCACCAATCGACGGTAATCGGTGCTATCGGACAACATTTGCCAAGCCAATTGGTAGGCCGCTATGGCTTCGGTATTTTTGTTTTGGGCCTTGAGAACATCGCCCCGCAAATCTGCAGCCAATCCCTGCATTGCCGGTGTAAAGGGACCGGACAATTGGCTCAAAGCCTCGTCGTTGGAACCTGCATCCAGCATCAAGGCCGACAAGCGCAGACGAGCAATGTCTCGGTAAGCCGGATCGGGGGCCGATTCAGCCACCCATGAAAGTCCCGCGCGAGCTGCCTCAGATTTGCCTTGTGCTTGCAAACTTTTGGCCGCCAGCAAAGCGGCTTGATGGGCGTAATGGGTGGCACCAAATTTGTCTTTCATGTCGGCAAAACTGCGCTCAACCCGAACCAAATCACCCGATGCAACAGCACGTTCAAGCTCGTCAAACAGAATGGAAGCCTTACTCGCTTGGTCGCGCTGCCAATAGTGGTAACCATTCCATGCCGCATAACTGCCCATGACAGCAATCAGCACCCAAGAAATCAGGTTGCCATATTTCTTCCAGAAATGTTTGATCTGGTCAAGTTGTTCTTGTTCTTCAAGGTCGAGGGCTTTGGCCATGGTGTGAGTGATGAGTTGAGCGCTTCAAAGCGCGGATTGTAGGCTGTGGGCCCACGCGGCCACAGTGTTCAGCGGCTCGGTGCGCTGGGCACCTGCACCGTCGCGCAGCGATTTGACCGCGACCAGACCTTGGGCCAACTCTTCGGCACCGAACACCAGAGCGAAGCGCGCGCCCGAGGCATCGGCTTTTTTGAACTGGGACTTCATGCTGCCCATGCCGTCACCAGAGCCCGCATGCATCTGGGCCGACACACCCTGCGCACGCAAGGTTTGCAGCACCTGCATGGCCACCGGCAAGGCGGTAGTCTCGGGGATGATGGCGTACACATCGGGGGCCAAATCGGGCAATGTCTCGCCCTGCTCTTTGATGAGCTCGAGCACGCGCTCAACACCCAAGGCCCACCCCACCGCAGGTGTTGGCTTGCCGCCAATTTGTTCAATCAGGTAGTCGTAACGGCCACCGCCGCAAATCGTGCCCTGCGAGCCCAGGCTGGTGGTGATGAACTCGAACACCGTGAGGTTGTAGTAATCCATGCCGCGCACCAGGCGCGGGTTGATGCTGTAGGCCACGCCATTGGTATCCAAAATGGCTTTGACCGCATTGAAGTGGGCCAGCGAGGCCTCACCCAAAAAGTCGAGCAAACGGGGGGCGGCCTCCACCACACTTTGCATGGCCGGGTTCTTGGTGTCCAGGATGCGCAGCGGGTTGGTGTGCAGCCGGCGCTTGGCTTCTTCGTCCAGCACATCGCTGTGCGTTTCAAGGTGGGCAATCAAGGCTGCACGGTGAGCTTGGCGCTCTGCGGGTTGGCCCAAGCTGTTGAGTTCCAGGCGCACATCTTTCAGGCCCAACACCTTCCACAGGTCATTGGCCAACAAAATCAGCTCGGCATCCACCTCGGCGCCACCAAAACCCAGCACCTCGGCACCGACTTGGTGAAACTGGCGGTAGCGGCCGCGTTGGGGGCGCTCATGGCGGAACATGGGGCCCATGTAGTACAGGCGCTTGCCGCCTTCGTAGAGCAGGTTGTGCTCGACCACAGCGCGCAC
>CAITSG010000366.1 GCA_903894995.1 uncultured Burkholderiales bacterium
CAGCGCTGCAGACGACCTGCTGGTCTTTGTGACCGACCGCAGCAGCGCGCCCGGCACCGCACTCGTGAGCGCTCAGTTTGCAGGCATCGAGGGCGATGCCAAGCAGGCCCTGCGCGAGGGCCCCATGACCGTCAAGTTCAGCTCCAGCAGCGCTTACCAAATTGTGGACAAGGCGAGCCAAACCGTGCTGGCCGAACGCCAACTGACCCTTGACCCCGGCTCCTCCAACCTGAGCCTGAGCTTCCGGGGCCTGAAACTGGTGTTTTCCAGTGCGCCCAAAGCGGGCGATGAATTCACCATCGACAACAACAAAGACGGCATTGGCAACAACGAAACCCTGTTGCAACTGGTGGCCATCGAAGACCAACGCCTCATGCCCGGTGGACTGACCATCACCGAGGCCTATATCGAGCGCGTCAACCTGGTCGGCAACGTGGCCCGTCAGGCCGCCATATCGCAGCAAGCCCTGGAGGTGGTGTACCAACAGGCGCAAGACGACCGCGACAGCATTTCAGGCGTCAGCCTGGACGAAGAAGCCACGGCCCTGGTGCGTTTTCAACAGGCCTACCAAGCCAACGCCAAGGTCATGCAAACCGCCATGTCCATGTTTGACGCCATTTTGCAAATCCGCTGATTGAGACCGCCTTATGAAAATCTCTACCTCCATGATGTTTGAACGCGCCACCGAGCGCATGAGCACCATCCAAAACAAGCTCAACACCACCCAAGCCCAAATGGCCTTGGGCAAACAAATCCTCTCGCCCAGCGCCGCGCCCGACCAGGCCGCCGCCATCCAGCGACTCAAGGGTGAGGTGCAGCGCCAAGAAAGCCACATGCGCACCCTGGACGTGGCCATGCGCCGCTACACCACCGAAGAAACCGCCCTGTCCGCCTCCAACGATGTGTTGATTCGCTTCAAAGAGCTGGGCATTCAGGCCGCCAACGGCACCCTGGCGCCCGACGACCGCAAAGCCATTGGCGTCGAAATGCAAGCCCTGCGCGACCAACTGCTGAGCCTGGGCAACACCCGCGACGACAGCGGCAACTATTTGTTTTCGGGCACCCAGGTCGACACACCGGCTTTTGCCGAAGACGCCAGTGGCGCTGTGCTCTATCAAGGCGACCAGACACAAACGCGCATTCCTGCAGGCGTGGAGCGCACCGTGCAATTCAGCCGCGCTGGCACCGACGTGTTCAACCGCGTGGTGCGCGACGACGGCCAGCCCCTGGGCTTTTTTGATGCGCTGGACCAAATGATCGAAGGCGTGAACACCAGCCAGAGCCCCAAGATTCAGCAAGGCATTGCCGACCTGACCCAAATGCACAACACCCTGACGCTGTCGCAAGCCCAAAACGGCTCCGACCAAGTGGTGCTGCGGTCCCAGCTCGACGTGCTGGACGAAACCGCGCTGCGCCTGAAAACCACCCTGTCCGACATCGAAGACCTGGACTACGCCGAAGCCATCACCCGCATGAACCAGGAAATGATGTCCCTCGAAGCGGCCATGGGCAGCTTTGCCAAGATATCCGGCTCCAGCCTGTTTGACTACATCCGGGGCTGATCGGGTGCTGTGGCTCAAGTTGTCTTGAGCCAAGCCGATTCATCACCTTTATTCACACCTTACTAGCGACCCCACCCCATGGCCACCAGCAGCATTGTCAACACCCTCGGCGCGGGCTCCGGCATCGACGTGAAGAGCCTGGCCCAAAGCCTGGTGGACGCCGAAAAAACGCCCAAAAAAGAGCGCATTGACGCCAAGATCACCAAATCCGAAGCCCGCATCACCGGTTACGGCGCCATCAAATTCGCCCTGTCCGATCTCAAAAACGCCTTTGCCAAACTCAACGACGCCAGCGACTTCAGCTCGATCAAAACCGCCAACACACAGCCTGCCGCCTTTGGCGTCACCGCCAGCAGCACGGCCGATACGGGGCAATACAGCATCGAAGTGCTGCAAACCGCACTGGCCCAGCGCACCGCCAGCAGCAGCTTTGCCGAACGCAGCACCGCCCTCAACGGCGGGGCAGCCTTCACCCTCGACCTGAGTGTGGGCGGCGTGAGCAAAGGGGCCATCAACGTCGTCACCGCCACCCCCGCTGGCATGGTCAGCGCCATCAACGGGGCCAAGCTGGGCGTGACCGCGCAACTCATCAACACCAGCAATGGCTACAACGTGGTCATCACGGGCGAAACTGGTGCAGCAAATAACTTCAGCCTGACCAGCAACGACGGCACAGGCACTGCCGTGAGCGGCGTGAGCTTTGCCACGCCTTTGCAAACGGCCGCCGACGCCAGCTTCAAAGTCAACGGCCTCGAAGTCACCCGCAGCAGCAACACCGTCACCGACGTGATCGATGGCGTCACGCTCGACCTGTATGCCAACAGCACGGGCGCAGCACGCCTGGACCTCAACCGAGAGACCACGGGCATCAAAGACAACATCAAAGGCTTGGTCACGGCCTACAACGACTTTGAAGCAGCCCTGAAGATTTTGGGCGACCGCGACAGCAAGGTCGAAGAATTTGGCGGCGCACTGGCCGGCGATAACCTGCTGCAAACAGTGCGCAACCAGGTGCGCAATCTGGTGACCAGCACCTCCACCACCCCCGGCACCACCATCCAAGCGGCACGCGACGTGGGCCTGAGCATTGACCGCAACGGCAAACTCACACTCGACGAAACCAAGCTTGACACCGCCTTGCAAAACAACTTTGGCGAGGTGTCCACCATGTTCAGTGCAGGCACCAACAACAAAAGCATTTACAGCGTTGCCCCGGCCGGCTTGGCCGGCAGCGCCGTCAACAGCATTGAAAAAATGCTGCTGTCCACCGGCCTGATCGACACCCAAAGCAAAAGCGCCACCACACAAATTGCCAAATACAAAAAAGAACTGACCGAGCTGGACAGCCGCATGGACAAGCTCTTGGCACGCTACACAAGCCAGTTCAGCATCATGGAAAGCATGGTGGGCAACAGCAACAGCATGCGCGAAGGCCTCAAAAGCACCTTCACCGGCATGATGAGGGCCTACGAATAACCCATTGATCCAGCCCACCGAAGTGGGCACAACCTCTTCTTTGTCCCTTCCCTTGTTGGAGCGGCGCCCCCGCCGCGATGGCCCCCCGCAAACCACCCCCATCCCCAACCGGCAGGTCCCCCAAACAATCCCTGTCCTCCCCACCTCACAAGGCCCTGATCAACAACCCACCGGCAACAATTTGCCGCTTTTGGGTCCAAAGCTCTCAAGTTCCTCTCTAAACGGACGAATCACCGTGACGTAGCCCCCAATTGGTCATCCGCCTGTGACCAATCGCCAGCACTGTTTGCGGGGCCTCAACCAAGGAGAAAGCCATGAGCAACGACATACCACCCAGCGTTTCACGCGCACCCACCCCGCCCCCAGCCGTGCAAGCCCCACGCGTGGCCGAAGTCCAAAGCCGCTCGCAGCCTTCGGCGCAGGCCCAAGCTGCGGTTGAAAAAAAACACGACCCACAAGAAGCCCGACGCAGCCTGGAAGAAGTCAGCGAACACCTGA
>CAITSG010000367.1 GCA_903894995.1 uncultured Burkholderiales bacterium
ATGTCTTTGGCCACGTCGATCTGGCGCTCGTGCTTTTTGCTGCTGTTGGCGTGGCTGCAATCGACCATCAAAGTGGCGGGCAACTTGGCGGCTTCGAGTTCCTTGCAAGCCGCAGCCACGCTGTCGGCGTCGTAGTTGGGGGCTTTGCCGCCGCGCAAAATCACATGGCAGTCTTGGTTGCCCTGGGTCTGCACGATGGCGACCTGGCCGTTTTTGTGCACAGACAAAAAGTGGTGGCCACGGGCTGCGGCCTGAATCGCGTCGGTCGCGATCTTGATGTTGCCGTCCGTGCCGTTTTTGAAACCGATGGGCGCCGACAGGCCTGAGGCCAGTTCGCGGTGAACCTGGCTTTCGGTGGTGCGCGCGCCAATCGCGCCCCAGCTGATCAGGTCGCCAATGTATTGGGGCGAAATCACGTCCAGGAACTCACTGCCTGCGGGCAAGCCCTGGCGGTTGATTTCAATCAGCAGTTGGCGGGCGATGCGCAGGCCTTCGTCGATGCGGTAGCTCTCATCCAGGTAGGGGTCGTTGATCAGGCCCTTCCAACCCACGGTGGTTCGGGGTTTTTCGAAGTACACACGCATCACGATTTCCAGCGTGTCCGCGTATTTGTCACGCAGTGGCTTCAGGCGGCGGGCGTAATCGAGGGCCGCAGCGGGGTCATGGATCGAGCAGGGCCCGATGATGACAAGCAGACGGTCGTCTTGGCCATGCACGATGTTGGCGATCGATTTGCGGGTTTGAGAGATCAGGGTTTCCGTTGCCGTGCCGGCAATCGGGAAAAAGCGGATCAAATGTTCGGGCGGTGGGAGCACGGTGATGTCCTTGATGCGTTCGTCGTCGGTCTGGCCTGTTCGGTCGGCGGCATTCGGATACCAGCTCTCAGGGGCAGTGGTTTTGGCATTCATCGTGGACTCCTTGGATTAAAAAAACATAAAAAAACCGCCGGGCTTTGAGGCTCCGGCGGTTTGTATCGAGATGTTCGGGTGCTTATGCGCTCGCCTCTCGTCCGCCGGGGACTGAGAATCCAAAATAAAAAAAGTAAAGGGCAAAGCGAATAGACATGGGTTCAATGTAGCACAGCTTGTTGACAGTTCCTGACAGGGCGCACCGGGGACAAACCCGCAGCCCCAGTCCAACAGGTTCAGGCCGTACCCCCCACGGTGAGACCGTCGATGCGCAGAGTGGGCTGGCCCACGCCCACCGGCACACTCTGACCTTCTTTGCCGCAGGTGCCCACGCCCGAGTCGAGCTTCATGTCGTTGCCGATCATGCTGATCTTCTTGAGCGACTCGGGGCCGCTGCCGACCAGGGTCGCGCCCTTGACGGGGTATTGGATCTTGCCGTTTTCCACCCAGTAAGCCTGGCTGGCCGAGAACACGAACTTGCCACTCGTGATGTCTACCTGCCCGCCCGCAAAGTTGGTGGCGTACAGGCCCTTCTTGATGCTGGCCACGATTTCTTCGGCGCTCTTGTCGCCGCCCAACATGTAGGTGTTGGTCATTCGCGGCATGGGCACATGGGCGTAACTTTCGCGGCGGCCATTGCCCGTGGGTTTGACGCCCATCAGTCGGGCGTTCATCGCATCTTGGATGTAACCGCGCAAGATGCCGTCTTCGATCAGCACGTTCTTTTGGCTGGCATGGCCTTCGTCGTCCACGTTCAGCGAGCCGCGGCGGTCAGCCATGGTGCCGTCATCCAGCACAGTGACGCCCTTAGCCGCCACGCGCTGACCAATGCGGCCGCTGAAGGCGCTCGAGCCCTTGCGGTTGAAGTCGCCCTCCAGGCCATGGCCCACAGCCTCGTGCAGCAACACACCGGGCCAGCCATTGCCCAGCACCACGGTCATCTCGCCTGCGGGCGCGGGGCGCGCTTCGAGGTTGATGAGCGCGGCCGACACGGCTTCTTGCACATAACTCTCGACCATGGCGTCGTCAAAATAAGCCAAGCCAAAGCGGCCACCGCCGCCGGCACTGCCCACTTCGCGGCGACCGTTTTGCTCGGCGATCACCGTCACGGACAAACGAATCAAAGGGCGCACATCGGCCGCCAGCGTGCCGTCGGCACGCGCCACCATGACCACGTCGTATTCGGTGGCAAGACCTGCCATGACTTGCACCACGCGGGGGTCTTTGGCACGGGCGATTTTTTCAACATGGCCGAGCAAGTTCACTTTGGCCGTGCTGTCCAAGGTGGACATCGGGTCCAGCGCGGGGTAGAGCGAACGGCTGGCCGAAATCTTGCGCGCTGGCACTTTGATGCGCTTGTTTTGCGCGGCAGACGCAATGGAGCGCACCGTCATGGCCGCGTCCATCAAGGAGGCTTCGGAGATGTCGTCTGAGTAGGCAAAAGCAGTTTTCTCGCCCGACACGGCCCGCACACCCACGCCTTGGTCGATGCTGAAGCTGCCGGTCTTGACGATGCCCTCTTCCAAACTCCAGCCTTCGGAGCGGGTGTACTGAAAGTACAGATCAGCGTCGTCGACCGCATGCGCCTTGATGGCGTTCAGGGCTTGAGTCAGGTGGGATTCGTCGAGACCAAACGGGTCAAGCAACAGGGACTTGGCCGTGGCCAAGCGTTCAATGGTGGGTTCGCGTGAAATCATGTGGTCCATTGTAGGCACGGATCAAGACCCTTGCCCACACCGGACAGAGCCCGATGGCCCCGGCAAGCCGCGGCTTCAGCGCTGGCGCATGAGTTTGAGCAAGGCCGCATCGTCCAGATCGGCCCAACCCTGCCCCAGGGCTTGTGCAAACAAGTCCCGCGCCAAACGACCCAAAGGGGGGTCAAAGGCCACATCGTCAGCGGCCTGCACCGCCAAGCCCGTGTCTTTGGCCAGCAAAGTGACGTGGGCACGGGGCTCAAAATCCCCCGCCAAAGCCCGGCGCATCCGGTCCGAGCCAATCCAGCTTTGACCACTGGACGCTTCAATGACCGACAGCGTGGCGGCAGGGTCCAGCCCCAAACGCTCGGCCAAGGCCATGGCTTCGGCTGCGCCCGCCAGATTCACCGCGGCCAGCAAATTGTTCACCAGCTTGGTGCGTGCGCCGTCTCCTGCGCGGGTTCCCACGCGAAAAACTTGCTGGCTCAAGGCGGTCAGAAGATTTTGGCTGCGCTGCCACACCGCATCGGAGCACGCCACCATCAAACTCATGGTGCCCTCTTGGGCCCGCACAGGCCCCCCGGACATGGGGGCATCAATGAAGTCAATGCCCATGAGCGCCAAACGCTCAGCCTGGCTTTGCACCGTGGCAGGTCCCAAGGTTGGACACAGCATCACCGACTGACCCGGCTTCAGCACCGGGCCCGCGCCCCCCTCGCCCCAAAGCACCGCCTCGGTTTGCGCAGCATCCACCACGACCACCATCAACACGCCATCGGGCGTCAGCATGCGGGCCGCCTCTAGGGCAGACCCACAAGCGACCGCCCCCAAGGCCACCGCCTTCGACTGAACCTGTGGGTCGATGTCATGCACCGCCACCGACCAGCCCAAACCACACAAACGGGCCAGCATGCCACCGCCCATATTGCCCGCACCCACCACCGCGACCTGCGTCAGATTTGTCATGTTTGCACCAGTTGTTTGGATTTCGCAATCGACATCAAAATGCCCAAAGCCAGCCCCAGGGTCACCATGGCCGTGCCGCCATAACTGACAAAAGGCAAGGGCACGCCCACCACCGGCAAGATGCCGCTGACCATGCCCATGTTCACAAATGTGTAAGTGAAAAAGATCATGGCCATGCTGGCTGCCAACAATCGACTGAACAAAGTCGGCGCTTGCATGGCGATGATCAACGCCCTGTAAATCAAAAAGAAATAACAAGAAATTAAAAACAGGCCCCCTGCAAAACCAAATTCCTCACCAAAAGCCGCAAAAATAAAGTCGGTGGTTCGCTCAGGAATGAACTCCAAATGCGTCTGGGTTCCTTGCATAAAGCCCTTGCCCCAAAACCCACCCGAGCCAATCGCAATCATCCCTTGGATGATGTGAAACCCTTTGCCCAGAGGATCGCGAGCGGGATCAAGCAAAGTACAAACTCTCTGTCTTTGGTATTCATGCAGAATGTGCCAGTCCATGTTGGCTGCACACAAAGATGGCTCCAAAACCACCAAAGCGACAATTCCGCACCCCCCCAAAACAAAAGGCGGCAAAATCCATCGCCATTTCAGACCGGCAAAGAAGATCACTGCCAAACCTGCCGCTAAAACCAACAAGGCTGTCCCCAAGTCAGGTTGCTTCATGATCAAGCCCACTGGCACACCCAATATCAACAAGGCCACGGCAAAATCGTATGAGCGAAGTTGACCTTCACGTTTTTGAAACCAAGCGGCCAGCATCAAAGGCAATGCAATTTTCAAAATCTCGCTGGGTTGAATGACCACCCCCAGATTGACCCAACGCCGAGCCCCTTTTTTAGTGATGCCGAACAAGGCCACTGCGATCAACAAAATCACACCGATGGTGTAGACCGGAACGGCCCACGCCATCAACTTAGGTGGTGGAATTTGAGCCACCACAAACATGATGGCACCCGCAATGAGCATGTTGCGACCGTGATCCACAAAGCGCGTGCCGTGATCGAAGCCCGAGGAATACATGATCAACAAACCGGCGCAAGCCAGCATGAATACGGCAAACGCCAGCGGACCGTCAAAGCCCTCAACAAAGCGCCACAGGCGTTGCAGTAGGGTGGGTTTATGAATCGAGGCGACCATTTACGACTCTCCTCTCGGATGACGCTCCATCAAGACCTTAACGGCCTGCTGCGCACTCAAATTGCCATCCAACAAAGCCACTACAGCTTGCGTAATAGGCATCTCGACACCTAACTGACGCGCCCGTAAAAGCACTGTGCGGGCACTGTAAACGCCCTCTGCCACATGTCCCAATGAGACCAAAGCCTCATTCAAGTTGAGGCCTTGAGCCAACAGCAAACCGATCTTGCGGTTGCGACTCAAATCACCTGTAGCCGTCAAAACCAAATCACCCAAACCTGACAGCCCCATGAAAGTATCGCTTTTAGCCCCCAAGGCGATGCCCAATCGGGTCATTTCTGCCAAACCCCGAGTGATCAGCGCCGCACGGGCATTCAATCCCAAATCGAGGCCATCACACAAACCGGTGGCAATGGCCAAGACATTTTTGACAGCACCGCCCACCTCGACACCCACCATGTCGTCGTTGGCATAGACCCGCAAGGCCGGACCATGAAAGGCCGCCACCAGGGCATCACGAACACAGGCATGGTTACTTGCTGCGACCAAGGCTGTGGGTTGATGTCGCGCCACTTCAAGTGCAAAACTCGGACCACTCAAAGCACCCGCCATCAAGCCAGGGGCCACATCACGCTGGACCTCGTGCGGCATCAGACCTGTACCCGACTCAAACCCTTTGCAAAGCCAAGCCACATTCGAACGCACGCCTTGCATGTTTTGAAGGGTTGCCCTCAGCCCTGACATAGGCGTGGCGACGATGAACAGTGTTTGTGCATCGGCGTCAACCAGCAAGGGCGTCCAATCGCCGCCAGAAATTTGCAGACGATCGGGCAGCAAGATGCCAGGTAAATAGCGCGCGTTTTGCCTGGCATCTCGGATGGCCTGCGCCTGTGCCGCATCCCGAGCATGAAGGCGCACATCGTGTTTTGCCGGATGCTGACAAGCCGCCAGCGCCAATGCAGTGCCCCAGGCACCTGCACCAATCAGGGTGATGTGCATCGCAACATGTCCGGCAAACGCTTGAATTTACTGAGGCAAGGACTCAGCTTGCTGTGCTTGTTGCTGCTCGTACATGGCTTGGAAGTTGATTTCGGCCAAATGCACGGGTGGAAAGCCGGCGCGTGTGATCAAGTCAGCCACGTTGGCCCGCAGGTAGGGGTAAACAATTTGCGGGCAGGCAATGCCCATGACAGGACCCATTTGATCATCGGGCAAGTGGCGGATCTCAAAAATACCACCCTGCTTGCACTCAGCCAAAAACACCGTCTTGTCTGCGATCTTGGTGTGTACTGTGGCGGTCACACAAACTTCAAACACGCCATCGGCTACGGGAGTTGCTTCCACACCCAGTTGAATGTCAACGCTGGGTTGCTGTTGGTCCAGCAAAATGGCGGGGGAATTGGGTTGTTCCAATGAGGCCTCTTTCAGATAAACACGTTGAATCTGAAAGACAGGCGTTTGGACATCATTTGTGACAGCGTTTTCAGTCATTTTTTACTCTTTAAAAATAGTCTGACACCGGTGTCAGACGTTTGGGGCCATAAACAGCCAATTATCAACGATCAAAGTCCAGTCCAAGCGCCTTGATGCGATGGGGAAATCCTCAAGTCAGGGCGTTTGCAGAAGGGTGACCAAAGCACCCCGTGCGTCCAGCGCCATCAAATCGTCGCAGCCACCGACATGGGTCTCACCAATGTAAATTTGGGGCACAGTGCGCCGACCTGTGGTCTGCATCATGTGATCGCGC
>CAITSG010000368.1 GCA_903894995.1 uncultured Burkholderiales bacterium
GGCCAGCGTTGGCCCGCGCCTTGTTGCAGCAGGGCATGCAGCATGCCGGTGGTGTTGCTGTCACCGCCTGCGCCGGGGTTGTCTTGCGTGTCGGCGATGACCACGGGTGGACCAGAGACCTCGGCGGTGGCCAGAGCCTGCGCAACGGCCTCGCGGGCGGGCAACACATCAGGTCGCCACTGACCGGGTTCGGTCACACGCTCAAAAAGGCGCTGCACAGCGGCTTCGGCCTGCGGGCCATGGCCCCAGACCACGGGGCCACATTCGTCAAAGTCAGACGCCGGAAAGCCCATGCAAAAACTGAGCATGCAGCCGGTTTGCGACTCCAGCGCGATCATTTCGTCGTAGAGGTCTTTGGCCGGGGCCATCCAGGTGCTTTGCGCGTTGAGCGGAATCAAAAACGGCAGGCGACGCGCCTGCATCGGGCGCTTGCCGCCTGCGCGCAAATGCTCGCGCAGCAGCAAGGCAGCCCGCTCTCCGGTCTCGGCCATGTCGATGTGCGGGTAGGTGCGGTAGGCGACCAGGCCGTCGGACAACTGCAGCATGCGCTCGGTCACGTTGGCGTGCAGGTCCAAGCTGGCGACGATGGGCACGCGGAGGCCCACCACGGCGCGGATGCGCGCGATGAGTTCACCTTCGCTGTCGTCGGCGTTTTCGGCCACCGCCGCGCCGTGCAAATCGAGGTAAACGCCGTCCAGCCCCTGCACCAGGGCCGCTCGCACGTCTTCCAGAATGGCGCTGCAGATGCGCTCAAACGCATCCTGCGTCACATACGAAGATGGCGTGGCACCGGCCCAAGCCGAAGGCACCAACTGCCAGCCTTCGCGCCGGGCCGCGTCGATGAAGCCGCCAGCCGGAATGTTCACGCCCGTCATCTGGTCGATCATGGACTGGCCGCGCACATAGGCCGGAAAGGCCTCGCCGCTTTGGAAGGCGGCCCAATCGGCCTGGCTGGGGGCAAAGGTGTTGGTCTCGTGCTGGTAACCAGCGATCAGGATGCGCGTCATGGGACCTTAGTTTTCGAGCGCGGGCAGTGCAGCAGGTGCCGCATCAAACAAGCGCCGTGTGTAGTCTTGTTGGGGGTTGGCGTACAGGTCGGCCGTGCGGCCCTGCTCCACAATGCGCCCCTGGTGCATCACGATGACACGGTCACACAGCTGTGCGGCCACGCGCAGGTCGTGCGTGATGAACAGCAGCCCCAGCCCCAAACGGGACTGTGCCTCGCGCAGCAGGTTGAGGATCTGGGCCTGCACACTCACATCGAGCGCACTGACGGCCTCATCGGCCACCAGCACCTGCGGGCGGCACGCCAGCGCACGGGCAATGGCCAGGCGCTGACGCTGCCCGCCGCTGAACTGGCTGGGGTAGCGCTTGAGGGCATCGACAGGCAAACGCACCTGATTCATGAGCTCCTCCGCGAGGGCTTGCGCCTGCTCACGCGTTTGGCCAAAGTTCATCGCACCTTCGACCATGGACTGGCCCACGGTGCGGCGCGGGTTGAGCGAGCGGTTCGGGTCTTGGAACACCACCTGGACACGGTGACGCAGCGGACGCAGCTGGCCTTCAGGGCGCTGCGCGACCTCGTCTTCGCCCCAACGGATCTGGCCTTCGGTCGGATCAATCAGGCGAATCAAACAGCGCGCAAAAGTGGACTTGCCTGAACCGGACTCGCCCACAATGCCCACGGTTTCGCCCGCGTGCACCGCCACGGCGGCATCCACCAGGGCGGCTGTGGGTCGGCTGCGACCCAGCCAATCACGGCTGATGTAAGTTTTGCCCACGCCCTGTCCCGACAACAAGGCCGGACCTTCGGGCGTGGGTTTGGACTGCGGAGGCGTCATGCCCGGCACCGCAGCCAGCAGCTGACGCGTGTAGTCGGCTTGTGGGCGGCGCAGCACTTGATCACACTCGCCGCTCTCGACCGCCTGACCTTGGTTCATCACCAGCACCCGGTCGGCAATCTCGGCCACCACGCCCATGTCGTGGGTGATGAAGAGCACCGCGCTGCCCTGCTCGCGTTGCAGATCGGCAATCAAGCGCAAAATTTCTTTTTGCGTGGTCACGTCGAGCGCCGTGGTCGGTTCGTCGCAAATCAGGAGGGCAGGCTTGAGGATCACGGCCATCGCGATCACGATGCGTTGGCGTTGACCACCACTCAGCTGGTGCGGGAAGCTGCGCAACATGCGCGCCGGTTCGGGCAGCTTCACGCGCTCGAACACCCGCAAAATTTCTGTCCGGCGTTGTTCGGCAGGCCAGTCGGTGTGGGTGGACAGCAACTCATCCACTTGGTCACCACAGGTCATGACCGGGTTCAGGGCCGTCATGGGTTCCTGGAACACCATGCCCATGGCCTTGCCCCGCAACTGGCGCAGGCGCAGTGCAGAAGCGTTCAGCAGAGACTCGCCTTGCAACAACACCTCGCCCGCCACAGGCTTGAGCTCTTTGGCCAGCAAGCCCATCACGGTGGTGGCCATGACCGATTTGCCCGAACCCGACTCACCGACGACGCAGAGGGTTTGACCGGGCAAGATGTCCAGCGACACATCGGTGATGGCATGCGCCCGGTCACTGCCCGCAGGCAAAGCGACCGACAGGCCGCGAATGGAAAGCACAGGCTGACTCATGTGCCGCTCCGTTTGGCGAATTTGGGATCGAGCACATCACGCAAACCATCACCCAGCAGGTTGATGGCCAGCACAGTGGGCACAAGAAACAAAGCCGGGTACAGCACATTGCCGGGGTACTGGGTGAACTGGACACGGCCTTCGGCCATGATGTTGCCCCAAGTCGGAATGTCGGCAGGCAGACCCAGCCCCAAGAAACTCAAGATGGCTTCGGTCAGCACGGCACTGGCGGCAATGAAGGTGCCCTGAACAATCAGCGGGGCCATGGCATTGGGCAGGATGTGACGCATGAGGATGACGGGCGTGGGGGTGGCCAGCGCACGCGCAGCCTCGACAAATGGCTCTTCGCGCAGCGTGAGCACCAGCGAACGCACCAGCCGCGTGACACGGGGAATTTCAGGGATGGCGATCGCCACCACCACGGTCCACAGCTGCGCGCCCAGCGCTGCCACCAAGGCAATGGCCAGCAAGATGGCGGGGATCGCCATCAAGCCATCCATGAAGCGCATCAGCACCGCATCGACGGTACGAAAGTAGCCCGCCAGCATGCCCAGCAAGCCCCCCACCAGCAAGGCCACCGTGGCGGTGAACAAGCCAATCAGCAAAGACACCCGCGTGCCAAACAGCACACGGCTGTAGATGTCACGGCCAAAATTGTCCGCGCCCATCCAAAAGGTGTGGACGACGCTGGAGCCGTCCAACAAGGCAAAAGCCCCGACCGTGCCCGACAAGGTGTTGATGTTGCCCGAATCCATGGCCGCAGGGTCCACCGTGCCCAGCCATGGCGCCAACAGGGCCAGCAAGATCAGCAACAGCAAGACACTGCCGCCAAAGCGAATGGACGCATTCGCCATCAATTTACGCAAAAGGGACATCATGGGGCTCAGTAACGGATGCGGGGGTCGAGCCACAAATAGCTCAAGTCCACCAACAGGTTGATCAGCACATAGAGCACGCTGAAAAACAGCACCACCCCTTGAATGACAGGAAAGTCTCGATTCAGCACCGCATCCACCGTCAACGAGCCCAAGCCCGGAATGGCGTACACGGTTTCGGTCACCACGACACCCCCAATCAGCAAGGCGATGCCAATGCCGATCACGGTGACGATGGGCACGGCGGCATTGGCCAGCGCGTGCCGCAGCAGCACCGCTTGTTCACTCACGCCTTTGGCGCGGGCGGTGCGGATGTAGTCTTCGGTCAAGGCTTCAGAGACGCTGGCGCGTGTGACCCGCGCGATCAGCGCCACATAAATCGTGGCCAAACTGACCCAAGGCAACACCAACTGGTAGGCCCAAGCCCCGAAGCCCTGAGATGAAGGGCCGAACAAGCGCCGATAACCTTGCACCGGCAACCACTGCAGTTCAATGGCAAAGATGTAGATCAGCACGTACCCAATGACGAACACCGGCACCGAAAAACCCGCTACCGCAAAGCCCGACAGCATGCGGTCCAGCCAGCCCCCCATGCGCCAAGCGGCCAAGGTCCCCAATGGCACCGCCACAAGAACAGAAATGAGCATGGTGCCAACGGCCAAGGACAGCGTGGGCTCGATGCGCTGGGCAATCAATTCGGTGACCGGCTTGCCCAGGTAAAAGGAGTAGCCCAGGTCGCCCTGAAGGACGCCCAACAACCAAATGCCGAATTGGGTGAGCAAGGGCTTGGTCAGGCCCAATTGCTCACGGATGCGGTCAATGTCTTCATTGGTGGCATTGTTGCCCGCAATCACGGCGGCCGGATCCCCCGGCGTGAGCCGAAGGATCAGGAACACGATCACCGCCACCGTGAACAGCACGGGAATCAGCGCCAGCAGGCGCTGCAGCAAGAATCTCAGCATAAAACTTCAGCTGCTCTTGTGTGTGTGATGGCGTTCAGTTTTTCTTGATGTTCCAATACACCTGCGCACCGCCGGGCACCAGGCCCGAGACGTTTTTACGCAAGGCGGCAGGGTTGAAGAACTGGCCCAGCGGCACATGCGAAACGGTTTCCATGGCACGCAGCTGAATCTGCTCGGCAATTTGCTTCTTCTGCGCATCGGTGGTGGCCAAAGCAAACTTGACCTTCAGGTCTTCGATCTGCTTGTCGTCTTGCCAGCCGAACCAACCCTTGTCACCGGCCGCGTTCATCATGGCCATGGTCAGCGGGTTCAAGATGTCCCCGGCGGTCCAAGCGGTCATGAAGGCGTTCCATCCGCCTTGTGCGGGCGCATCCTTTTTGGCGCGGCGAGCCACCAAGGTGGCCCAGTCCATTTGCTGCATGTCGACCTTGAAACCAGCGGCTTCGAGTTGCTGCTTGGCCACCAAAGGCAGTTTGGCAATCGAGGCCAAGTCGGTGGGTCGCATCAGCAACACAGGGGTGCCGTCATAGCCCGCGTCCTTGAGCATCTGGGCAGCTTTTTTGGGATCGGCCATGCCGGTGTAGACGCCCGTCTTTTCGCTCGCAAAAGGTGTTCCGCAAGGGTACATGCTCTTGCAGAAAGTGAACATGCCGGGGGCGCCCACTTGCGTCTTGAGGTGCGCTTCCTGACCCAGCGCCACCATGGCGGCTTGGCGGATCTTCACATCATTGAAGGGCGCATGCAGGTGGTTGAAGCGGAAGATGTACTGCAAGCCAGCTGGCTGGGCATCCACCAAATAGATGTCTTTTTGGGCTTTGAGCGAGGCGTATTGCTCAAAGGTGGGTTGCTCAACAATGTCGACCTCGCCCGCCACCAGGGCATTGAACTGGGTTTGCGGATCGCGGATGATGACCCACTCCACGCGATCCAAATGAACCTGCTTGCCACCCGTGGTGCCGTCTGGTGCCTCCGAGCGTGGTTTGTATTTCTCGTTCTTCACATAGACCAGGCGCTCACCGGGTTTGTATTCACCGGCGACGAACTTGTAGGGGCCTGAGCCCATGTGTTCTTTGATTTGCTCGCTGCCAGGGGTGGCGGCAATGCGCGCGGGCATGATGAACAACACGTTGGACGAAGGCTTGCCCAGCGCTTCGAGCATCACGCCAAAGGGCTGTTTGAGCTTGATCACAAAGGTCTTGGCATCGGGCGTCGCGTAGTTGTCCACGCTCTTGGCCAACACACCACCGAAGCTGTCGCGACTGGTCCATCGCTTGATGGATGCCACCACGTCTTCGCTGGTGACGGACTTGCCATCGTGGAACTCCAAGCCATCGCGCAAGGTGAAGGTCCAGGTCAGGTTGTCCTTGCTGACATTCCACTTGTCGACCATCTGGGGTTTGACCTTACCGGCCATATCGGTGCCGAACAAGGTGTCGTAAATCATATAGCCGTGGTTGCGCGTGACAAAGGCCGTGGTCCAGACTGGATCAAGGATCGTCACATTGGCATGCGGCACCACCTTGAGGGTTTTACCTTGGGCCTGCAC
>CAITSG010000369.1 GCA_903894995.1 uncultured Burkholderiales bacterium
GCCGTCAAACCCAACACCAAGGTCAGCAACAAAGCCGCCGCCACCCAAAAGGAGGCAGCACCCCATTTGAGCCCCCAAGGGTTTCGCGGTTGAGGCGTCATCGCTCGCTGGACACAATCGATTCGAGTCGATGCCGCTTGGCCGCCGCCATCAGGCGACCATCTTGTTTGGTGTCCCGCACAAACTGGTTCATCCGGGCCAACCAGCGCTCGTCACCGGGGGCCACTGCATAGGCATAAGGCGTCAGGTGGTAAGTGCTCGGAGGGCTGACGAGCCTCGCCCAATCGGTTTGCTCCAGCATGCGGCGGCTGAACGGGTAGTCGGTCATGAACACATCGGCCCGCCCAGACTCGACGTCTTGCTCGCGCCCCTGCGCCGTGGGGTTGACCTTGAGGGTGGCGGCTTTGAGTTTGTCGCGCATCACGGCCTCGTGCACCGTGCCCTTGGCGACCGAGACCTCGACGCCCGCTTGGTCAATGTCGGCCCACGATTTGATGCGGCGGTTGCTTTTGGTGGTGATGGCAAACATGTCGCTGACCAGATGTGGCTGGGTAAAGCGGAGTTTTTCTGAGCGCGCAGGCGTGATGCCAATGGCGAACATGGCCACATCGCAACGGTCCTGGGTCAGGTCATCGATCAGGGTGGCGAATGAGCTGTTGACAAACTTCAGGGCCACCTTCAAGTCTTTGGCCAAGTGCTGCGCCATGTCCACATCAATGCCTTGCAGCTGCTGGGTTCGGGGGGCGCGGTAAGAAATGCCGTAGTAGTCGGGCCAAATGCACACCCGCAGACTTTGGCTGGCAGCGATGCGCTCAAGGTGACCCGCTTGGGCCTGCGCCAGTGCACAGCCCAGACTCATCACGACCACGCCAATGGCTTTGCAGGTGTTCATCATCGGACTCTTTCTGAAGGAATGGTTGTGTTAGCGGACAGCTTCATTGTATTTTTTTGAAATTACAAAAAACTGAAATTGAAAAAATAAGTATTCATTTTAGGGTTTTGATGCGCTCGGATGTGAGGTGCCGCAGACTTTGAAGCGCTTGCCAGGACGGCAGATAGCGTGCTGGACTTGGCCACCCCATGCAAAGCGATTAGCGGGGTCCTGCGAAGCATTCAATGGTTAAAGGCATGCAGGCCGGGCACCTTATTGATCCGGCCCGATGAAGTATGAATGGCCTGTATTGTTGTCCTTACTTTGTCATCCTGGGCGAAGACCCGGGATCCAGCGTTGAGCACTGCCTTTTGCAAAGACCAGCTGTGCATTCTTGATCCCGGCTCAAGGCCGGGATGACAAAGGAAAAACTTCACCGTGCCAAATCAATAGCGGCACGCCAATGTAGTGCTGGTACGGACACGATAAATTCGATTGTTTCAAATTCGTAAATCTGAATATTGAGCAATACGTTGCAGGTGTGTGCTGCTGCAAATTTTGGCGTATTTAAAAATGCTTTTTTTTCATTATTGAAAAGCAAAATTTAGCTATTTATATTTAATTAATGCAGTGTTTGTTGATAGGATTTGATCCATTCCCTATCGGTGCATGTTGCGCCCTTACCGCTCTGACAACATGCCAAATAGCAACCTTCAAAAAAACCACTCGATCACTTCTTTGGCCTTGGCACGGCACCTGTTTTGTGCTGGTTTTTTAGGTGTTTTGCCCTCGATTGCGCAGTCCCAAACGAGTCGCCCGCCAACACCCGA
>CAITSG010000370.1 GCA_903894995.1 uncultured Burkholderiales bacterium
GCCGGTTTTGATGCGCTGCTGTTTGGCGATCAGGGCTTCGGTTTGTGCGATGGCTTGGTCGACCATGGCGAGAACTTCGGCAATCTTGGTTTGCTCTTCTTTCGGGGGGGTGAGTATTTTTAGACTTCGAACCGTAGTGCTATTTATTGCAGGGTAGCTAGAACCCGTGACCAATGCGTCAATTTGATTGGTAACGTCCTCTGACAAAATTGAATAGAGAACAAATGATGCACTGGTCTCTTTCTTTGATCTCAAAACAGCGAACCCTGTCGACGCAACACACGTTCGTCGATCATCGTTAAATAAAGCAAATGCTTTGAGATTTGGCCGGACCATAGACATCAGTACATCATTGCATCGAACAATTTTTCTTGCGCGGCTTGGAGCCTCAATGAATGATGTGGTCAATGAAGGGATCGTCAGCCGTCCCTGTGATGCAGAAGAAATATCAAGGTAATGAAATAGAAAATCTGCCGGAGTCAACTCCGAAAGCTTTTCCACATCCAACTCAACAAGGTCCTCCAAGGTCTTTTTAGACCACCCATGTGGAATATTCATTTCAAATACCCCAACCCAGCCATGAACGCATTCAAGGTGTTCAAAGTCATACAGCTCCCCCATTCGGCAGGCGGGCTTGCAACGCCCCCGTTTTATCCAAAGGTGTGAGCGTTTTCATTTGGCGAATCGCAATCTCGTTCAACCTTTGCAGTCGTGTGGCTTGCGGCAAGCCCATGTGGATGAATTCCGCATTCATCGATTCGATGTTGGCAAGCACCAAAAGCTGTTCGATGCTGGCATGGTCTCGCATGTTGCCATCCAGTTTAGGGTTGCCATCTCTCCATTCGCGGGCGGTCAGGCCAAACAGGGCCACATTGAGCAAATCAGCCTCGCTGGCGTAAGTGGCAGCAGTTCGGGCGGCGCTGACCTGCGGTGGAATCAGGTGCTTTTGGATGGCATCTGTATGAATGCGGTAATTGAGCTTGGCCAGTGTGCGGTTCAGGTTCCACGACAGCGACAAGCGTTGGTTTTCATCGTCTTTGAGTCGCTGGAACTCCTTGATCAAAAAGAGCTTGAATTCCACCGATATCCAAGTAGCAAACTCAAACGCAATGTCTTTGTGCGCAAACGTGCCACCGTATCGACCCGGCTTGGACACGATGCCGATGGCAGCCGTGGCTTCAATCCACTGCCTCGGTGTGAGCACAAAGCTGTTGAGACCGGCCTTGTTTCTAAACCCCTCGAATTCGAGGGGGTTGAAGGCGTCGTTGTTCAACCCCTCCCAAATGCCCAAAAACTCGACCGTGTTGCGGTTGCGCATCCAGTTTTGAATGACATGGTCGGCACGGTGGGGCTCTTTGTGTTTGGCGATGTCGGTCAATGAAATGAAGTCCGCCTGAGGCTGTTGCACGATGGTGATCGCCGTGCCCTTGACGTCGATGGTTGCTTTGGTTTTTTGCTTTTGCATCTCAAACTCCCAAGTAACCCAAGCCAGCCATGAACGCATCCAAGGTTTTCAAGGTTTTGCTGCGTTCGTCTTCCAGCGCTTTGCTGGACACAGCGTATTTGCTCCAGAGGTTTTCCAGCGCCGCAATCAACTGGCGCTTTTCCGCATTCAGGTAGCGGTGCAGCTCGGCGGTGGCCAGGTCGTGCAGTTTCTTCAAGATCAATGTTTTAGCCTGCTCATCGGTCAGCTGCCCGCCGATGTCGGCCAGCAGCTGGTCGGCGCGCTGGACGCGGGCGGTCAGTGCCGTCTGGTCTTTGCGCAGCGCGGTGATTTGTTTTTTCTCTTCTTTTTTGGCTTCGCTCAAAGTGGCCAGCTGGGCCTTGATGGTGGCGAGCAGTTGCTGGCTTTCGGCCTTCACTTCGTCAGCGCCTTGACGTTTGAGCAAGATTTTGAATTCCAGCTCATCACCCAGCACCTTGAGGGTGGCTTTGACTTCCTTGATGGTTTTTTCCAGCGCGGCAATGGTTTTGTCGTGACTTTTTAACAGCTCGCGTTCTTTGGTGGCGCTGACGCCTTGGCTGCTTTCCAAGTCATCCAGCGCTTCTTTCAGCGCTTTTTTGATGACGGTGGCGTTGACGGTTTCGTCCTCATCCGCCTCGTAGGCCACGGCTTCTTGAGCGGCTTCTACCGCTTCGGCCAGTTCGCCTTGGGCTTCAGACAGTTTGGCTTCCAACAGGGTCAAGCCGTCGGCTTCTTTTTGAAAATAAGCAGCGACCAAGTAGCTGTCGGGGATCAGGCTCTGGTGCCAGCCGGTAGAAACCACAGTTTTGAGGTCGTAGCGAATTTGCTGCCACCAGTTGACGAACACGCCTGCGCTTTTGTATTCGTCGAGCACGGCCAACGGCATGAGCTTGCCCTTGAGGGTGCTGAGCAGTTCTTGGCGCACATCGGGCATTTTTTTGCCGCTGCGCAGTTGCGCAAAGTCGTTTTGCGCCACTTGCCACCAAGCGGCCAGTGCATCGCTGTGGCGGTCCAGGGTGGTCTTGACGGGGTCCTGCTTGTCCACCTGGGCTTTGATATCGGCAAGGCTGGCCATGCTGTCTGCAAAGGCCCAATACCCTGCGCGGGCCGGGGCAAACAAGGTGTGGGTCTTCAGGCCAAACTGTTGCAGGGCGCTTTGCACGCGTGCGCCATTCACCTCGTTGTCAGGCAAGCCGCCCAACAAGTGGGCTTGCACGTCTTCGGGCTCGGGCGCAGGGGTGTTGTCTACGTAGCGGCGGATGTTGAGGTTGTAGTCGTGCTCGTCCACGATGGTGGCTTTGTCCACCAATCGGCTGTACTTGGGCAGCACCAGCTTGTGGGTCAGCACGTAGTCGATTTTTTCGATGTCTTCGGGGCGAAGCTTGTTCTGGTTTTTGCCTTCAGCGTATTCACGGTCGGCGTTGATGAAGAACACTTTGTCTTTCAGGCTGTCGGGCTTGTTTTTGTTGATGACGATCACACAGGCCGGAATGCCCGTGCCGTAAAACAAGCCCGGCGGCAGGCTGATGATGGCTTCGATCACGTCGTCGTTGATCAACAGTTCGCGGATGAGCTTTTCTTTGCCCCCGCGAAACAACACGCCGTGTGGCATGACGGTGGCCAGGTGCCCGTGGGGCTTCAGGCTGGCCAGCATGTGCTGCACAAACATGAGGTCGGCTTTTTTGCCCGTCTCGGGGCACCACTCGCGAAAGCGGCTAGGGTGCTTGAGCGTGGCGCGGTTGTAGTTTTGCGAAAACGGTGGGTTGGCCAGCACACGATCAAACTTGCGCAGGTTGTTGCCGTCCATCAAGAGCGGGTCTTCCAGCGTGTCGCCGTTTTCAATGGTGAAGCGGTTGACGTTGTGCAAGATCATGTTCATCACGCTGATCGACCACACATCGCCTTTGACCTCTTGGCCATACAAGGCCAGGTCGTTGGGGTTTTGCCCTTGCTCTTCCACGTATTGGTGGGCCTGAATCAAAAAGCCACCCGACCCCACCGTCGGGTCGTAAATTTCGTGGCCCGCTTGGGGCTTGGTGATTTGCACCAGCAAGCGCACCACTTCGGCGGGGGTGTAGAACTCACCCCCCTTCTTGCCAGCGCTGTCGGCAAAGAACTTGATCAGGTATTCATAGGCGGCACCCAGCAGGTCTGGGAACTCAAAGTTGTCATTGACCAGCACAAAGTGTGGCTGGCTGAAGTGGTCCAGCAGCTCTTTCCACTTTTCATTGGGGACTTTGTTTTTGCCTTTGACGGCATTGAAGTCGATGTTGCTTTTGAGCACGCCGTTGAGCGCGTCGTTTTCATCCTCCACCGCCGCAATGGCTTTGTTGAGCATGTTGCCGATGTCGTGCTTGAGGTCTTTGAGTGCAGGCACTTCGTTGCCCTCTTCGTCCAGCCAAGACTCGTGCCAACGGGCACGTTTGGGGACGTAAAAAGTTTCGCCGTAGCTGGTCCGGTCATCCACCAGTTGCTGGAAAAGCTCGGGTTGGTCCCGGAGGTGGGCGAAGTCTTTTTTGACTTGATCGCGCTTGAGGTCAAACTCATCCGACAAGCGCTTCAAAAACAGCATGCCGAAGATGAATTCTTTGTATTCTGAAGCGTCCATCTTGCCGCGCAAGATGTCGGCTGACTTGAACAGGAAGTTTTCGAGCTGAGAGAGGGTGATTTTTGTGGGGGTCATGTATTCGCTTGGCACCGAGCCGCCACGGGAAATGGCTAGATTAAAAGTATGCCAGACGAAAACCAGAAAGCTTGGAGGATTTACCCCTCAATCTTGCTCCGCAAACCCCTGAAAAAAAACCTTCAATTCATGCATCCAGCGGTGCTTGTCTGCCTCGGGCGCAAAGCTCGCTTCGATGCTGTTGGCGGCAAGTTTGTAGGCTTGCTGGGCGTTCAGGTGCAGCGCGGCAAAGGTCTGCACGTAGTTGTCGTTCATGTAGCCGCCAAAGTAGGCCGGGTCGTCTGAGTTGATGGTCACGCACAGGCCTGCGTCCAGCATCTGGCCCAGGTTGTGGTCGGCCAAACTTTTGAACACGCACAGCTTGAGGTTGGACAGCGGGCACACGGTGAGTGGCATTTGGCTGTCGGCCAGGCGCTTCATCAGCGCGGCATCGTGGATGGCTTGTACGCCGTGGTCGATGCGCTCCACCTTCAGCACATCCAAGGCGCTCCAGATGTAAGCGGGCGGTCCCTCCTCACCCGCGTGGGCCACGCAGTGCAAGCCCAGCTCGCGGGCGCGGGCAAAGGCGCGGGCAAACTTTTCGGGCGGGTGGCCCAGCTCACTCGAATCCAGCCCCACGCCGATGAAGTGTTCGCGCCAAGGCATGGCTTGTTCCAAAGTGGCCAAAGCGTCGTCTTCGGACAGGTGACGCAAAAAACACAAAATCAAATCGGCGCTGATGCCCAGCTTGGAATGGGCATCACGACAAGCGCGGCTCAAGCCTTGGATGACCGCGCCCATGGCCACGCCGCGTGCCGTGTGGGTCTGTGGATCAAAAAACAATTCGGCTCGCACCACATGGTCGGCGGCGGCTTTTTCAAAGTACGCCCAGGCCATGTCGTAAAAGTCCTGCTCGTGCAGCAGCACGCTGGCC
>CAITSG010000371.1 GCA_903894995.1 uncultured Burkholderiales bacterium
CAAGACGGTGTGGTGAAGAAGGTGGTGGCTGCCAAAGGTGAATCGCTCACGGTGGATCAGATGATTGTGGAGTTTGAATAAATGACACGCCCCTTCAAAGTGCTGGGCGTCCAGCAAATCGCCATCGGCGGGCCTGATAAAACCTGCCTGCAAAAGCTCTGGGTGGACATGCTGGGCCTGGAGGTGACCGGCACTTACAAAAGTGAACGCGAGAACGTGGACGAAGACATCTGTGCCATCGGCACCGGCCCGTTCAAAGTCGAGGTTGACCTGATGCAACCGCTGGACCCCGATAAAAAACCCGCCGTGCACACCACGCCGCTCAACCACATTGGCTTGTGGATCGACGACCTGCCCGTTGCCGTGGATTGGCTCACATCGCAAGGCGTGCGCTTTGCGCCTGGCGGCATCCGCAAGGGTGCGGCTGGGTTTGATATCACGTTTTTGCACCCCAAAGCGAATGAAGAGTTCCCGATTGGCGGGGAGGGCGTGTTGATCGAGTTGGTGCAAGCTCCGCCCGAGGTCGTCAAGGCGTTTGCGGCTTTGGCGGTCAACGCGCATTGAGTTGATTCGGACCTGAAGGTCCGATCTGCAAGGAAGTGTCATACCCGCGAACGCGGGTATCCATGGTGGTCGAAACCATGGACCCCCGATCAAGTCGGGGGTGACAAAAGCTGAATCAGGTGGTGACAAAAGCTGAATCAGGTTGTAACAAAGGCTGAATCAGGTGGTAATAAAGGCTGAATCAGGTGGTGACAAAAGCTGAGTTGGGGCTAATTTGGCCTGGACCCTCAGGCCCGTCAAACTCCAGCTTGCCGGGCTTTTGCTTTGGCCAGTGCCGCCTCGATGATGGCGCGTTTGCGGTCCACTTCGGGCGCGTTGTCGGTGCCCTTGGTGTGCGTGGCCAAATCGGCCAGTTTGTGCTCGGCTTTGGCTTGCAGTTGCTTTTGGTGCTCTGCTTCTTCGCGCACCAAGCGCTGCTGACGTGATTCAAAGCGAGTGCGGGCGGTTTGAGCTTGCTCGGTTGACCATGCGGCCCAGCCGGTTTGTTGGCCCGTCACATTCTCCAGCGCAATGCAGTCCACCGGGCACACCGGAATGCACAGCTCGCAACCGGTGCACCAAGGCTCGATCACGGTGTGCATCAGCTTGTTGGCCCCCAAAATCGCATCGGTCGGGCAGGCCTTGATGCACAAGGTGCAGCCGATGCACCAGGCCTCGTCGATGATGACCACATGGCGTGGGCCTTCGGTGCCGTGTTCAGCGTTAAGAGGCAAGCTGGGCAAGCCCGTCAGTGCTGACAGCCGTTCGATGCCCGCTTGTCCCCCGGGCGGGCACTGGTTGATGGCCGCTTGTCCCTCGGCCATGGCCCGCGCATAGCTGGCGCAGTCCGGAAAGCCGCAACGGGTGCACTGCGTTTGGGGCAGGGCATCGCTCAGCAATAAGAAAAGCGCCTGGGTCTCAGGCGCTGTTCGGGTCAAGTGGGGCATGGGCCTCAGGCTTGGGTTGATGGGTCAACCCAAGTGGTTTTAACCGACGCGTTGGTGGCCGATTTGGAAGGTGATTTTGCCTTGGTTTTTTCAGCGGCTTTGGTGGCTGCTTTTGCAGCAGGCTTGCTGGCCAATGCAGAGGCTGGTTGTTTCACTGCAGGTTTTGCTTTGGCCACAGTGGCCTTTTGGGTTGCAGACTTGGCCAAAGAGACAGGGGCTGCAGTCGATGCGCTGGCTTCAGTGGCAGAGCTGGCTTGGACCACGGCAGTCTTTGGTGTGGCGGCTTGAGCCAATGCTTGAGGCACCTCAGTGGGAGATGAGACGGTTGGCGCAGTGGTTTTGCCCGTTGTTTTGGGGGCATGGTTCAAGATGAATTTGACCAACTCTGGGTACACGATGTCGCGCCAGCGGCGGCCACTGAAGATGCCGTAATGCCCGGCACCGGGCACTTCCAGGTGCTGACGTTCGCTGGCGGGCACGCCGCTGCACAGGTCTTGTGCTGCACGCGTCTGGCCTGAGCCCGAGATGTCGTCCAGCTCGCCTTCAACGGTCATCAGGGCCGTGCCCTTGATGTCCTGGGGGCGAACGCGTTCAACTTTGCCATCGACGCCCTTGACGTCCCAAGTGCCGTTGACCAGTTTGAAGTCCTGGAACACGGTGGCGATGGTTTCAAGGTAGTAATCGGCATCCATGTCGAGCACCGCGTTGTACTCGTCGTAGAACTTGCGGTGTGCTTCGGTGCTGGCGTCGTCGCCTTTGATCAGGTCTTTGAAATAGTCGTAATGGCTGGTGGCGTGGCGGTCGGGGTTCATGGCCACAAAACCGGTGTACTGCAAAAAGCCGGGGTACACACGGCGACCCGCACCCGGGAAGTTGGCAGGCACACGGTAAATCACGTTGTTCTCGAACCACTCAAAACTCTTGTTGGTGGCCAAGTTGTTCACCGATGTGGGTGATTTGCGTGCGTCGATGGGGCCGCCCATCATGGTCATGGTCAGTGGGGTTTTTTCGCCACGGCTGGCCATGAGAGAGACGGCGGCCATGACGGGCACTGTGGGCTGGCAGACGCTCACGATGTGGCAATTGCCATAAATGGATTGCAGGTGACGGATGAATTCCTGCACGTAGTTGATGTAGTCGTCCAGGTGGAACTCACCATCGGACAGAGGGACCAAACGTGCATTTTTCCAGTCGGTGATGTAGACCTTGTGGTCTTGCAGCATGGTTTTGACCGTGTCTCGCAGCAAAGTAGCGTGGTGACCTGACAAAGGGGCCACGATCAGCACGACGGGCTGGGCCTTGAGCTGGGCCAAAGTGGCCGAGTCATCCGAGAAACGTTTAAAACGGCGCAGCTGGCAAAAAGGCTTGTCGATCTCGATGCGCTCATGAATGGCGACATCCGTGTTGTTAACTTTGACAGTCTGGATGCCGAATTGTGGCTTTTCATAGTCCTTGCTCAAGCGGTGCATCAGGGCGTAACCGGCCGATGTGCGCTGCGCTATGGGCGTCTGAGACATGGGGTTCAGTGGGTTGCTGAAGAGTTTTGCCGCTGCTTGTGCGAGATCGGAAAAAGGCTCCATGATGGAGCGTTGAGTTTCGAAGATCTGGTAAAGCATGGGCTGTTTCCCTTGGAAAATGGTGCGGTGCAGCAATAGTACATGAAGGCTGTGAATAATTATGGATGTTCTCCCCTAATCGGCAGTCACCATCTCGACCGTCCAAAAAAAAACCGCCCCGTTCAGGGGCGGTTTTGTGTGGATCTGAGGCCAGTCAGACGACTTTGGCGATCGACGCGCAAACGTAGTCAATGTTTTTGCTGTTGAGCGCGGCCACGCACATGCGGCCGGTGTCGGTGCCGTACACGCCAAACTCGCTGCGCAGACGGACCATTTGATCTTTGCTCAGACCCGAATAGCTGAACATGCCGATCTGGGTGGTGATGAAGCTCATGTCTTGTTTCACCCCAGCA
>CAITSG010000372.1 GCA_903894995.1 uncultured Burkholderiales bacterium
GCCACTGCGATCAGCGGTGACGATTCAGCCAACTACAGCTTTGGGGGCGTCACGACCACGGACAACAACTATGTGGTCAACAAATTGGCCTTGACTGGTGCGGCCCTTGCAGGCGTGAGCACCACTTACGCCACAGCGGCCGACGCCGGTGCTGTGAGCTTCACCAACGTCCAGGGTACTGACAAAGTCACTGCTTCGGCTTCAATTGTTGATACCGCCACCAGCACCAGTGGCAACCTCAAAGCAGGCAGCTACAACCAGACTGCTACAGCGATCAGCGGTGACGATTCAGCCAATTACAGTTTTGCTGGCGTCACCACTGCGGACAACAACTACGTGGTTGATAAAAAAACCATCACTTTGAGTGGCATCACCGCGTCCAGCAAGACTTACGACGGCAACAACACCGCCACCGTCTCAGTGGCCGCTGCAACCTTCGATGGCATGGTCTTGGGCGACAAACTGTCTGTCGCCTCCAGCGGTACATTCAGCGACAAGAATGTTGCCACCGGGAAAACGGTCACATTGTCGAACACCTTGGGCGGTGACGATCTGGCCAATTACAGCATCTCGGACCAAGCCAACACCACAGCGGACATCAGCAAAAAAGCCATCACTTTGAGTGGCATCACCGCGTCCAACAAGACTTACGACGGCAACACCAGCGCTACCGTCTCTGTTAGCGCTGTTGTGTTCAACGACATGGTGACCGGTGACAAACTGACGGTCACCTCTACGGGAACATTCAGTGACAAGAACGTGGCCACGGGCAAAACGGTCACTTTGTCGAACACCTTGGGTGGTGACGATCTGGGCAACTACAGCATCACGGACCAAGCCAACACCACAGCTGACATCACCAAAAAAACCATCACATTGAGTGGTATCACCGCGTCCAACAAGACTTACGACGGCAACACCAGCGCCACCGTCTCTGTGACCGGTGCTGTGTTCAACGACATGGTCTCGGGTGACAAGTTGTCTGTCGCATCCACAGGCACATTCAGCGACAAGAATGTCGCTACTGGCAAGACGGTTAGCCTGGTCAACACGCTGGGTGGTGACGACCTGGGCAACTACAGCATCACGGACCAAGCCAACACCACAGCTGACATCAGCAAGAAAGCCATCACATTGAATGGCATCACCGCGTCCAACAAGACTTACGACGGAAACACCAGCGCCACCGTCTCTGTGACCGGGGCTGTCTTCAACGACATGGTCACTGGTGACAAACTGTCTGTCGTCTCCACCGGCACATTCAGCGACAAGAACGTCGCCATGGGCAAAACGGTGAGCTTGGTCAACACGCTGGGTGGTGAAGACCTGGGCAACTACAGCATCACCGATCAAGCCAGCACCACGGCTGACATCAGCAAAAAAGACCTGCATGTCAGCGGCCTGACGGCGGCCCACAAGGTCTATGACGGGAAAACCACCGCCACCATGGTCACCGGCGCAGCCATCTTTGAGGGTTTGGTTCAGGATGATGTGGTGACCCTTTCTGCCATGGGTAGCTTCGATACGCGCCATGTGGGCCAGTCCAAACAGGTGACCATCAACACTGCTTTTGAGGGGCAGGATGTTGGCAACTACAACATCACTTCGCAGGCCCTGACAACGGCCAACATCACCCCCGCACCCTTAAAAATCAAGGCCGCTGCCGTTCGCAAAACCTACGATGGCACCACACTGGCCAACGGTACCGGCGTGGTGGTGGGCGTTTTGGCAGGTGCTGAAGCGGGCGACAAGATCGATCAAGCGGGCGTTTTGAGCTTCACGGATAAAAATGCGGGCACCGGCAAAACCGTAACTGTGAAGGGCGCTCGCCTGATCGACGGCACCTTGGCCGATGTGACGGGCAACTACAGCATCGAGTACATCGACAGTTTTGAGGGGGTGATCGATCGGGCGCAAGCGAGCATCAGCGCCGCCGCCATGTCGGTGACTTACAACGGGCAAACCCAATCTCAAAGTGCCGCCATGCTCAGCGGTTTTGTGTCAGGCGATGACGTGCAAGCCAGCGGCTTGGCCAGTGGACGTCAGGTGGGCAGTTATGCCTCCGCGCTGACAGCCACTGGGCGGGATGTGGCCAACTACACCATCACTTTCAACAATGCGGCACTGCTGATTGGCAAAAAAGCCGCGACTTTGTCGTCCTTGGACCAAAGTGTGGTTTACAACGGTCAGTCACAGACGCTGGTGGGCACCCAAGGCAGCGGTTTTGTAGTGGGTGACGATTTGGTCTTTGGCGGTTTGCCCAGCGGTCGTCAAGTGGGTCAATACACCTCTGCCCTGATGGTTTCCGGTTCGGATGCCAGTAACTACGACATCACCTATGGTCACGGAAAATTGACGATCACGCCGAAGGCGGCTCAGGTGACGGCCCTGGCCCAAAGCGTGACTTACAACGGCAGCACACAAATGCAAAGTGCGCCAAAGCAAGAGGGCTTTGTGCCCGGTGATGACATTGTGGTGGCGGGTGCGGCACAGGGGCGCGACGCGGGCAGCTACACCTCCAATTTGTCGGTCGGCGGTGCCGACGCCAAAAATTACACGATCCGCTTTCAGCAAGCCGATTTGAAAATCCAAAAAGCGTTGCTGGGTTTTGTGGGCACCACGGTGTCTGACAAGTTGGCCGATGGCAACACCGTGGCGCAAGTCCAAGCGGGTCGGATCACTGGTTTGATGGGGGCTGAGTCGCTGAACATCGGCGCGGTGACGGGCCGCTTTGCCGATGCGGCAGCTGGCACAGACAAATCGGTTGAAGTGGTTTATGGCCTGAACAATGGTCAAAACGGGGGGCTTGTCAGCAATTACGACTGGTCACCTGTGGTGCTCAAAGCCAACATCACAGCCCCCACGGTGTCCAACTTGGTGGTGACAGAAAGCCTGGCCCCCAAACAGACCTACAGCCGCCTTTTCTATCAAGGTTATGGGGGTTTGGCAGGGGTAGGGGCCGCCACAGCTCAGGCCAGCTACAGCCTTCGGCCCAACACCGCGCAGGCTTGCACGCCCCAAAAGCTGGAAGATTGCATTTGTGAACGCCCCACTGAAATGGCCATGGAGATTTGTTTCCCGGCAGAACAAGGACGACAAGCCCGACGTTGAAATGGGCAAAAAACTGCCACGTCCTGGTTGGGGCAAACGGTAGGGTGTGAGGCTGCGTCGGGACCCCCTACGGTCCCACGCGTCAATCGACTGCGGGCAATTGCAATTCGATGCAGGCCCCTTGTGTGGTCTGTTCACCCAAGACCAAACGCCCGCCGTTGCGTTTGGCCAGGGATTGGGCAATCGCCAGCCCCAAGCCGATGCCTTGCGTTTGGGTGCTGAAAAAAAAAGTGCTGACTTGCTGGTACAGCTCGGCCGTCATGCCGGGGCCGTTGTCGCTGATGGCCACGTAAACGGTGGTGCCCGATTGCCAGGCACGAAAATCGACGCGGCGTGCGCCTTGTGAGGCGGTCGCATGCATGGCATTGCGCAGCACATGCGTCAAAATTTGCACCAACTGTGCGGCATCTGCCAGTACGAACAGCTTGTCTTGTGGCGGATTGACGCTCAGTTGTACGCCATCGGCCAGCGTCCACCCGCGTGCCAAGTGTTCTGCATCAAGCATCACTTGTTGGACTTGAACCCGGGACAGATGCTGGTTTTCTGATCCCACAAAAGAGCGGATGCGGCCCACCAAATCGCCAGCTTTTTGGGCATTGCGCTGCAGATCGTGAATGAAAGGGGCCAGTGTGTCGTTGCCCTTGTCCTGAAGTTCCATCTCCAGGCGATCGGTGATCAGGTAGAGATTGGTCAATGGTTGACTCAATTCGTGCGCCAGTGACGCAGCCATTGCGCTCAGGCCATGACGGCGGTTGATTTCTGCCATTTGTTCGCTCAAATGGACCATTTGCGTTTGATGCGCCTGGCGCGCAAGCAGGGCATGAATTTGCCGGTTCGTTTTTTCAAGGCTCAAGCCCAAAAATCCAAGCTGCGTGAGCATCGTCAGCGGCACGACCGCACCAACCCAGACCCAAGCGGCACCGGCGTGGCTGGCAGGCCATGGTGCATGTCCTGATGCCAGCAGCACAGATGCAACGGCCAGTGTCAAGGCGGCCGCCACGAAAGCCCAGGCCATGCAGGCTGCAGCGGTGCTGTCTTGGCGACGGCGAATGTCGTTGGCCAAGAGCCCTGCCCAGATGCAGCCGAGCGACAGGGCCATGACCAAGCCCGACAGGCCCAGTGCATGGACAGACAATGCATGGGCGAACACGGCGGCCAAGCCGCTCAACGCCCCACAGGCGAGCCAGGCTTGTGCCATTTTGAGCGGGCGATTCAAGATGTGGCGCAAGGCCAGCGCTTGGGCCCACAGACCCCCCAAGCACAGGCCAACGATCACTGCATCAAGCCAGCTGTGAGCAGTGTTCCAGCCCAAGCCGCCCATGCACTGGCCAGCGCCCAGCATCATGGTGCCGCTGCACCACAGCGTGACGGCGCGGGATGTTGTGGGGTTGAGCAGCCACTGCACCACCCCGAAGAGCACCATGCATGCCCCTCCTGCCAGAAGCAGCGCTGAGGGCAGTTGCAATACCATCAGTTTGAATGTTCAAGAGCAGGGGGCAAGCTCAGAGCGGGGCCACAAAACTGCCCGACTTGCCGCCATGTTTTTCAAGCAGCTTGACGCCGTTGATGGTCATGCCCCGGTCAACCGCTTTGCACATGTCGTAAATGGTGAGCAAGGCCACCTGAACAGCCGTTAAGGCTTCCATTTCCACGCCGGTTTGCCCGGTGACCTCGGCCGTGGCGGTGCAGACCACACAAGATGCGTCTGGCAAGATCTCAAACTCAACGGCGACACGGGTCAATCCAATCGGGTGGCACAGCGGGATCAAGTCGCTGGTTTTTTTGGCCCCCTGAATACCGGCAATGCGGGCAATGCCCAGCACATCGCCTTTTTTGGCTGTTCCCGAGGTGACCAAGGCCAAAGTGCTGGGCAGCATGTCAATGCGACCACTGGCCACCGCCACGCGACGGGTCAGGGCTTTGCTGCCCACATCGACCATGTGGGCTTGCCCTTGGGCGTCAAAATGGGTCAGGACACCGGAAGTTTCGCTCATGGCCATAGGGGTAACGCCCGTTTACAAATGGTTCACAACAATGGCGCATCATACGGGGATTGAAAAAGACACGACCGACCTTGAAAAACAATATGCGTCATCCATTGCTGTTGATTTCACTGGCTTGCGCCATGGCTTTTGCGCCTGTCCGGGCGCAAACGGTTGGCCTGCCTGCGCTTGGCGATGGCGAAAGCATTTCCTTGAGTGCCGAGAGGCAATTGGGCGACCGGATTGCCCGTGAGTTGTACCGAGACCCCGACTTTCTGGAAGATGCCGTCTTGGACGAGTACATCCAGCAATTGTGGGCACCCCTTATCAAGGCGGCCGCTGCGCGGGGGGATTTGTCTGCCGAATTGCAAGAGCGGTTTGCTTGGCGCATTTTGCTCGGTCGTGACAGAACCGTGAACGCCTTTGCTTTGCCCGGGGGCTATTTGGGCGTGCATTTGGGCTTGATTGCGGTGGTCAGCTCCCATGACGAACTGGCCTCGGTTTTGGCGCATGAGTTGAGCCATGTGACGCAGCGCCACATTGCGCGGGGCATGGACGACCAAGCCAAAATGACCCCTTGGGTCATTGGTTCGATGATTTTGGGCGCACTGGCCGCCAGCAAAAGTGCCCAAGGTGCGCAAGCCTTGATTGTTGGTGGGCAGGCTGCAGCGGCACAGTCTCAGCTGAGCTACTCGCGCGACATGGAGCGAGAAGCAGACCGGGTGGGCTACGGCATTTTGGTGGACGCAGGTTATGACCCCAGAGGCTTTGTCGGCATGTTTGCCAAGTTGCAACAAGCCGCAGGCTTGAACGACAGCGGCGCATTTCCCTATTTGCGCAGCCACCCGTTAACGACCGAGCGCTTGGCTGACATGCAGGCGCGTCAGCAGCTCATTGCAAGCCCGGAATTCCAGTCCAACGACTTGGCCCAGGCCATGTTGGCCGCCAGGGCGCGTGTTTTGGCGCAAAGTACCCCCGACGCTTTGCGGGCGTGGACGCAAGATGCACAGCCTGGTGCCAAACCGGCCTCTGCTGCACAGCAAGTCGGTGCCGCGTACGCGGCCACACTGGCCCATTTGCAAATGCGCAACATGGACGGCGCAGAGCGCACGCTGGCATCTTTGAGCGAGCAGGTGGCCAAGGCACCCATCGGCAAAGGGGCTCAAGGCTTGCTGCAGGCGGCACCCGACATGGCGGCCAGCCGTTGGTTGCGCCTGCTGCGCGCCGAAGTGGCCTTCAAGCAAAGCCGCTTTGAAACGGTGCTGACCACGCTGGTGCCGGATGGCGCGCTGGCCAAGCTGCCGCGGCCTGAATTGCTGGCGGTGGCGCAAGCCTTGCAGCGCTTGCCCAAACACCCCTGGCTTGACGATGCCACACGCCAGTTGCGCCTTTTGGTGCTGCGCTCTCCCAACGATGCGCAGGCTTGGCAGACCTTGGCGAGCTTGCTTTCCATGCAAGGTGCCGCCTTGGGGGCATTGCGTGCCGAGGGCGAAGCCCAATTGGCGCGCTTGGACTGGACTGGCGCGGTGGACCGCTTGCGGGCGGCGCAAGATCGGGCCAGACAAGGCCGCTTGCAGCCGGGCGATCACATTGAAGCCTCCATCGTGGATGCCCGTTTGCGTTACGCACAAGATCGTTTGCGTGAAATGCTGGTCCAACGCCAGTGATATGGCTGTGTGAAGTTTGAAATGAAATGCGGGTCTTGGGCACAGCGATCAGTCGGGTGATCCCTGTGGGAGCTCCGCCTTCGGGGGGAATGCCTGCCCCGCCCTCGGGGCGATTCTTGGTGGTCCGCGAGGGTTATCGCGGCGAGGGCGCCGCTCCTACAGGGGATCGTCCTGCCTTTTGTGGGAGCCCCGCCCTCGGGGCGATTTTTGGTGGTCTGCGAGGGTTATCGCGGCGAGGGCGCCGCTCCTACAGGGGATCGTCCTGCCTTTTGTGGGAGCCCCGCCC
>CAITSG010000373.1 GCA_903894995.1 uncultured Burkholderiales bacterium
ATGTTGAAGTCCAGCATCGGGGTCTTTCAGGTCAGCGCAGTTCAGCCCTTGAGCGGGAAAATCGGATCAATTTCACGGTAATCGCGCGGCACGATCACCTTGATGTCGCCTTTGTGGACTTGGGTCATCAAGGGCTGCGCACCCATGTTCTGGCCGTTGACAAAATTGGTCGGGCCGTAGGGCATGATGTGATTGGCGAACTTGCTGGACGCCAGCGCGTCGATGATGGCGGCGCGGTCCGTGGACTTGGCTCGCTCAATCGCATCGGCCAGCAGCATCATGGCGGTGTAGGTCATGAACACTTCGTAGCTGAAGAACTGGCCTTGTGCTTCGACACGCTTTTTCAGTTCTGCCGAGCGCTTGTCCTTGGGGTTGAACCAGTGGTTGCAGTCGATGATGCCGTTGGCCGCCTCAGGGAATTCCTTGACGAACTTGTAGCTTGACGCCGCACCGCCAAGCACCGAGTAGATGGCCTTGGGTGTGATTTTTTGCTGCTGCAAAGTGCGCACCAGCAGGGCGTATTCGTTGTAGTAGTTGGCCGGGATCAGGATGTCGGGGTTGACCTGCTTGATGCGCAGCGCAATGTTGTTGAAGTCACGCGTAGGGTTGGCGTGCTTGATGATCTCTTTCACCTCATAGCCATAGCCAGGCAACTCTTTGGCCAGCAAGTTGGCGGTGCCTGTGCCGAACAAGGACTCTTCGTGCACGATCATCACGGTGCGGGCGGGCTTGCCTGCGGCGGTGTTCAAAACGTGCAGGCTGGACACGGCCACTTCGGCGCACTTCTTGTAGCCAGGGCCAAAGCGGAAGGTGTTTTTCAGGCCGCGCTCAACGATCTGGTCGGCCACGCCGACATCGACCACATGGGGCAGGTTGTATTTGGCCGCCGCTTGTGTGGTGGCCAGGCAAATGGCCGAGGCAAAGGCACCGACCACGGCGCTCACACCGGCTTCGTTCATTTTCTCGATTTCGGCCGTGCCCGCTTGCGGGCTGGACTGTGCATCGCCGAGCATGGCTTCGATCTTGGCACCGCCCAGCGACTTGATGCCGCCGGCCTTGTTGATGTCTTCAATCGCCATCAAGGCACCCATGCGGCACTGCTGACCCGAGTAAGCCAAGGCACCCGTCACAGGGTGCAAAACACCCACTTTGATGGGCTTGGGCTGAGCCCCGCCCACCAGTGGAAAGGCGAGAGCCGAGGCCGCAGCAGCGGACTGGCCCATGAAAGTGCGACGTGAGGTCATGAGAACATCCTTGAAAAAGTTAATGGAAGTTGGCGGACAGCTCTTGGCTTACCCACACCTTGGCGTCAATGCTGCCAACGCGGGATAACTGCATCTGGTATTCGTACCGGTCCGGTCGGTACAAGCCATGCAGCCATTGGACGGGACGTTCGTCCTCGTCATAAATCAAACGCCGAACCGCCAGCAAGGCCGATCCGACAGAAACATCCAGGTGCTGGGCCATGCCCACATCGGCCAAACGGGCCGAGATGGTTTGCTCGGCCCGGCCCACTTTGACACCCGACTCTTCGAGCAGCACCAAAATGGGTTTTTGCGCCAATTCGCGCTTGCCAAAACCTGAAGAAATCGCATCGGGCACCCAGGTGGTGATGTGCGACAAAGGGCCCTCGGGTGTGCTGCGCACGCGTTCGGCTTTTTGAACCATGGTCATGGCCGGCAACTTCAATGCTGCAGCGACATCCACGGGCGCACGCATGTGCTCGACACTG
>CAITSG010000374.1 GCA_903894995.1 uncultured Burkholderiales bacterium
AAAGACGCCTGCGCCAACAGGGCCGTTGCATCATTGCGAAGGCCAATTTGGCAGGCCAACTCTGCGCGCAAGTCGAGCAACTCTTGCTCCAGGACCGAGTAAGTGCGAGCCCGTGGCGACTGCGAAGCATCGTCTGGCAAGACTCCGTACGTTCTGCAAGCAGCACTCACACCCGGCAAATGCACCCACACCGCCAATTGCGCCAGGCGCATCCAAAAATCACGATCCGCATGCCAGTCCAAAGACAAATCAAAAGACAAACCTTGTTGCAAAGCGCTTGACTTGAACAAAACCGCATGTGTTGGCAACAACGAGTCGTCCTGTTGGTTCGAAAAATCCCAAGGCAGATCTAGAATTTCCCCCAAGGAAGAGCCATCGGGTCTGACCAAAGCAACGCCTGTGTAGGCGGCCAATAAATGGGGTTGGTGTTCCAACACGCCCACCAAGCGGGCGACATGACCGGGGAAAAGCCAATCGTCCTCATTGAGGAACAACAAATAATCACCTTTGGCTTCCTGCAAAGCCAATTGACCTGCGGCCGACCGCGACAAAGGCGCTTGCGCACTGATCAGCCTCAGAGCATGCGGGCCACAGCGCTGTGCCAAGCGGCTGTGGTCCGGCACCTCAGCCACCACCACCACTTCTAAATGAGGCCAAGTCTGAAAGGCAATCGAGTCCAAAGCCTCTTGCAAATAACGGCTGTCGGCGCTCCTGACCAGCACCGAGACCAGTGGCGCAGCAGGTCTGAGCGCTTCGGGCTCAGGCCCACTCGACCCAGTCGCACCGTCCCAATGTGGCCAAACCGTAAAACTCGCCAACTCTTGGGCTGACATCAGCAAAAAAGCCTCAGCCGACTTGACTGTGGCGGGCAAGGTATAAGACCTGAACCGATTCAGCGCTGCGATATGTTGGTCATAATTTTGGTACACCAACTGTGACTCGAAACAAGCCATGGCTTGCTGTTTCAAGCCGACATCCGCGGTGATGTCCAGCAAAACATTCGGCCTCAGCGCAGCGCCCACCTCATAAAACGCCATGCGGCAAAAACCTCCGGTGCTTTGGATGCTCTCTGTCGCCAACCGCGACGCCTGCCGATGGTCTGGGTGAATTTCCCAAGGCGAAGGGGCATAAACCAAATCGATTTGCTCTGAAATGAGTAACCGTGTCAGGCGATCGACCAGCCGCTCACTGCAAGCCAAAGCCCGATCCACTTCGCCCCAAAAAATGGGGACGCCATAACCCAAAACGGCTGCAGCACGCGCACACTCCTCAGCGCGAATTTGGTCGTTTCCATGCTTGGAGCCATCGGTCAACACCAGCACCTGAACACTGACACCGTGCCGCAAGTGCGAGACGATGGCCCCTGCGCAGCCAAACACCTCGTCATCCGGGTGTGGGGCGACCACCAGCACACGCCGAGCTGGAATTTCCAGTGTGGCCACATAGGGGATCAGATCAGATTCGTTCAAGCAAAAACTCCCCTAAAGCCGTTACAAAGATCAGGCCAAGCCATGACAAAGCGCCAATCTGTCACCGGAAATCCGTGTCCCCGCCCATCAACCACCACTGCCCCTGCAACTCGGCAGCCGACGGCCCTGGCGTCCACACATTGGCCGGAATCCACACATCCAGGGGCACAGATTCACTGTTCCATGCACCCAGCAAATGCCGGTGACTCGAAGTGACCCAAGCCAACAAACGGCTGCGACCCAGCAAATGCGCATGGCGCAAAGCCACCCGTACCAACGCCGAAAAATGCACAGGGGCACCAATCAGGTCCATCAACTCCAGCCCGTCTGCACCCCGGTCACACACCACCACCACCCCCAAAGGCCTGCCCGACAAACGCGAACGCATCAGCAGCACCGTGTAATTCACCGTCGGGTGCTGCAAAAACCGCTTGGCCACATGCTGCCAATCGCGCACCCCCAAAATGCTCGACCGCATGGCCTGCGCCATCTCGGTCCAGCAGGCATTCACGGCCGCCTCATCGGCCAAAGTCACCGCATGCGAGCGCACCCGCCAGCTTGGCAGCAAGCGCGGCACCGGCCAGTGCAACTCCACCACCTGATCGACCGCAGCGTAAATGCCCTGGCGCGTTGCAAGTCGCAATGCTTTTTGATTCGGAAAGCCAAACCCCAATAAGTAAGGGCGTTCAAATCCCATCAATTGTTCAAGCAATGTGGTGCAGGCGAGGTTGAAAGGACCCTGGCGAGTCAAGACACCTCTTTCGTTTGGGTGAACCATCACATCGCCAATTTGCAGTGCCATACAAGGCACGCCATGCTTGATCACCTGGCGGGGCAAACCGCCATAAAAACCAACCAAACCCGAAGCTGCAAAAACGCCCACGCCCGCCAATGTTTGGCCACGGTATTTCCAGTCCCAATGGGCTGGACTCATTTCATGGCCAAAACTAATCTGGAACAAGGCATGCCAGTCAATGGGCGGGGCATCGGAGCGCACCCAGGCCAAAGACCAACGAGGCGAACGCGTTTTTAAAAAAGAACCATCGGCTTGCGCCACTAAGCCAAATCTGGGGGCCAGCGTCTCAAGACCGGGCGCCTGTGGGAAGGGGCAGGTCACAGACGCACCTTCGGGCAAAGGTGGCACCGTCGCCGACAACCAGTCCAGCAACACCTCGGGGGGCATGATGTTTTGATTTTGGCCCTCAGGCGACGAGTTCAGCGGCAATCGGTCGTCTGCTTGAGATGACCATGTTCTGGGCATGTGAAACAAACCCTGTTCAATACCCTCTTGCTCAACCGACAAGTACACCGCACGGTCGGCCACATCGTAAATGTGCAGCCCACGTTCGCAAAACAAATGCAAGCTGACGTAATAGCGCCCCTTGAGCAATGGCAATTGGGGAAAGCAAAGACTCACATGACCCAACCCGACCGCATCTCTTTCCAGCAAGTGCCCATCGTTCCATGCGCCCGCGCTGCTCACAATGCGGCCGTCCGGTGAGTGGATGGAAACAGCCACAGAAGGGCAGGGCAGGTTGGGGTCGCTAGAAAAATGCGCATCAATGTGCAAGTCATCTTTGAGCGACACCAATTGAAG
>CAITSG010000375.1 GCA_903894995.1 uncultured Burkholderiales bacterium
ACGCCAAAACCTTGGTCTGCGGCCACACCTCTTTGATGAACATGGCCTCGCCCCAAGCGGGGTGGGTCACCACCAGGTCGGGGGTCCAGCCTTGCTGCTTCATGGCCAACATGGCCTGCAGCGCCGAGGTGCCCCGGATCAGCTTGGTCTCAAATTCGGCCAGCCAAGGGTGAATCGTTTTGCTGGGCTGCATATTGGGCTGGTGCCGCACCATCTCCACCCCCGTCAAGCCTTTCCCTTGAATGGCCAGCGCCCGCACGGTGTGGCCTGCCGCCTGCATGGCCGGGGCCAAATGCCGAAATTGCCCTGGGAAGTTCTGGTGAATGAAGAGGATGTGCATACAAGGTGATGAAATGACCAATATCTTCAAATGAATAAAAAATACATTTTCAATATAAACAAGTCAAAAAAGTGGTTTTTCTTGTTTTTAATCCTGTTTTTTTTAGGAGTCCCTAAAATCAGCCATCCCTTATCTACTGTTTTGTTGCGCGGCGTCGTGGTGCCTGGCGGCGTGGTGTGCCCTTTGTTTCGCACAGAAAGCGGAGATTTGGTGTCTTTGACCGGTCTGAGTGTGCAAAGTTTTGCGCCTGGCACTTGGATGGGTCTTCAAGGTCGATGGGAAACGCAGTCGGTCTGCATGCAGGCCAACCCCACTTTGCGTGTTGAACACATTTCAATCAAGGAGCCTTCGCGATGATCATTCCAACATTGAAACCCACCGACCCGCTGTACATCAGCCAATGGCATCTGGCCATGATTGGGCGATTGGGCTTCGCCGGACTCAACAACACCACGGGCATTGAACGCGTGTGGGCCGATCACACGGGGCAGGGGGTGCGTGTGGGTGTTTGGGACTCGGGGGTGCAAGCCACTCACTGGGACCTGAGCACCAACTTTTTCAGTGCCTTGTTGGTCGCTGTCAATGGCATGGTCAATACCGGCGTGCCCCAGACGCAATTGGACATCCATGGCACCTCGGTGGCGGGCTTGATTGCCGCCGACAACAACGGCCTGGGCGGGGTGGGTGTGTCTTTTGACGGCAGCATCACGGGCGTGACGATTTTTGGCGGGCCTGACGACATCAACCTCAATTGGGACCGCTACCTGTTGACTTTGGACGGAATGCAAGCTTTTGATGTCACCAACCACAGCTACGGTGCGGTGGCCAACTTTTCGGCCCTGGCCGACATTGAAAAATTCCACAACGCGGCCGTGTTTGGCCGCAATGGCCTGGGCACCATCACCGTCAAGTCGGCGGGCAATTACGACGCCAACGGCAATGGCGACGGCCTCGATGCCTCGCAACACACCGTGACCGTGGCCGCCATTGGGGCCGATGGCTACATTGCCGGTTACTCCACTTATGGCGCCCACATCCTGGTCAGCGCACCGGCCGGCGCGGTGACCACCGACATTTTGGGTGGGGGTTTGGGTTACGACGGTCTGCTGGCCGGCGACTACACCAATGCCTTTGGCGGCACCTCGGCGGCGGCACCCATTGTGTCGGGCGTGGTGGCCCTGATGCTGGACGCCAACCCCCTCTTGGGCTGGCGCGATGTGCATGCCATTTTGTGCTTGAGCGCCATAGGCACCGGCAGCGTGTATGGCGGCCCGGTCAACCTTGAACACTTTGCCTGGCGCTGGAACAAAGCCATCAATTGGAACGGCGGCGGCCTGCACTACAGCGAAGACTACGGCTACGGCATGGTCAACGCCTACAACGCCGTGCGCATGGCCGAGGTCTGGAGCCTGCTCATGCCGCAAGCGCAAACATCGGCCAACGAGTTGACCCTGTCCACTGGCGTGATCAACGCCAACCAGGCCATGGTGGACGCAGGCACCCTGAGCTACAACTTCAACGTGACGCAAAACATGTCTTTGGAGCATGTGGCCCTGACCTTGAACTTCACGCATGCGGACTTGACGCAACTGCGCATCCAGCTGGTCTCGCCCTCGGGCACCAGCATGAACTTGTACAACGGCACCACTGGCACGGCGGCCACCTCTGACTTTGGTCTGACGTATGCCTTTGGCCTGGATGGCCTGCGGGGCGAGGTATTGGCGGGCAATTGGTCTGTGCGCATCCAAGACACCTTGAGCGGCTCCACCGGCAGGCTCAACTCGGTGGAGCTCAGTGCTTTCGGGGCACCGGTCGATGTGAACAACATTTACCACTACACCGACGAAGTTTTAACAGCGCAAGCACAAACCGGGCAAACCGGCCGCATCAACCTGACCGACACCAACGGCGGTGTGGACTGGATCAACGGTGCCGCTTTGTACCAAGACGTTTTGCTGGATCTCAATGCGGGCAACGCTTCGACCTTGGGCGGCACCCGTTTTATCACCATGGGCGCAAGCAGCGCCATTGAAAACGCCGTCACCGGCGACGGCAACGACCGCCTGCAAGGCAACACTCTGGACAACCAGTTGCAGGCCCGGGAAGGCGACGACACCTTGTTTGGGGGCTTGGGCAACGACAGCCTCGATGGTGGCGCTGGCCTGGATTGGGCGGTTTTTCAGGGCCTGTCCAGTGCCTACGTCATCACCAGTTCGGGGGGCAAGACCTCGGTAGCAGGGGCCGAGGGCACCGACTGGTTGACCGGCATTGAATACATCGCCTTCAGCGACAAAAACCTGCTTGACCCCAACGCCACACTGGACACGCCAGCCGTTCCCTTGGTCGGCCCAAGTCCTGGTACTGGCGTTGTCACGCCACCTCCACCACCACCACCACCACCTGGTCCGGGCACCGGCACGGTGAACGTCATCCTTGGAACCGCTTTGGCCAACAACCTGATTGGCACAGCGCAGAACGACCGGCTGGAAGGTTTGGCGGGCAACGAC
>CAITSG010000376.1 GCA_903894995.1 uncultured Burkholderiales bacterium
GGCGGTGCAGCCAAAGCGGCATCCGGCCAAATGACCATGATGACCGCTGGCAAGCCCGAGGCTTATGCGCTGGCCGAACCCTTCTTGAACGCCATGGCCGCCAAGGTCTACAAGCTGGGCGACAGCGCAGGCGCGGGCAGCAAGGTCAAGATCATCAACCAGCTGCTGGCGGGCGTGCACATTGCGGCCGCTGCCGAAGCCATGGCGCTGGGCTTGCGCGAGGGTGTGGACCCGGCCGCTTTGTACGAGGTGATCACGAACAGCGCGGGCAACAGCTGGATGTTTGAAAACCGCATGGCGCATGTGCTGGCGGCCGACTACACGCCGCTGTCGGCCGTGGACATTTTTGTGAAAGATTTGGGCATCGTGCTCGACATGGCGCGTGCCACCAAGTTCCCGCTGCCCCTGTCCAGCACCGCGCACCAGATGTTCATGCAGGCCAGCACCGCGGGCTTTGCCAAAGAAGACGACAGCGCGGTGATCAAGATTTTCCCGGGCATTGAATTGCCCAAAGCACCGGGCTGAAACCCTGTGCAGGAGCCCACCCTGTGGGCGATGGGCGTGGAACACGCCCTCAAAAACCATCGCCCACGGGGTGGGCTCCTACAAAATGCAACCGCCAGCAACAAGAGATTTGACATGAGCACTTTGAAATTGGGTTTGAAACTCGGATGCATTGCCGACGACTCCACAGGCGCCACAGACCTGGCCAACAACCTGGTGCGCTCGGGCATGCGGGTGGTGCAGACGATTGGTGTGCCCACTTTGCCACTCGGGGCTGACGTGGATGCGGTGGTGGTGGCGCTCAAGTCGCGCACCATCCCGGCCGCCGAGGCCATCGCGCAATCGCTCGACGCCTTGAAATGGCTGCAAAACCAAGGTGCAGAGCAAATTTATTTCAAATACTGCTCCACCTTTGACAGCACGCCCGAAGGCAACATCGGCCCGGTGACCGAGGCGCTGATGGACGCACTGGGCACGGACTTCACCATCGCCACACCCGCCTTTCCGGACAACGGCCGCACCGTGTTCAAAGGTTACCTGTTCGCGGGCAACGTGCTGCTCAATGAATCGGGCATGCAAAACCACCCGCTCACCCCCATGAACGATGCGAATTTGGTGCGTGTCATGCAGGCGCAAACAAAACGCAAGGTCGGCCTGATCGACTACAAAACCGTGGCCCAAGGCGGGGCTGCCATCCGCGAGCGCATCGCCGTGCTGCGTGCCGAAGGCGTGGGCGTGGCCGTGGTGGACGCGACCAGCAACGACGACCTGCACCTTCTGGGGCCTGCCTTGAAGGACATGCCGCTGCTCACCGCAGGCTCGGGCGTGGCGATTGGCCTGCCCGCCAACTTTGGCTTGAAGCCTTCACTTCAGGCCAGTCAGTTGCCTGCGGCTGGTGGTTGGCAAGCCGTGGTCTCGGGCAGTTGCTCTGTGGCCACCAATGCGCAAGTGGCGCACTTCAAATCTACGGGCCGCCCCGCGATGGCGATCAACCCTGCCGCGCTGATGCACGGCCAAAGCGACGCCGTGGTGCAGCAGGTGCTGGCCTGGGCCGCGCCGCTGCTCAAGGACGGCCCGGTGCTGGTGTATTCCACCGCCGAGCCCGAGGCCGTCAAAGCCGTGCAGGCGCAGTTAGGCGTGGCCGAGGCAGGTGCTTTGGTCGAGCATGCGCTGGCCGCAGTGGCGCGTGGCCTGGTCGGTTTGGGTGTGAAGCAGCTGGTCGTGGCCGGTGGCGAGACCTCGGGCGCTTGTGTGCAGGCGCTGGGCATTGCGCAGCTGCAAATCGGCCCGCAAATCGACCCGGGTGTGCCGTGGTGCCATGCGCCCTCCGAAAAAGGGGGCCTGCACATCGCCCTCAAATCGGGCAACTTTGGCACCGAAGACTTTTTCAGCAAAGCGTTTGCAGCCTTGCCATGACCCATGCCACTTGTAGGCGCGGCACCCTCGTCGCGATGGCGCACCCGCAACCCACAGGCATTCGCACCGGGGGCGGGGCTCCTACAATGAATCCATTGCTGTTTGGAGACCTCGCATGAATGAATCCCAAGCCCGCGAAGAGATGTGCCGCGTAGGCCGCAGCCTGTTTGAGCGTGGCTACGTGCACGCCACAGCGGGCAACATCAGCGTGCGTCTCGATGACGGCTTTCTCATCACCCCCACCGATGCATGCCTGGGTTTTTTGGACCCGGCGCGCCTTGCCAAACTGGATGGGCAAGGCCAACAAGTCAGCGGCGACAAGGGCAGCAAAACCATCGCCGTGCACCGCCAGATTTACGCCGCTGCTTGCGAGACCGATGCCCATACCCGCTGTGTGATCCACACCCACAGCACACACTGCGTAGCCCTCAGCCTGAACAGCACTGGTCCCGAATTGCTGCCACCCATCACGCCCTACTTTGTGATGAAAGTCGGCCATGTGCCCTTGCTGCGCTACCACCGTCCAGGCAGCCCGGACGCTGCACAAGAAGTGGCCGACCTGATCCGCCGCTACGCCGCTCAGGGTGCGCCGATCCGAGCCGTGATGCTCACACGCCTGGGGCCCAATGTCTGGCACGACACCCCGGCGGCGGCCATGGCCACGCTCGAAGAGCTGGAAGAAACTGCTCGGCTCATGCTGCTGCAACCCCACACCCCGCCGCTGCTTGGCACCGATTTGGACGAGTTGCGCCAGGCTTTTGGCGCGAGGTGGTGATGTCCTTGCCCATGGCCAAGTTTGGCCTGTCTGCCCCTCATTTGACATCCCGGCCCCCGAGCCGGGATCCAGCATTGGCTGGTGCACATGGACCCCGGATCAAGTCCGGGGTGACTGCCACTGGTTCCAGATGACAAAACCTGTCGTTGAAATTCTCTTTGATTGAAAGAAAACACATGCCCCGTTTCGCCGCCAACCTCTCCATGATGTACTCCGACCTGCCCTTTCTGGACCGCTTTGAGGCGGCAGCCAAAGACGGCTTCAAGGCCGTGGAGTATTTGTTTCCTTACGCATTCCCCGCGCAAGAGCTGGCCGCCCGCTTGCATGCCAACGGCTTGCAGCAGGTGCTTTTCAACAGCCCCCCTGGCGGCACCGATACCGACAGCTTTACCAAGGCCTGGGAGACGGGCCAACGCGGCACGGCCAGTGTGCCCGGGCGCGAAGCGGAGTTTCGCACCGGCTTTGGCCAAGCGTTGGTTTATGCCGAGGCGCTGAACTGCCCTCGCATCCACGCCATGGTGGGCTTGCGGGCCGAAGGTGCCAGCTCTGAAGCGGCTGACGCCACGCTCATCAGCAACTTGCAATGGGCCGCTGCCGAAGCCGCCAAAACAGGGCGTGATGTGCTGATCGAGCCGATCAACACCCGCAGCGTGCCGGGCTTTCACCTGAATCGCCAAGACCATGCGCACCGCATCGTGCGTGCGGTGGGCGCTGACAACGTCAAGGTGCAGATGGACCTGTTTCACTGCCAGATCGTCGAAGGCGACCTCAGTTCAAAGATTGCCCAGTACCTGCCCACGGGCCGGGTCGGGCACTTCCAGATTGCCGAAGTGCCGCACCGCCACGAGCCGGGCACGGGCGAGGTGAATTGGACACACATCTTCCAGGTCATCGACCGCGTGAGCGGCGAATGTGGCTGGGACGGCTGGATCGGGTGTGAGTACAACCCAGCCGATGCCTCGGCAGGTGGCACCTCGCGGGGCCTGGCTTGGGCGCGCGGGTATTTATGAGCAGGCAGTCTCAGGTGCGTATAGGGAAGCGAACATGGGCGCTAAAAGGGGTGCGAGCAGGGCTGGACACAGTGCAGCGCCTGATGTGACATGACCGATGCAAATGACCTGATCTGGGCAGGGCTGGCAGCGGCCATGGTCGGCCTGTCCAAAGGCGGCTTGCCCACGGTGGGCATGCTGTCTGTGCCCATTCTTTCGTTGTTCATGTCCCCGGTCAAAGCGGTGGTGATGCTGCTGCCCATTTACATCATCTCTGACATGGTGGGGCTGTGGCTTTACCGCAAGAATTTCAGCGCCCTCAACCTGAAAATCCTTGTTCCGGCTGGCGTGGGTGGTGTGCTGGTGGGCTGGCTGTCTGCATCACTGGTGTCAGACACGGCCGTGAAAATGATGATCGGCCTCTTGGGCGTGGGCTTTGTGCTCAACGCCTGGTTCAAGCGCAACAGCGCGCAAGCGCCACGGCCCGCCAATTGGAAAAAAGGGCTGCTGTGGGGCAGTTTGTCCGGTTTTACCAGCTTCATCTCGCATGCAGGAGGTCCACCGTTTCAGGTTTACCTGTTGCCGCAAAAACTGCCCAAGCTGGTGTTCGCCGGCACTTCGACTTTGTTTTTTGCCATCATCAACTTGGCCAAGCTGGGGCCTTATCACGCGCTGCAGCCTTATGGACCTCAGGAACTGATGGGTGCTTTGGTACTGATCCCGTTTGCCCTGACGGGAACCGTGGCGGGCGCCTACCTCACACGCAAAATCGCCGACGACTGGTTCTTCACTTGGGTGCAAGTGGGCTTGCTGGCGATTTCTGTCAAGCTGATTGTGGACGTGATTTGGACGCCATGACCTGCGCCACAGCGACACGAAATCAGCTTTTGCTCTTCATAAAAACGTCATACCCGCTCCGCATACTGAAACGTCTTTGTGATGCATGTCACTGAAGAACTTATCCTTATCTGGAGAAAAAATGAACATCAAGTATTTGATCGCGGCAGTGTCCGTGGCTTTGCTGCAAGCTTGCGGCGGAGACAGCGCACCCTTGTTTAAAACCCTGTCGGGCGATGCCCCGCTGGTGATTGCCCACCGTGGCGCTTCCGGCACATTTCCTGAGCACACGTTAGAGGCCTACAAAGCCGCCATTGACCA
>CAITSG010000377.1 GCA_903894995.1 uncultured Burkholderiales bacterium
CCAGTTCATCCGCGCGGCCGAACAAGGCGGCATGGCTGCGGTGTGTGCCACGCCTTTTTACCAAGAGCTCATCACAACCGATCCCGTAAACCGCGACCGACTGATGGCCATGGACCCCCAGCAATACATGGCCGTCATGCGCCACTGGCTTCAGATTTTTTTGCAAGGCCCGCGCGAACCGGTGCTGGGCATGACGACCGAGGCCCTGCAGGCCATCCGTGTGCCCACCTGGGTGGTGCCCGGCAACGACAAAACCCATGTGTCCCGCCATGCCCGCGAAGCGGCGGCCCTGATCCCCGGCTGCGAATTGTTCGAGCTGCCGGTAGCGGACGAAGACGTGCCCGCTTTGCCGTTTTCTGCCTGGGGCCCGCACGAAGAAACCCTGGCGACAGCCATGACCGATTTCATGCGCCGCGTGGCCCATGATGACCACTGAACCTATTTTCCTAGGAGCCCATTGAATGTCCAACCCGATCAACCCGTCCATTCGCCGCATCGTCACCGGTCACGACGACCAAGGCAAAGCCATCGTCGAGATTGACGAAGTCTGCAGCCACTACCGCCAAGGCCGCCCCAATGGCTTTGTGTGCAATGTGTGGACCACCGAAACGAGTCCTGCCAACAACAACGGCCATGTGGACGCAGGCCGCCGTGAGGGCAAATTCTCGGTCATCGAAAACGGCACTGTGTTCCGCATCCTCGACTTCCACCCCGGGGTACAGCAGCGCGTGCACCGCACCGACTCGGTGGATTACATCGTGGTCATGTCCGGCGAAATCGACATGGAACTGGAGTCCGGCGAGGAAGTTCACCTGAAAGCCGGCGACGTCATGGTGCAGCGCGGCACGGTGCACAACTGGATCAACCGGGGCACCGAAACCTGCGTGATGGCCGTGGTGCTGGTGCATGCGCACCCGGTACAAGCAGGGGGGCAAACGCTCAACGCCTTTGGTTGAGCGTGCTCGAAAATGCCTTGGCTGTTTTGGCCTCAGGTCTTGAGCAGGTCAGCCATTTTTTTGTTGTAGGAGCCCACCCCGTGGGCGATGTTTTTCAGGGCGATGCCGTTGAGAGCGACGTTGTTGAGGTCGTGTGCCACGCCCATCGCCCCCGGGGTGGGCTCCTACAAAAAAGCCACGCCGTGCATGGCTTTGACTGCGCCAGCGTTCAGCCCCTCATTGGGGAAAAGGTGCAATGCCCGGCGCTGCGTCGTCCGGCAAGCTGCGGCGCGTGGTGTTCATGACCATGGCCAGCAAGCTGTAGTAGCCGCAGTGCGCCGTCATGTCGATGACGCCTTGGTCGCCAAATATCTTTTGTGCAGCGGCCCAGGTCTCGTCGCTCACCGATTGGTTGTGCAACAGCTCTTGCAAAAAGTCGTACACCACGGTTTCCTCGGCCGTCATGTTTGGTGGGCGGCGGCCTTCGGCAATCGCGTCACAAGTGGCTTCGCTCACACCGGCTTTCATGGCGATGGGTTTGTGGATGTGCCACTCCACCGGCTGTGACCAATGGCGCGCCACCACCAGCACCGCAAATTCTGAATTGTGCAAACCCACGGTGTTGTCGTAACGCAGGTATTCCCCCACTTTTTGCAGGCGGCGCATCAGCTCGGGGCTGCGCATCAAGGGCACAAAGGGGCCAGAGAGTTTGCCGCGTGGCCCGCTGACCAACTCGTCCACCGCCGCACGTTGGGCGTCGGTCATTTGTTCACGCGGGATTTCGGGCAGACGGTCGGTTTTTGGGGGGGTCATCGGCTTGTCTCTTGGGATGGGTTGAAAAATCAAACCCCAATTTATCACCGGACCAGACGGACCTCAGTCGTGTGCGGGATACCCCGGCGGGGCCACCGCCGCGCCCTGGATCTGGTGCCGCACAAAGGCTTCGGCCACCCAGCCCGATTGTTTGGCGTCTTCGACAAAAGCGTTCAAAAATTGCCGGGCTGTTTCGCTGCGCTGTGCGGGCATGCCCATGGCTTGGTGGATGACCATGAAGCGGCCGGGCAGAAGACGCACGCCGGGCAGGCGCTGCGCGTCGGCTTGTAATTGCTGCTTGACGCCTGCGGCCACTTCGAGTTGCTGCGCCATGAAGACGTCGACCACGGCGGGCGAGCTGGGGGCACGCACGATGGGGGCGTGTTTCAGGTGGCGGGTCAAAAATAAATCGTAGGCACTGCCTGCGCCCACCGTTACACGGTGGCTGGCTTGGTCCACCTCGTTGTTGTTTTGCAGCGGCGAGTCGCTGCGCACCATGTAGGCCCCTTCGATTTGCACATAGGGCGGTGAAAAATGCAGGCCTTCGCCGCGCACCGGGTCGATGGCAAAGAACCCCACATCGGCTTCGCCAGCTCTCACGCACTGCACCGATTCGTCGGCCTTTTTGAAGATGCGCCATTCAATGCCCAAGCCCAGTTGTGCAGCCAGTTTGCGAGACAAATCGGCAGAAATGCCCGAGGGCTCACCCGCCGCATCGAGACCGGCCAGCACCGGGTTGCCCAAGTTAATGGCCACGCGCAAAACGCCGTTAGGCGCGACCAGAGGGGCGAAAGTGGGTGCAGTTGCAGTGTTCATGGGCTGTGTGATCAACGGAAAAAAAAGGAGAGGTCTTTTGGGGCGCTCTATCCTCTGAAGGGTCAATGGGCAGCAGGCTTTGACAGAAGGCTGGCGTCAGGATGTGATTCTAGAAGTGTGCGGGGAAGGGGGCATTGTCCAAGTCGCATGCCCGCAAAACTTGACCATTGGCCTCTAGGCATTGACCCCCATGGGTCAGAC
>CAITSG010000378.1 GCA_903894995.1 uncultured Burkholderiales bacterium
ATTCATTGAGGCGTTTGTTGACCGAGGTCTTGAAGCGCAGGTAATCCAGAAAATCAAAGGCACGCCGGGCCATGTCGGGGCTGCGCAGCAGCGCGTTGTAAGGGCCGCCGAGCGCCGCGCTCGACACCTTGAGGATGTCGTCGGCCAAGGGCTGCACCTCGGGGGGCAATTCGTCGTAACGGATCTGGGCGAATCGTTCGGTCATGAAGCTATCCTGCAAAAAAATTGGGGGCTACACCAGCGCTAGAACACCAGCGCCTGTTCAGCAGCATTGAACAAGCCAGATGCTCTGAGCGACGCGCGAACGTAACAACAAAGCACAGACACCAGAGTCACCGACATGACTGGGAAAGCCCCACCATGGGCCTGGGTCTGGGCCACACTTGCAGCTGCTTACCCCTGCGTGGACCCTTTGGCCTTGAACACGTGGCCTGTCACGTTTAACCCTTAACCCCCATAGACGGAACCCTCCCATGCTGAAATTTTTCTTCAACGCTGCCCCCAACCCCATGAAGATCACCCTGCTGCTAGAAGAGCTGGGCCTGCCGTTTGAAGCCATACCAGTGGACACACGCAAGGGCGAACAATTTGAGCCTGCCTTTTTGGCCGTCAACCCCAATGCCAAGGTGCCTGCCATCACCGATGGTGACGTGACCGTGTTCGACAGCAACGCCATCTTGTTGTACTTGGCCGAGCGCGAACAAAAATTCATGCCTGGTGTGGCACAAGCCAAAGAGCGCGGCGCAGCCCTGTCTTGGTTGCTTTTCATCGCGAGCGGCATCGGGCCGTTTTCGGGTCAATCGGTGCACTTTCGCCATGCCGCACCCGAGCCCAAAGACTACGCCCTGAACCGCTACGACTATGAAGCCCACCGCCACTGGAGCGTGCTGGAAAAGCACCTGGCGAACAACACCTACATGCTGGGCGAGCACTACAGCATCGTCGACATGGCGCTGTGGGGCTGGGCCCGCATGCTGCCTTATGTGTTGGGCACGGGCGAAGCCACCTGGACGCAGTACCCCCACATCAAACGCCTGCTGGATCTGGTCATCGCCCGCCCGGCCGCGCAGCGTGCCGAAGCCTTCAAAACGAAATACACCTTCAAGACCGAAATGGACGCGGACGCCAAGAAGTTCATGTTCCCGCAAAACGAGCGGCTCAAGCAGGCTTGAATTCAGCGCCTCACCACTTACGCCTCAGGGGTCATGTTTACCGCACCGTGTGTGCAGTGAACACGTCCTTTCAGCGGCGGAACCAGCGCATGGACAAACCCAGCGCCAGCAGCGCCAAAACTCCCGCCAGTCCCGCCAACAAGGCGGTGATTTCGGTGTCGCGCCGCTCCAGCGTGAACTTGGACGAGAGGTGCTGGTAAATCGTGGCCAAGTCGCTGGCGTTGGTGGCACGGAAGAACTCGGCCCCCGTGGCCTCGGCCACTTTTTGCAAGGCCTCTTCATCGACCTTGGCGTAAAAAGAAAATCCTTCAAAACCCGGAATGAATCCATTCGGCGTACCAAAGGCCACGGTGTACACACGCACCCCTTTGGAAGCTGCCCACTTGGCCACCTCGACCGGATCGGGTCCGGTGGTGCGGCGACCATCGGACAACAAGATCACCGCTCCCGCCGTGTAAGAGCCCACAGGCACGGGCTTGGCAGGCTCTGCAGCCCCCGGGGCCGGCCGCTGGTCCAGCGATCGCCCCGACAAGCCGCCCCCATGCGCAACCAAGCTGCCCGACTTGAACTCGGCACCGTACAACACCGACTCCAGGTCAATGGCCGATTCGGGCAACAAGGTGTTCAGCGCCACCAGCAAGCCACTGCCGGTGGCTGTGCCGCGCTGCAGTTGAAAGCTGTCGATGGCCGCCAACAATTCGTCTTTTTGGTCCGTCACGCCCTGCACCAGTTGGGCGTTGCCCGCAAAAGACACCACGGCCACGCGCACATGGCCAGGCAGTTCTTGCAAAAAAGATTTGGCCGCCTGCTGCGCTGCGACGATGCGGCTGGGCGGCACGTCTTCGGCCAGCATGCTGCGCGAAACGTCCATGGCCAACACCAGGGTCAGGTAGTCGGCAGGCAAAGAGATTCGGGCACTGGGTCTGGCTGTGCCCAGCAACACCAAGGTCAAGGCGCACAAGAGCAAAGCGGGGGGGATGTGCCTGCGAATCCGGTGCCCTGGACCTAAGGCGGGCCGTATCAAGTCCAAGCTGGAATAACGCACCACCGCGGTGCGTTTGCGGCGCAAAGCCCGGATGTAGCCCACCACCAACAGGGGGATCAACAGCAATAGCCAAAGCAGCTCGGGCCAGATAAAGTGCATGTTGTGTGGCGTGCAATGAAGTCTGGCCACTGTATCACCGAAGGCTCCAACAAGAATGAAACGCGCCGCACTCTACAGCCGAAAGCCCTCTGCACAAGGGGCTGACAGACTGCCTCCTGCAGCAGCAACACCGGCTGTCGCACTTCCCTCAGTGAAGGCTTCACACAACGCCATCCCCATGGCCCAACGTTTGCAGCGCCTGCCCGTTTGGGCCGCTTTGCTGCTGTGCGCCTTGCTCAGCGCCTCGCTCACTTGGGCCCTGACCCGGCAAGCCGCCGCACCCCAGCGGCTGACCCAAGACGACATCAACGCGGCGGTGCTGCACACCCTGAACACCCAGGAACTGCCTTCGCGGGCTGCCCGTGCCGCGCAGCTGATCGCGCCTTCAGTCGTGCGTGTACACACCCAGGACGAAGACAAGAAAAACCCCCAAGGCGACATGCAAAACACCGGTGTGGGCTCTGGTGTGGTCATCTCGGAAGAAGGCGTCATCCTGACCAACTTGCATGTGGTGCAAGGTGCCCAACGCATCATGGTCACTTTTGCCGATGGCACGGAATCGGAAGCGCTGGTGATCGGCGTGCAACCCGAAAACGATCTGGCCGTGATCAAGGCCAAGCGCCTGCCCGATGACCTGCAGCCCGCCACACTGGGCAGCAGCCAGAACTTGCAGCCGGGTGACGAGGTGGTGGCCGTCGGTTTTCCGTTTGGCATCGGACCCTCGGTGTCGGCCGGTGTGGTCTCGGGCCTGAACCGGTCGTTCGGCTCCGAAGACAAAACCATGATGCGTGGCCTGATCCAGGCCGATGCCGCCGCCAACCCCGGCAACTCGGGCGGGCCACTCATCAACATGGCCGGTGAGGTGGTCGGCATCGTGACCGCCATCCTCAACCCCACCTCGGCCCGTACCTTCATTGGCATCGTGTTTGCCGCCACCATCGAAAGCGCTGGCGGCGGCATGGGCGTGTCGCCATTTTGATTTTTCTGCTCCAACCGATCTTGAAAGGCTTTGTGCATGAACCCCTCTGAATTGGCATGGAACCAGGGCCATACGCCCCAAAGCGCTGGCGTCAACGCCCCTAACGCCGCACTGATGGAACGCGTGCTCTACGAAGTCAAACGCGTGGTGGTCGGGCAAGACGCTTTCCTCGAACGCATCCTGGTGGCCATCCTGGCGCAAGGTCACTTGCTGATTGAGGGCGTGCCGGGGCTGGCCAAAACCCTCACCGTGAACACCCTCGCAAAAACCGTGAGTGGCAGCTTCAAGCGCATCCAGTTCACGCCCGATCTGCTGCCCGCCGACCTGGTGGGCACCCGCATCTTCAACCCCAAAAGCAGCGAGTTCAGCACCGTGCTGGGGCCGGTGTTTGCCAACTTGTTGCTGGCCGACGAAATCAACCGGGCACCCGCCAAAGTGCAAAGCGCCTTGCTCGAAGTCATGCAAGAGCGGCAAGTGACGATTGCAGGCGAAACCCATGCCGTGCCCCGGCCCTTTTTGGTCATGGCCACTCAAAACCCGATCGAGACCGAGGGCACCTACCCCTTGCCCGAAGCGCAGGTGGACCGCTTCATGATGAAGGTGCTGGTGGGCTACCCCACCGAGGAAGAAGAGTTTGTGATCGTGCAGCGCGTGACCGGCATGCCTGCCACCGCAGCGGCCGTGGCCGACACCGCACAACTCCTGGCCTTGCAGGCGCAATGCCGCCAAGGCTATGTCGACCCGGCCCTGGTGCAGTACGCCGTGAAACTGGTGGCCGCGACGCGCGATCCGGTGCGCTGCGGCTTGCCCGAACTGGCACCCTATTTGACATTCGGTGCCAGCCCCCGCGCCACCATTTCTCTGATCGAAGGGGCCCGTGCATTGGCCTTCCTGCGCGGTCGGCCCTACGCCCTGCCGCAAGACCTGATCGACCTGGTGCCCGACGTGCTGCGCCACCGCCTGGTGCTGTCGTACGAGGCCTTGTCCGAAGGCATGACGGCCGATGCGCTGATCCTGAAAATCCTGCAGGCCGTGCCCGCACCAAGTAAACCCCTGGACCGCCATGTTCAGCTGGCTGCGCAAGAAGCGAACTGAAGCCACGGCGGCCGCTGGCAGCAGCCAGCCCCAGGCTGCGGTGACGGGTGCGCCCGGCGCAGACACGCCATGGCCCAATGCAGCGCAATGGCTGCAAAGGCTGGAATGGACCGTACTCAAACGGCTCGATGGCCAGCTGCAAGGCGACTACCGCAGTCTGTTTCGCGGCAGCGGCCTGGTGCTGGCCGACCTGCGCGAATACCAGGCGCACGACGACGTGCGCCACATCGATTGGAACGTGACCGCCCGCATGCAGACCCCTTATGTGCGCGAGCACCAGGAAGACCGCGAAATCGCCGCCTGGTTTGTGGTTGACCTGTCTGCCTCGGTGGCTTTTGGCTCGGGCCCCACCAGCAAACGGCAGCTGGCCTGCAGCATCGTGACGGTGCTGTCCAAGCTGCTGTCACAACACGGCAACCGCGTAGGCCTGATGCTCTTCACCGGGCAAGAACGTGCCCACAGCGTGGTGCCCGCACGCTCTGGCAGACGGCATTTGCTGCACATCGTGCACCAGATGCTGCAGGCGGGCCAAACCCAAACCCAAACTCCAAGCCATGCCCAGGCCGTGCAAACCAGCGCGCTGGGGCCGTGGCTGGCGCAGGCTCAGTCGGTGCTCAAACGCCGCTCGGCGGTGTTTGTGGTGTCCGATTTCATCAGCCCCGCCGGTTGGGAAAAGCCCCTGGCCCAATTGGCCCGGCGTCATGAAGTGGTGGCCGTGCGCCTGCGCGACCCGCTGGAGATGGCCTGGCCTGACAACACCGGCATGCTGCTGGTGCAAGACGCCGAGTCGGGCGAGCAACTGCTGGTCGACGGCAACGATGCAGCGTTCCGCCAGCGGTTTGCTCAGCAGGCTCAAGAGCGTGAAGCGGCTTTGCTGGAGAGCCTTTCCCAAGCCGGTGTGGACTGCCTGGAGCTGAACACCGACGAAGCGATGGACCAGGCCCTGCTGCGTTTTGCACAGCTGCGCAAACGCGCCAGCCAGTTGAGCACCGGTGGCCGTGCAGCCCCTTTGGGCCATCAGCGGCCCGTTCAAGCTGGAGGTGTTCATGCCTGAATGGCATTCGATTCAGTTCGTCTGGCCGCGCCTGTTGTGGCTGCTGGCAAGTTTGCCGTTGTGGCTGGGCTTGTACATCGCCTGGCAACGCCGTGGCGTGCAGCGGGCATGGCCCTCGGCCAGCATGAACACCGGTGCGACCAACATCCGCTTCACGCGCCATGCCCCGGCGCTGCTGGTGCTGCTCGGCCTGGCCGAGATGATGGTGGCGATCGCCAGGCCTCAGGCCATTTTGCTTTTGCCCAGCCGCATCGACACGGTGATGCTGGCCATCGACAGCTCGGGCAGCATGCGCGCCACCGATGTGCAACCCAGCCGCATCGAAGCGGCGCAGGCCGCCGCCAAAAGCTTTGTGCTCGGACAACCTGGCCAAGTCAAATTGGGTGTGGTCAGCGTGGCGGGGGCGGCTGCGCTGGTGCAGGCACCCACCGACCAGCGCGATCTGGTCATCCAGTCCATCGACCAGCTGAGCCTGCAACCCGGCTCGGCCTTGGGCAGCGGCATCGTGATTGCGCTGCATGCCATGCTGCCCGGCTCGGGCCTGGACGTGCGCGGGTTGATCGAGGGGGAGACCAGCCCCCAGGCCGCAAGCGGCGCGCCCCTCGGCGGCGCGACACCCGCCCCTGCAGAAAACGCAGGCACTTCGGGCACTGCCCCCCGCAAGCCGGTCAGCCTGCCCAAGGTGCCCCCCGGCTCCAACACGGCAGCGGCCATCGTGCTGCTCAGCGACGGACAAAGCAATGTCGGGCCTGACGCCGTCAAGATGGCCCAAGTGGCCGCCGATCTAGGGGTGCGCGTTTACACCGTGGGGGTGGGCACGGCGCAAGGCACGGTCCTCAAAGCCCAGGGCATGCAAATGCGGGTCAAGCTGGACGAGGCCAGCCTGAAAAAAATCGCCGAGATCACCAAGGCTGAATATTTCAGCGCCGACAACCGCCAGGACCTTCTGCAGATTTACCAATCGCTCAGCAGCAAGATCGTGCTCAAAAAGCACCGGCGCACCGAGGTCTCTGCCTTGTGCGCCTTGCTGGGCATGCTGCTGCTGACTTGGGGCAGCGCTTGGGCTTGGTGGCGGCATGGGCGGATCATTTGAGTCCGGGCATGAATCTCACGGGTGGATGGCATTGGCATGTGCGCGCATGGCGATCACAAACGCGATGGGCACCTGCGTCAGCCCAGATCGAAGATTGGTTGATGGCGCAGACCATGCCGCGCCACCAGTTGGTTTTGCTGGGGGCCAGCGCGGGCTGGATGCTGCCCACCGCCTGGTTGGCGCAATTTGACGAGGTGCATGCTTGGGACATCGACCCCTTGGCCGCACCCTTGTTTCGCTGGCGTCACGGCCGCCACTTGCAAAGCCAGGGCACACGCTTGTACTTGCACACGGGCGATGGCTTGGCCCAATTGAGCGAATGCACACGGGCCATGCCCGGGGCCTTTTTCTGGTTCGACAACCTGCTGGGCCAACTGCGGTTCACCAACGAACCCCTGGATGCGGTCAGCCGCCATTTGCAATCGCTGCAAAAAACCTTAAAACATGTCGCTTGGGGCAGCGTGCACGACCGCATGTCTGGCCGCATCCTGCCGGGCACCGCGATACCTGTGTCGCGCCAGGGCCTGGCGGGAGTGGCCATGGAGACTGCCGAAGGACAAGCGTGGCTGCAACAGCTGGGGGCCATCAGCCCATGGCTGGACCACCTGACCGAACCGGTGTTGCCTGCAGGCACTCCGGTGCAACACACCGCCTGGCCTTTCAAGCCAGGTTATGCACACTGGCTTGAAATGGGCTGGTGTCCGCCCAAGGCCTGAAGCTTCAGACGATCTTCACGCTCAGGTTGGGAAAGCCTTCGACGTGCATCTCGATCACATCACCGCGCACCACCGGCCCCATGTTTTCGAGGGTGCCTGAATCAACGGCTTGCGCTCAGGTCCAGCGACCAATACTGCCCCATCAGATCGACGCCAAAAGAATGGTGCGGCTCTTCAGACACCAACACGAATCCGGCCTCTTGGTAAATGCGGCGGGCTGCATGCAGGATGTC
>CAITSG010000379.1 GCA_903894995.1 uncultured Burkholderiales bacterium
AGGGCCAGCTCAACCACTTGGTGGAATGCAAACTGTCAGACCCCAAACCCCACCGCGCACTGCTGCGGTTTGCCCGCGAACAGCCCCAAGCCCAAGCGGTACAGGTGGTGCGACATTTGCCGCACAGCCACACACTGGGCGAGATACAGGTGATGCGGGCGGATGAATATTTAAAGGGGTTGGTGGCTTGAAGACCTGGCTCAGGGACCTTCAAAAATTGATTGACGAGGCCGTCAAACAGGTCTTAGCCTCTGTCTCAAAACGTCCTCAGTGCGATGTTTGTAGGAGCGGCGCCCTCGCCGCGAAAAGCCTCGCAGACCACCACCCTCATCGCCCCGGGGGCGGGGCTCCCACAAAAGCAAAAATGGCTTTCCTGTTCAAGCTTGAAGATGCAAGACCAGCAAGAGCACTTGCGGTGCCCCTTGTTCGCGCAAAAGAGCCGCTGCAACGGTCGCGGCCCAACGCGTGCGCACCTGAGTGGCCACCAGCAACACCGGCCCCGGTGGCAGCGCGGTATTTGAATCCAGGTCAATGACCGACTCCAGGTGTGCCACCACAGGCGTTGAAGCGGCGTCATCCGGCGCAAGTCCACCACGCCAGCGAAACACATCGTGCAGCGGCAAACGGCCCTTTTGCGCAATGTGGGCCGCCAAGCGTTGGTTCGACGCCATGTTGGGGGCAGGCAGCGGCACCACACACACCGGGCGGGCTGGCCAAGTCTTGGCCCAACGTCCCAAAGTGGCCACCGCACCAGCCAGCAAATCGGCGGGCACATCGCCTTGGGCGGCAGTGCGCAAAGCCTGCAATTCGGCCACCCAACCAGGGTCGTCCGCAAACGCCACAGCGCGGCCCACATCAAAGCCGCGAATCGTGCCTTTGCGCCCTACCCCAGCCGGCCAGCGTTTGCGCGGCTCAATGTCCACGTCCACACCGCGCAAGAAGTTGCGGGCCGCCATCAAGTTGTCTTGCGAAGGCGCGAGGCCCGGAAAAGGCACCTGCCCGGTGCACACTGAGCAGCGCCCGCACGGCGCAGGCGACGGGTCGTCCAGCGCCGTCTGCAAATACGCCATCAGGCAACCCGCGCCTTGCGCATACTGGCGCATGATGCCCGCCTCTTGCTGGCGCACCTGGGCCAGTGCCGTCCACTTGGCGGTGTCATGCACATAGGGCACGCCGGTTGCGCGCCAAGCCGTGCCGACTTTGTCCACCACGCCCTCGACCGCCAAAATTTTGAGCAAAGCCTCCAAACGACCCCTTCGCACACCCGTGTCGGCTTCGATCTCAATCAGGCTGCGCCCATCACCGCCCAGGCTTTGCAACACCTTGGCAGCCGTTTGCGGGTCAGGAATCGACGCCGTGGCGAAGTAATCCCAAATGCGCTCGTCAGCATCCGACGGCAGCAACACCCCTTCGGCATGCGCCACCGCCCTGCCCGCCCGCCCCACCTGCTGGTAATAGGCCACCGGGGTCGAGGGCGAGCCCACATGCACACAAAACCCGAGGTCAGGCTTGTCGTAACCCATGCCCAACGCCGACGTGGCCACCACCGCTTTGACCTGGTTGTGGCGCAAACGGTCTTCCACCTTCAGGCGCGTGTCGGCGTCGATCTGCCCGGTGTAAGCATCGACCGCATGGCCGCAGCTGCGCAAAAAAGCCGTCAGCCGCTCTGCCTCGGCCACCGTCAGCACATACACAATGCCCGAGCCCGGCAGCTGCTCCAACGCATCGGCTATCCAAGCGTAGCGCTGCAAGGGCGACAAACCTGGCACCACCGACAACGTGAGCGAGGTGCGGGCCAGCGTGCCGCGAAACGTCACCGTGTTCGCGCCCAACTGCTTGCCCATGTCCAGCGTCACCCGCTCGTTGGCCGTGGCCGTGGTGGCCAGCACGCTGGCGGTGGGCGTGGACAAGAGCGCTCGCGCCAGCCGCTGGTAATCGGGCCGAAAATCAAAACCCCAATCGCTGATGCAATGCGCCTCGTCAATCACGATCAGGCCCACCCGGGCCAGCAAAGCGCCCAGCCGTGCCGCAAAACGCGGATTGCCCAGCCGCTCGGGCGAGACCAGCAGCACGTCGATGGCGTCAGCGTCCAGCTGCTGAAACACCTCGTCCCAGTCGTCGATGTTGGTGGAGTTGACGGTGGCGGCCTTGAGGCCCGCCCGCTCGGCGGCGCTCACCTGGTCGCGCATCAGGGCCAACAGCGGCGACACCACGAGCGTAGGGCCAGCGCCCGTGCTGCGAATGGCATGCGTGGCCGCCCAGTACACCGCCGACTTGCCCCAGCCCGTGGCCTGCACCACCAGCACCCGCGAGGCCGATTGCAGCACGGCGTGCACCGCGTCCACCTGGTCGGCACGCGGCACAGCGCCGGGACCAGCCAGGCGGGCCAAAATGGTGTGCATGTGCTGCTCTGCGAAGACGCGCTCACGCACCTGCACGTTCATGAATGTGTTCATGGGTTCCCCTCTCACCGTGTTCGGCTTTTCTGATGGAGGGCCATTGTGCATCGCTCAAGGTGCACATGGCCAGGGCGTGTGTTTGGAGCCCGAACCTCGGGTGGAGGGCGTGGTCTGCGAGGGTTATCGCGACGGGGGCGTCGCGCCTACAGGGGGAAAGCCCTGCATTTTGTGGGAGACCCGCCCTCGGGGCGATTCTTTGGGGTTGCGAGAGTGATCGCGACGGGGGCGTCGCTCCTACAACCTCGGTGCATCCATCATGGCACCAGCAAATCGACAATTTGTTGGCGGCTCAAGCCTGTGATTTGTGCGATTTGCACCAAGTCCAGGCCGCTGGCGTGCATGGCACGAACCATTTGGACCTTGGCTGCGGCTTCGCCCTCTGCCTTGCCCTCTGCCCGCGCATCCTCCAGCACCGTTGACTCAATGCGCGCCTTGTCAATCTGGATGTGGTACGCCTCCAGCTCTTGCTCGGTAAACGCCGCTGCCTCCACCAATTCCAGGGCCTGGGCGATGTCGGGATCTTCGCGCCAGCTGGCGTCTGGATCGGGTTTGCTGCCCGAGGTCTCTCCCACTTCGCTCATAAAGCGCAGCCACTTGACCTGCATCCGCTTATCGGTGCGGCTTTGGGGGGCAAACTTGGGCAGCTCAATGAACACAAACTCCAGCCCTTCTAACACCCGCCTTGGCTCATGCTGGCGCACGATTTGGTAGTGGTGGTAGTACTCGGGTGTGGCCCGGTCAAACACCTGGCTGGTCAGAGCCAAGGCGTACACCGGCTGCAAGCTGGCGTAGTTATGACCCGCGTGCAGCTGCTTCACATAAGCCTGGCTGGCAGAAAACAAAATGCGCTGCTTAAAGCTGGTGCTCCACAGCATTTGCATCTCGACAATGAAGGTGCGACCCCGGGCATCTTTGCACTTCACATCAACAATGGAGTTTTTGAACAAACCCGGCAGCTCGGGCACTTGTTCGGGTGTGAGGTACTCCAGGCTTTCAATCTGGCCATCGTCGGGCAGTGGCAGCAAAGCATTCAAAAAACTGCGCAACAGGTGCTCATGCTCACCAAACACGCGTTTGAAGGCGAGGTCCACTTTGGGGTCGAGGTAGCGGGTGGGCATGGTGGTGTGGGGCGTTAGGGGTTACAGCAACTCTGACATTTTAGGGGGACAGTCGCGGGGCTTGCCTGCATTTTGTAGGAGCCCCGCCCTCGGGGCGATGGGTGGTGGTCTGCAAGGCTTCATCGCGACGGGGGCGTCGCTCCTACAAAAAAGTGTAAGCATGCGCCCTGCCGAGGAACCATCGCCCATGGGGTGGGCGCCTGCAAATGCAACAAAGGCAATCGCCCACGAGGTGAATGCCTACTTTATGCCCTGATTTTTTAAAGCGAAATCAAGCGTGAAGAGAACGCATTGCGAGCTCTGGGGACGTCGACACAATTTTCAATAATGCCGCTGCGGGACCGGTTGGATTGCGGCGGTGTTGTTCCCAATTTTGAAGCGTCTTCACGCTCACACGCATCATCTGCGCGAACTCAGACTGTGACAAACCTACTTGCTCTCGAAGCTGTCGCACATCAGGATTGTCGATCTCAAAGCGTCGTGAGGCTTGGGCTTTCCCATTAGAAATCGCTTTGGCCTCTTTCAAGCTTTGTACCAAATCGTCGAACAATGCTTTTTCCATTTTCACAACTCCTTTACCAAGTCATATAAAAGCGCAACCTCTTTATCCGTCAGCGTATCCTTGGATGACTTCGGGTAGGCCAACAACAAATAAATCTGAAACTCATCTTTGAGCCAGTAATAAATCACCCGGACCCCCGCACTTTTGCCACGCCCTTGCATTGCATAGCGCAATTTGCGAATCCCGCCGCCGCCTCGGATCAGATCACCGAGAGCCGGATTTTCAACCAATGCCAACTGCATTTGCGCATAAGAATCATCCGACAACAACACGGTGATCGTGCGTGTAAAAGTGGGGGTTTCGATGAATTCCACACGACTCCATTCTATACGCCATTGGCGTATTTATTTTATTTAAAAACCAATCGCCCACAGGGGTGGGCTCACACAACGACAACAAACCAATCGCCCACGGGGTGGGCTCCTACGAAGGCAAAAGGCATGGGTGGCTGTTTGTAGGAGCCC
>CAITSG010000380.1 GCA_903894995.1 uncultured Burkholderiales bacterium
ATGGGGGTGGGGGCGTACAAGCCCATGTCACCCACAGCGTGTTGCAGCGCGGGGGACAGGCCCAATGGGCCAAAACTCAAGGTCATGCTCGATTCTCAAAAAAATGCTGCCCGTCAAGGATCAAGGTGAAACGGCTCATCGCTCATCACCCTCCAGCGGAGAACGTTCGGGCACCATCGCCAAAAAGCTGGCCAAATCGCCCGGCTTGGTCGAACCAGCACGTTCGGCAAAAAAAGCCACTGCATTGAGGGCCGACACCTTTTCGGCCACAGCGACGGTGATGAACTGGTTGAGCGAAGCCTGATCTTGTTCCGCCAACTTGCGCGCATGGGCATACAAAGAATCGGGCAAACGAAGCGCAAAGGTACTCATACGGCATCCTCCAAAAAAGCCAAAGCCTGGGCTGGTGTTTTGACGGCCAAACCAAAGCGTGGCGCGGCCGTCGAAAAATCTTTCACATTGCGGGTAACCAGGGCATGTACCCGCGCGTTGACCGCGGCCTCCAACACCATTTCGTCACCCGGATCCCGCAACTGTGGCCGCCAGATGTAATGCAAGCTCACAGGCTGCACCCACACGGCCAAGGCGGACAAAAACGCATCCACTTGGTCAGCAGAAAAACCGTGCAAGGCCCGTATCTCATCACGTTTGAGCACCGACTCGTATTCAAGCCACATAGCGGGCGACGCCACCATGCGCATACGCGCCGAAGCCACCGCTTGAAGCAGCGCATACGACGCGCCCCGAGCGCTGCTCAAGCCTGCAACCAGCACATTGGTGTCCAGCAACATGGTTTTCATGATGTTGCCAATGATATCAGCGAATGATCGGCCTCGGGCCTGATGACGTGGGTACACAGAAATGATGCACCTGAGATCGCGACGCACAAGGCGAGCCAGGTTTGCGCTGCTGCGCTGCACTCGCCGTGAAAATTTGGCGCGCCGTGACGTTTGATGTCAGTGACGGAAGTGACGCACGCCGGTAAACACCATCGCCACACCACGCTCGTTGGCGGCGTCAATCACCTCTTGGTCGCGCATGGATCCACCGGGCTGGGCCACGCAGGTTGCGCCGGCGTCCGCCACCACGTCGAGGCCGTCGCGGAAGGGGAAAAAGGCGTCGCTCGCCACCACGGTGTGTTGCAGGCTCAGCTTGGCGGCTTCGGCCTTGATGCTGGCGATGCGGGCGGAGTCGAGGCGGCTCATTTGGCCAGCGCCCACGCCCATGGTCATGCCGTTTTTGCAGAACACGATGGCGTTGGATTTGACGAACTTGGCCACTTTCCAGGCGAAGAGCAGATCATGAAGCTCTTCTGGCGTGGGTTGCTTGACGGTGACGATCTTCAAATCGGCCAAAGCCAACTCGTGGTTGTCGGCGCTTTGCAGCAACAGGCCCGAGCCCACGCGTTTGGTTTCCAAAGCGTTGCGCACGTCGCCGTAATGGGCGGGCAAGGCGATTTTCATCAAACGCACGTTGACTTTGCTCTTGAACACTTCGAGTGCTTCGGCGCTGAAGTCAGGGGCCATCAGCACTTCGACGAACTGCTTGCTCACCGCTTCAGCAGCGGCTTTGTCCACAGGTCGGTTGAAGGCGATGATGCCGCCAAAGGCGCTGGTGGGGTCGGTCTGGAAGGCTTTGCTGTAGGCCTCAAGTGCCGTGGCACCCACCGCCACACCGCAGGGGTTGGCGTGTTTGACGATCACACACGCGGTGTTCTCGAAGCTCTTCACACATTCCCAAGCCGCGTCGGCGTCGGCGATGTTGTTGTAGC
>CAITSG010000381.1 GCA_903894995.1 uncultured Burkholderiales bacterium
GAGACGTGGAACACCTTGTGGGCCAAGATCGTTTGGCCGTATTGCGGCTCGGGCAGCAAATAACAATGGCGCTCACCAAAGGTGTTGTTCACCTCGGCCACGATGGCGGCCAGGCTGCCATCGGCGCGGTGCACGTACCAAAAACTCACGGGTTTGAAGGCATGGCCCAGCACGCGGGGGAAAGCCTGCAGCCAGACCTCGCCTGTGGCGTCCTCGATGCCTTCTTTGTTCAGCAAGGCATCGAGCCAAGCCAAGGCTCCGCCGGTTTCTGCGGGTCGCCCATCGCCGTGGTCGGCGTCGTGAAAAGCAAACCATGCGCGGCGGTTGATGGCCAGATTGGTGCGGCACACACCTGCTTGCACGCTGCGCATGGGCAACATCAAAAACGCGGTCGGGTAGGCGAAGGCGTGGTGCGCCGGGCGATGGCGCGTGTGGCGCACCTGGCCCCAGCCAATGAGCGCGGTGACTGGCTTCATGCGGCCAATCTGTCCTGAACAGGGCTGACCTGTTCGTGAATGAGTTTGAGCAATGCGCGGCCCACTTGCAGGCCCGATTTCAGGCCGTCTTCGTGGAAGCCATAACCCGTCCAAGCCCCCGCAAACCAGGTGTGCTGCTGGCCTTGCAGCAAGGGCAATCGCTTTTGCGCCTCAATGGCGCCCAGGTCAAAAACCGGGTGGGCATAGTCGTATTCACCCACGATGGTGGCCGGGTCGATGGCTTGCAGCGGGTTGAGTGAGACCACCACGGGCTGCGCAAACGGGATGCGCTGCAAGCGGTTGAGCAGGTAATGCAGGCACACGCGCGAGGACTCGCGTTCGCTGCTGGCGGCGCGTTCGTAGTTCCACGCGGCCCAGGTCTTGGGGTTGGCGGGCAGCACGCTGGCATCGGTGTGCAACACAGCGCGGTTGTCTTGGTAGCGAATGGCCCCCAGCAGGCTGCGCTCTTCGGCAGACGCCTCACGCAGCAGGCCCAGCGCTTGGTCGGTGTGGGTGGCGATGACCACCTGATCGAAGCGCTCGGCATGACCGTCTGTGATGACGCGCACGCCTAGTGCGTCACGCTCGATCAATCGCACCGGTGTGTTCAGGCGTTTGTCGTGCACACCCGCCAGAATTTTCTCGACGTAGTTTCGGGCACCGCCCACCACGCTGAACCACTGCGGGCGATTCGTCACCTGGATCAGGCCATGGTTGTGGCAAAACCGGATCATGGTCGCCACCGGGAACTGCAGCATTTGGTCAGTTGGGCAACTCCAGATACAACCCAGCATGGGCAAGAAATACCAATCGCGAAACGGCTCGCTGAATTTGTGCGTGCGCAAAAAGTCACCCAATGGCTGCTGCAGCTCTGTTTCGCGCTGCTCTTTGGCGATGCGGGTACACATTGCGTTAAAACGCATCACGTCGGCCAACATGCGCCAAAAGCGCGGGTTGACCAGGTTGCCGCGCTGCGCGAACACGCTGTTCAGGTCGGTGCCACTCCACTCCAGGGTTTTGCCATTCAGAGCGCCCGGCACCTTGACCGAAAACGACATGTCGGACGGCGCGGTCTCGACATTCAGCTCGGCAAACAGGTTGATCAGGTTGGGGTAGGTGCGTTCGTTGAACACCAAAAAACCCGTGTCCACACCGTGTGTGACCATGCCTTGCGGCGTAGGCAGCGTGATGTCCACCGTGTGGGTGTGGCCGCCAAAATAGTCGCCCGCCTCGAACACGGTGATGTCGGCCTGGTCTTTCAGGGTGTGGGCCACGGCCAGGCCGGAAATGCCCGAACCCACGATGGCCAGTTTCATGCGCGGCTTGGTTGACCCGCTCATGGCTGGGCTTTCAGGGCTTTGTCGATGGCCGACAACAGGGTCTTGCTTTCGGGACCGGTCATGCTGCTGTACTGGTCAATGACCTTGCCGTCGCGGCCGATCAGGTATTTGTGAAAGTTCCAGCGCGGCTTTTGGCCGGTTTGTGCGGTCAGCTGTTTGAACAAGGGGGCCGCACCATCGCCCGTGACCTGGGTTTTGGTGAACATCGGAAACTTCACGCCGAAAGTGCTTTCGCAAAACGCGGCGATGTCTTTGTTGCTGCCTTTTTCTTGTGAAAAGTCGTTCGATGGAAAGCCGAGCACCACCAAACCTTGGTCTTTGTACTGGGTGTTCAAGGTTTCCAGTCCCTTGTACTGGGACGTGAAACCGCAAAAACTGGCGGTGTTGACCACCAGCACCACTTTGCCCGCGTACTGGCACAGCGATTGGGGTTTTTCGTCCTGCAAACGCTCAACGGTGTGGTTCAGGATCGCGGGGCAAGCCACGGCATTGCCGCCCTTTTGCGGACTGGCCTGCGCGGCTTCGAGTCCCAGGCCCAGCACGGCAGCCACCAAGGCCAAAAGCAGGCTGGGACCCCATTGTTTTACCCATGAGTGGTTCATTTGCACTTGAAAATTCATTTTGTGACTACTCAGTTTAAACTTGTTTGTCAACATTGTCACGCCAGCCCCTTTTCACCGGAGACGCACATGCCCAAAACCTCGGGTTTTAAAGGGAACAAACAGGATTTGCCGCAAAAACCTTGCGCCGTCTGTGGCCGCGCCATGAGCTGGCGCAAAAGCTGGGCCAAAAACTGGGACAGCGTGCTCTACTGCAGCGAGCGTTGCCGGGCCGACAAGCCCAAAGCCACCCGTCCCTGACCCACCCTTCCTGAACGCTCTAACGAAAGACAAGGCATGACACGTCACCTGGTATTGGTTTTGGGCGACCAGCTCGGCTGGGACAACCCGGCCTTGGCCGACTTTGACCCCGTCCAAGACCGGCTCTTGATGATCGAGGCCGACAGCGAAGCCGATGAAGTCTGGAACCACCAGGCCCGGATCGCGATTTTCTTGTCGGGCATGCGGCATTTTGCCAACGAAGCGCACCGCCGCCGCTGGCCTTGTACATATATGAAGCTGGACGACGCCAAGCTGCCCCCGGTCTTTACGGGCCGCTTAGCCAAAGCGCTGCAAGAGCATCCACCCAAAGCCTTGGTGGTGATGGAGGCGGGGGCTTGGCGCATGGAAAAGCTCATCGCAGACGCTGCAGAGCAAGCCAAAGTGCTGTTGCGGTGGGTGGGCGATACACACTTTTTGTGCAGCCGCGCCCAATTTGCCAAATGGGCGGGCGACAAAAAAGAGCTTCGCATGGAGTTCTTTTACCGCGAGATGCGCAAGCGCCTCGGCATCTTGATGGAGGGCAAAGAGCCCATCGGCGGCCAATGGAATTTTGATGCCGACAACCGCAAAGGCTTTGGTGCCAAAGGCCCAGGCATCGTGCCCCCGCCTGCCCGCTTTGCCCCCGACCGCGTCACGCAAGACGTGATCGTCTTGGTGCAAACACGCTTTGCCCAGCACCCGGGCACGCTGGACCACTTTGCCTGGCCTGTCACCCGAGAAGACGCGCTGGTGGCGCTGCAGCACTTTGTAGATCAGCGCCTGGAAAACTTTGGCGCCTGGCAAGACGCCATGTGGACCACGCTGCCCTTTGGCTGGCACGCGCTGGTGGGCAGCAGCCTGAACCTGCACCTGCTCCACCCCCGTGAAGTCATCGCGGCAGCCGAGCAGGCTTACCACGCACGCGGCTTGCCGTTGGCGAGTGTCGAGGGCTTCATCCGCCAGGTGCTGGGCTGGCGGGAGTTCATTCGCGGCGTGTATTGGCTCGACATGCCGCACATGGCCGAGGCCAACCACTACGGCCACACCCGCGACTTGCCCAAGTGGTATTGGACGGGCGAGACCCACATGGCCTGCATGCAAGCGACCATCGGCCAAAGCCTGCAACACGGCTACGCGCACCACATCCAGCGGCTCATGGTCACCGGTCAGTTTGCCGTGCTGGCGAGCCTGTCACCGCAGCAGGTCAGCGCCTGGTACCGCGCCATGTATGTCGACGCGGTGGAATGGGTGGAAACGCCCAACACCTTGGGCATGGCCCTGCACGCCAACGGCGGGCGCTTTACCAGCAAACCCTATGTGGCCAGCGGCCAGTACATCAGCCGCATGAGCAACTACTGCAAAGGCTGCCGGTACCAGCCCGAAGTTCGCACCGGCCCCAACGCCTGCCCCATGACCACCTTGTATTGGGACTTTTTGATCCGCCACGAGCGCGACTTTGCAGGCAACCCGCGCACGGCGCTCATGGTCAAGCATGTGGGCAAGATGACCGTTGACGACAAGGCGCAAATCGGGCTGCAGGCTGAGGCTGTGCGAACGGGGTTGGATGGGGTGTAACTGCCCCTTGCCACAGTCCTTCAACGCATGGTCTGCACGAAACCGGAGCGCACAAGAATGTGTCCCTCGCGTTTCTGGTGACAATGCAAGGCTCTTTGTGTGCGTCAGCTGACATCCCAACATGGCCCATCTGTTCAAAAAAATTGGTTTTCATGCCAATGGCAAACCCCGTGCCTGGTTGAAATCGCTGGTCTTTGATGCCCAATTGGCCCCACGTCCCTTGTTCAAAACCTGGGTCTGTCCACCGACGGGTGACATTCACCCGGCCTTTCGGGCCTGGCTGCGCTTGGCCTGGCAAAACCCAGCGCCATCGGCCCAAAACGATTGGCCAGTGCGCCGACGGCAGCTCATCGAACACAAGGCCTTGGTTGATGCGCACACCTTGACCATCGTCTGCACACGCCCAACCACATTTGTGGCCCACGCCTTGCAAACCCATGCAGCGGCTTTGGGCATGGAGGTGTGCATTCAATTCGACATGCCCGAAGACTTTGACGAGGACCTCTATCTGGTAATTTGCCCGCAAATGTTTGCCCGTTTGCCTCCGGGCGAAAAGCGCATCGTTTTTCAGATGGAGCAATCCGTTCATCCCCGCTGGTTCACCCCCGACTATCTGAATGTGCTTTACAACTCGCTGGCCGTTTTTGACTATTCAGCACGCAACATCGAGTTTTTGATCCAGCAAGGTCTGCCAGCCGACCTGCTGTTTCATGTGCCCTTGTCACCGGTGGCCCATTACCCAGGAGCCGCAAATTCAAGCACTTGGACCGGCTCTGAAGCCTCAGGCACATGCGATGTACTGTTTTACGGCGATCTGAAAAACAAAAGAAGACAAGCCTTTCTCAAAGTGCTGGGCGAACATTTTGTGGTACGGGCCGAGCGCAGTTTGTATGGTCAAGACCTTTGGCAGGCCATGCGCCAAGCACGGGTGGTGGTCAATATTCACTATTACGAAAACGCCTTGCTTGAAAGTACGCGAATTTGTGAATGCCTGTCTTTGGGTGCGCGTGTCATTTCTGAAGCCGCCACCGATCAGGGCCAGCACGCCGACTGGGAAGATCTGGTGCTGTTCACCCCGATCAACGATGTCCAGGCCATGGTGCAAGCCATCCAACACCAGCTGCAGCAAGCCCCCGTGCCCTTCCCCAATCTGGCTGAACGGCCGATGAGAATGGGCCCAGCCTTGCGTGCTGCACTGCAAGTCTTGAATGTGCGGTCTGTCTGATCAGTCCACCCAGTGATGACTGCATGCACGGTCTTTTGTAAGAGCGACGCCCCCGTCGCGATCAGCCTCGCAAACCAACACCCATCGCCCCAAGGCGGGGCTCCTACAAAAAGCAGGCAACCGCCTGTAGGAGCGACGCCCTCGTCGCGATCACCCTCGCAGACCAACACCCATCGCCCCGAGGCGGGGCTCCTACAAAAAGCAGGCA
>CAITSG010000382.1 GCA_903894995.1 uncultured Burkholderiales bacterium
CAAACCTTGAAAACGCTGCACATTCAGATTTCTTCCCCAACTGCGCAATTCGGCCAGTAATCGCTGTGGGCTTTCGTAGCTCAATGTCATGCGCTCCATGTCCATGACCGGCTCGGAAAAACCGGCCGCCACCAGCATGTCTCCCCAATCGTGCATATCGGTGAATTCATGGGCAGGCTCCGGCCACCCATGTCGGGCGTACACATTTCGCAACTCACGAAAAGTATCCGGCCCCAAGCATGAAAACATCAAAAAACCATCCTCGGCCAAAGCTCTGTGCCATGTTTTAAGCAGGTTTTGCGGCTCGGCTGAAGTGTGCAAATGCATATTGGCCCACAACATGTTCGCCTGACCATCGGGTAGCACGCCGTGCTGTAGTCGTGGTCCAAACCAGCGCTTGGGGTGCCACCATCTACCTTTCAAGATTTCATGAGCCGCCAGGCTCTGCTGGTGATGCTCGCTGCTGAGCCAAGCTTGCGCTTTGGGGTAACGCCTTTGCAACGCTTCATGTGCGTGCAAACCACCCTGCAATGGACCCCAATGGACCCAGCGGGCAGGTTGAAGCTTGATGAATGCCAACCTCTCTTGCATCCGGGAGGCCACCTCTTCGTGTAACCATGGCGAGGAAAGCCCTGCAGAAAACACACACCATCTGGCAGCGGCAATGGGATCCAAGGAGGGGGGGCATTCAGGTGCAGACATGGCCATGGGAAAAAGTATACGAACGCCTGCATCCAAGGGGCGTCAATGTCCTCTTGTGATCTGGTGCTTGCCGCAGTATATTGATTTCATGAGGTTCCAGTGGCATCCACATGACTGCTCAATGTTAGAAAAACTTCGGCCAAGTCGCCTTTTGCAGGCACTGCCCAGCCGCTGTGCCATCTGTCATCGCTGGCCACTATCGCCCTTGTGTGATACGTGTATCAGCCGCTTTGCCCAGCCTCGGCACCGCTGTCTTAGCTGTGCCTTGCCATTGCTTCACCCTCTTCTGGTTTGCAACATCTGCCTGCGCAACCCACCGCCCTTAAAGATGTGTATCACGGCCACCAGCTATGAATGGCCTTGGGTGGATCTGATTTCTCGCTATAAATTTCAACACCAAGCAGGTTGGGACAGACCTTTGGCCACGCTGATGCTCAGTTCGCCTGGTGCCGATGACACCTTGGACGCAGCCCACTGGGTTCTGCCCATTCCCCTCTCCAATCAACGCTTGGCCGAACGCGGCTACAACCAAGCTTGGCTTTTGGCTCGTCATCTTGACCCCTGTAAAGCCGATGCCCACTTGCTGCTGCGCACGCGCGACACGCCTTCGCAGCGAACTTTGCCTCGTACAGAACGCTTGGACAATTTGGTGGGTGCATTTGCGGTTGAACCCTTGAGAGCCTCCCAGCTGCGCCATAAAAACGTCGTTTTAATCGACGATGTGATGACCAGCGGCGCTTCGCTTCACACTGCAGCACGGGTGTTACTCCAAGCAGGTGCCGCCCAAGTCAGCGCCTTGGTGCTGGCTCGCACCGAGGTATCCATCGAATCTTGACAAGGCACAATATCGGCCATGTTTCATATCGTTTTGGTTGAACCCGAAATTCCCCCGAACACCGGCAATGTCATCCGCTTGGCAGCCAACACCGGCTGCACACTGCATTTGATCGAACCCCTAGGGTTTTCGATGGATGACAGACACATGCGACGAGCAGGTCTGGATTACCACGAGTACGCAGACCTGCGTCGCCATGCCAATTGGTCTTCTTTTTTGCTCAAGGAACAACCCGTAGCCGAACGCATGTTTGCACTGACCACCAAAGGCAGTAGCGCAGCGCACGGGGTGAACTTTGCACCGGGAGACTGGCTGGTATTTGGTTCGGAAACCCGAGGTTTATCACCCGAACTTCGCGAGCAATTTTCACCAACGCAACGAATCAAACTGCCCATGCTGGAAGGGCAGCGAAGCTTGAACTTGTCCAACGCCGTTGCAGTGACGGTGTTTGAAGCCTGGCGGCAGAACGGTTTTGGCCGGGTCAGTGCATGAACCTGCTGGGAACGCCCTGTCAGGCGTAAATTCGAACCAAGGACTCCGCAGCGCAAACCGGCTTGTCGTTGCCTTCACGCTCTACGGTCACATTCCATTGCAATTGCAAGCCATTGCCTTCAATGGGTGTGGCCGAATGCAAATGCATATGGGCCCGCAAACGACTGCCGACCGGTACGGGGGCCATGAAGCGCACTTTATTCAGCCCGTAGTTCACGCCCATGCGTGACGAGGTCACCACAATGGTCTTGTCGAAAAACTGTGACAACAAGGACAAGGTCAAAAAACCGTGTGCAATGGGTGCCCCAAATGGTCCTTGTTTGGCCCGCTCGACATCCACATGAATCCATTGGTGATCACCCGTGGCCTGAGCGAACTGATTGACCTGCTCTTGAGTGATCTCAAGCCATTCAGTTACCGCCACATCCTGACCCACACAAGCGGCCAATTCGGCCAAAGTCGCAAAATTTTTCATGTGTTTGACTGTAAGCAACTCAAGGCATCCAAGGTGTCGGGCAAGTGACAAGGAGACGGCTGCACTGAACCCATCAGGGTTCAAGGCTTGCCATCCAATGTGTCTTGCCGCATCTTTAAAAGCTCGCCGCGCAAGCGAGCCAACTCTGCGCGGTAATTTTCAGCGTCACCGTAATCAGAAAACCCATGGTAATGAGCATGCGCCTGCATTCTGCGGCGGGCGTGCTTGATGGGACACCAGTACTTTTCGGTCAAACCAACGACTTCCCGGCAATATGCGATCAGTCCATTGCCGTAAGAGCAGTAGGCGCAATTGATTTTTTCAAGCCAATTCAAATAAGCCAAATGGTTTCGGTCGTAAACAAAATACGCGGACCTCTTGACACGGGGAATCCCACACAGGGGAAAGCAAATCCGCTGATAAACCGTGACAAAGACATCCATCAGCAGCATCGGTAACAACACGGGGTAAATGAATGGCACGCACAACACATGTCGCCACTCGGCGGTCAACACATAGGCAAACAAGCCTTCCTTGAAGCGCTTTTGCTGGGCCAACACTTCTTTTTCAAAGCGCACTTTATGCTCTTCAAAGTCAGCCTTCCACTGTTGACGCTGAGTTTTTGCCTCTTGTTCAATGGCCGCTTCCAGCTGTTGAATACGGTCCAAAAATTCTTGGATTTGTGAGTTCATGGCTGCTCCTTGAAAGACGTTGAAGTGCAATGCTTTTTCGTCTCAGTAGCCCAAAAGGTTGCATCACAGTGGACTTTATGGGTCAAATATGCACCCAAGTTATGGCACTGCATTCACCATACCACCAGTCAATGGGTTGAAATTGTCAAGACAGGTGGTGTTTTCCGAACGTATCCACTGTTTTTTAAGAAGTGCCTTACCTGCGGAGCTTGCAAGAGGACAGTCAACTTGATAAAAAAATCGCTTGCTGCCGCAAGTCTGACTTGAGGGTCTTCCTCTTGGGGTGGCGTAGCCCCGTTCATCCAATTATTGACGCTCATCGCCCAACACATCACGGTGCAACAGCTAGGCATTGCCATAGGGGATCAGTCAACCGAACTTTCCAAAAAATCAAGGTCGGTTGACGCGGGGGCGCCATGCAACACAAGCGAAGGCATGGACCGTTGGCAGGGCCTTTATTCCTGATGTGCGCTGGCTTTTCTTGGATCGGAACAAATTGCAATGGTGTTTTGATCCATCGCTGTGTCAACTGCTGCTCTGACCGCTTCGGTGCACAAGACCCATACAGTCCACTTCATGTGGTCAAAAGAAAAAGCGAAGGAAAACCAAAAAATTACATCTTTTTAGTTTTTATATTTCAAGACTCCCGTTCAACGTAACCCACAGGCACGGGCAAGCGGCACAATGAAGTGCAATGAACAGTCAATTGGCTTCGTCGATGCTACTAAAATCCGATGTCAAGCATCAACACTGAACGAGCCCTTGTCCCCCCAAAACCCCAACAATCTGCCACAGCACATTGCCATCATCATGGATGGCAACAGACGCTGGGCCAAAAAACGTTTTTTGCCTGCAGCATTGGGGCACGCCGCTGGCGCCAAGCGCGTGCGAGATATTGTTAAAGCATGCGCTGAAATTGGCATTCCTCAATTGAGCTTGTTTGCTTTCAGCACTGAAAACTGGAAGAGACCAGAAGATGAAGTCAGCAGTCTCATGAATTTATTCATGACCTACTTGAAAAATGAAATCAACAACATGAACACCAATGGTGTTCGCTTGAAGGTGCTTGGAGATACCAGCAGGTTTTCGACGCCCTTGCAGGAACTCATCGCCATGGCTCAGGAAAAAACCACTGGCAATTCGGCCATTACTTTGAATATCTGCGCCAACTATGGGGGCCGTTGGGACATGATTCAAGCCGTCAAAGCTTGGCGGGCGGCAAACCCAAAAGAATCGATGGATCTTTTGTCAGAAGAGTCGTTATCGCAATTTCTTTCCACCGAAAACGCCCCCGAAGTCGATCTGTTGATTCGCACCGGGGGAGAGTCTCGGATCAGCAATTTCATGCTCTGGCAAGCAGCTTACGCCGAAATGTTTTTCTGTGACACGCTTTGGCCAGACTTTACAACCACTCAACTGAACACAGCCATGGAGTGGTTTAAAACCCGAGATCGTCGCTTTGGCTCATCAGCACCACTGTAAAAAAGCTGACTCATTCATTTGAATGAGCGCTCATTTGATGGGCATGAATCTAGAAAAATTATCGAAAAATTCTGTTTGATGCAAAAAGAATTAATAATTTTGACAATTATTGGTGATCTTTATAAATCAAACTGGCCTTAGACAATTCAAGCAATGACATAGGGCGTGCGGTCTTGGCCTTCAATCCACTTGGGGGCCTTGCCGCGACCAGTCCAAGTTTGACCTGTTGCAGGATCGCGGTATTTGGCAGCCACTTTGCTGATGGACTTGACCGCTTGTGATTTGCTGGTACGTCCAGGAAATACATCTTGGGCCGTCAAATCATATTCGCTGATCAGTTCACGAATCTTGACAACAGCACTTGAAATTTCATTTTGGCGGGCTTGAGCAATGGCTTGCTCTAAGGCTTCACGTTGCTGCAATAACTCTTTGTATGATTGTGTCATGATGGATTCTCAATGAAAATAATGTTTGAATATACAACAAAATTTGAACTTTTAAAAACAGGGTCCGAGTCATTTTTGATTAAGCTGTAAATGTCATGGCATCAATCATTTGCCTCTTGGAATGTCCTCCAATTTTCAATGTCATGTCTTTTGCAGACATCGTCTGCTTTAGCTTGGGTGCGCGTTGTTAAAAAATGGCGTCATGACATCCAAAACTTCATCCATCTTTCTTTAAGCAAAGGCACTCCATGGCTATTTACTGGGCCGGTGACATTCAAGGCTGCAATACGTCTTTAGGCCGTTTGTTGGAAGAAGTGAATTTCTCACCAAGCCGTGACCAATTGATTGTTTTGGGCGATTTAGTCAACAGGGGGCCTGACTCTGCTGGCGTTTTACGGCGCTTGATGGCCTTGCAAGGCAGTGTCCAGTGTGTCTTGGGAAACCATGATTTGCATGCCTTGGCTGTGGCATTTGGCTTCAGCCGCACCAAGCGACTGGATACGCTGGATGATCTGATGATCGCACCCGACCGGGATGTTTTGATCAACTGGCTGCGCCAACAACAACTGGCACTGTGGTCACACGGCGTGCTGTCGGTTCATGCCGGAGTTCTGCCCGACTGGACCTTGGCGCAAACATTGTTGCTGGCAGATGAACTGCAGTCCGTGTTACGCGGTCCCGATTTACCCTATTTTTTGGCCAATATGTACGGCAACGAACCCAACACTTGGTGCGAGGAACTGACAGGGATCGCACGTTGGCGCATGGTGGCGAATGCATTGACGCGGCTGCGCTTTTGTTCAGCCAAGGGGGCCATGGAATTTGCCACCAAAGACAGTTCAGCCAAGGCTCCGGAAGGTTTCATGCCTTGGTTTGATGTGCCGGGTCGGCGCACCAGCGACATCACAATCGCATTTGGCCACTGGTCGACCTTGGGCTGGCAAGACCGGAACGACATTTGGGCCCTGGATACCGGTTGCGTCTGGGGTGGCTGCCTGAGCGCCATGCGTCAGGGTGAGAACGGACAGCGCCAACGGATTCAAGTGGCTTGCGAGCAGGCACAAATTCCCCATTGAATGACGCCAGGTCGCATCTCCATTCAGCCCAGGGCTTGAGCCTCAACCTGCGGGCTTGAGCAAAACCACCAACGCCCCGGCACCGCCTTCGGCCGGTTTGGCTTGCACAAAAGCCATCACTTGGTTTTTTTGCACCAGCCAGCTATTGACTTTCGATTTAAGTACAGGTGTTTTACCAGGAGATCCCAAGCCTTTGCCGTGCACCACACGCAGGCAACGCAGGCCCTGGCGGTGCGCCAAGCGAATGAATTCTGACAAAGCCAATCGAGCTTCATCACTGCGCAGACCATGGAGATCAATTTCCCGCTGGATCGACCATTCACCTTTGCGCAGTTTGTGAATCACATCTCTGCCCACTCCTGGGCGACGAAAACTCAAGGCGTCATCGGTGTCTAGCAATGTGCTTGCATCAAATTCGTCACTCAGACAATCGCGCAACACCGCTTCGTTGTCCAGCTGACGTTGGTGTGCGATGGGAGCAGGTCCAGGTTTTTCCAAACTGACGACGCTGGGTGTTGGCAGACGCTGGACACTGCCCACAGCACGAACAAACAAGTTTTTTTCAGCCTCGCGCTGTTGAGTAAGCAAGGCTTGCGCAGCAGCCAAGGCTTGGGCTTGTGCATTTGCACGGGCCAGTTGTTGGCGCACCTGTTTCAAGTCTTGCAGTGCATTGATTTTCATGGTCGCTTCTGACTGTGCGTTGTAAGGTGTGCTCGGCTCATGGAGGTGGCGAAAAAGGACATGTCACTGGCGCATGGCCAACAGTTCAAGTAAGGGTCAAACGCCCTGGTTGCGCATCCAGTCTGCGGTTTTGAAAAAACTGGCCCCCAAGCGATCACGCAGCGCTGGGTCGACGCTCAACTCAGTCATGGCCTGGTCCATACAGGCGAGCCACTGGTCGCGCTCGAGCACACCGATCGAAAAAGGCATGTGACGCATGCGCAATCTTGGGTGGCCAAAGCGCTCGGTGTAATGTTCGGGCCCACCGAGCCAGCCGCACAAGAACCAAAAAAGCTTGTCCCGGGCACCGTCCAAGCTGCTGCCATGGGTGTCGCGCAGCGCCTTGTAGCCCGGCTCCATGTCCATCAGATCATAAAACCGGTCGGCCATTGCACGAACCGCCGCTTCACCACCGATCCAGTCATAGGGCGTGTCAACCGCAGGTTTATCGTTGATGCTCATGGGAATTGTTTGTGCAAGGTTGTTGAAGGCCATGAAGCCGCATGTTCACTGCGCGGCTTGACGCAAAGTCTGCACCACTGGCTGGCGCAACACCCCGGCCAGGCTCAGGCTGCCCGCACCCCAGGCCAACAAAGCCCCTGCGAAGCCCCCGGCCAACGGAGCCCACAAAGGCGGCTGCCAGGCGAACTCGAAGGCATAACGGGCCAAGGCCCAGCCCACCACCAGCGCCATGGCGCTGGCCATGAAACCCGCCAACCAGCCAATGCCCAGCAGCTCGGTGCGCTGCACCTGCGCCAGCAGGCTGCGGCCTGCACCCAGCGCTCGCATGATGGCGTATTCGCGCTCACGCGCTTGGCGGCTCGCGCCCACCGCGGCCAGCAACACCATCAGGCCCGCCGCCAAGGTGAAGGCAAACAAAAACTCCACAGCCCGAATCACCTGGTCCATGACACGCTGGACCTGCGCCAGTGTGCTGCGCATGTCCACGCTGGTGATGTTGGGAAAGGCGTTGACCATGGCGTTTTCAAAACCTGGCATTTCTTTGGGGGACTGGAAGGCGGCCATGTAGGTCATGGGCAAATCGGGCATTTGCGAGACCGGGAACAGCATGAAGAAATTGGCCCGCATCGAGGCCCAATCCACTTTTCGCAAGGAGGTGACGCGGGCCTCGTGGGGCTGACCGGCAATGTCAAAACCCAGGCGGTCACCCAATTTCAGGCCCAGCGCTCCGGCGATGCCCTCCTCCACACTCACGCCATCGACCTCTTCGGCCTGCCAGCGCCCAGCCACCAAGGGGTTGTGGTCGGGCAAGACCGCGCTGTGCGAGAGATTGACTTCACGGTCAACGAAGCGTTTGCCCCGGTCAGCTTGAATGTCATCGGGGCCGATAGCCCGGCCGTTGATGGCCACCAGACGGCCCCGAATCATGGGGAACCAATCGGGCGACTGCACACCCGCTTTGGTCAGGTATGCCAAAAAGGCCTCGGCCTGATCGGGTTGCACATTGATGACAAAACGGTCGGGCGCGTTCACCGGCGTGGCCTGACGCCAACTGGCGATCAGGTCGGTGCGCAGCAAGACCAGCAAAGCCAGCGCTAACAAACCCACCGACAAGGCACTGACTTGCACCACAGCAAACAACGGGCGTGCCGCCACCTGCCGCGTGGCCAGGCGCAGCCAGCGCGGCGCCGAATCGTCGGGCACCACCCGGCGCAGCAAAAACAAGGCCGCCGCAGCCAGACCGGCAAACACCAAGAGTGCCAGCGCAAAACCACCCACGGTGATCAGGCCCAGTGTCAGGCTGCGGCTGACCATAAGCAAGGTGAGGGCAAAGCCGAGCAAGCCCATCACCAACACAAGTCCCGAGCGCACCTGCACACTGCCCAAGTCGCGGCGGATCACCCGCAGCGGTGGCACTTTGGCCAGCTGCAGAACAGGCGGCAGACCAAAGGCCACCAGCAGGGTCAAACCCATGGCCAGGCCCATCAGCGCCGGTTGCAGCGTGGCACCAGGTAAGTTGGCATCCACCAACCCGACCAGCAGCTGCACAAACCCGAGGTGCACGCCATAACCGGCCAGCACCCCCAGCACGCTGGCCACCAGGCCTGCGCCCAGAAATTCAAGGCCATAACTCAATGTGAGTGTGCGCTGGCTTTGCCCCAGGACTCGAAGCAACGCACAAGCGTCGAGCTGCCGCTCTGCAAAACTGCGTGCAGCCAAGGCCACGGCCACAGCGCACAACAAGGCGGCCAACAAGGCCACCAGGTTCAAAAATTGCGAGGCCCGGTCCAAGGTCTGGCGCATCTCGGGGCGGCCGCTGTCCAGCGACTCGACTTTTACGCCGCGCACCTCGGGCTTGTCGACCTCGGCCTTCGCCCAGGGCAAAAACTGGCCCACGGCTGCATCGCTGCCCGCCACGGCCATGCGCCAGCTCACGCGGCTGGCCGGCTGCACCAAGCCCGTCGATGCCAAGTCGGCCATGTTCATCATCACGCGCGGGGCAAAACCCATGAAGCCCGCGCCCCGGTCGGGCTCTCGGATGATGGTGGCAGCTATGCGCAAGCTGCGCTCGCCCAATCCCAGGCTCTGGCCCACCTGCACGTTCAGGGCTTCGAGCAAAGCCGCATCGACCCACACCTCGCCCTCGGGCGGGATGCTGGCCGCGCTTTGGCCTGCGATCTCCAGGCGACCGCGCAAGGGGTAACCGGTCTCCACGGCTTTGAGGGCCACCAGGCGTGTGGCGGGTGGCGTAGCGGATGATGTGTCAGGTGGAGAGGCAACATCCGGCGCCTTCATGGCACGCGCCATGGTCGGGAAACTCACATTGGTGTTGCTTTGCAAACCTGCATCGCGGGCCTTTTGAACAAATGCCGGGGGGGTGCGCTGGTCGCTCACCACCACCGCATCACCACCCAGCAGTTGGCGCGCATCGCGCCACAGACCCGATTGCATGCGATCGGCCAAAAAACCCACCGCCGTCAAGGCCGCCACCGCCAAGGCCACCGACACCATCAGCAGGCGCAACTCGCCCGCCCGCAGGTCACGCCACAACTGGCGCGCACCCAGCTTCAAACCATGCATCCAAGATTGCTTGTTCATCCCCTGACCTTAACCCAGTGACGAAGGTCTGGCAGGGCTGGGGGATTGACAAGCTGCTTCCATGAAGGCCAAAAAATAAAAAACCCGCAGTCGTGAAACTGCGGGTTTGAAGTTTGGTGGGATAGGTTCCAGCGAAAGAACCTTTGAAACCCGCATGAATGCTAGGTTTCTGTTTTCACTATCTCGATTTGTTCCCCCATTTGTTCCCCCGTTTTGGTTTTGCTACCCCCCTTTTATGGGCTTCGTCATGGCTTTGGCCGCCGCCCCGGCATGACCCCGGAAAATTTGCCGCTGTCTCATTTATGCACCAGGCAGGCGGGCCACTTGCCCGGCCCGCTGGGTCACTTGCACGGGCACCCCCTCCCCCCCCTCGATATTGCGGGTACGCGCACAAAGGGAAGCAGCGGTCTAGGGTTTGAACGGCTCAAACTTTCAGACCCACCCCCCTTACCCGTGGCCGGTCAAGTCAACCCCCTTAGGGCAACCCGTGAAACAGTCAGACCGTGCGGACTGAATTACCCGCACCTAGACCCCCTCGGGAGTACCTTTGAAGGGGGGGGTGGGGGCCGGGCCATGGGCACAGCAGCAGGCAAACCGGGGGAACAGAATCGCGGGGTTTTGTGTCGTTTTGCTTCCCCCCTTGTTTTTTTGTGCGGGGACAGCGGGGACAGCGGGGACACCGCATAAACAGGGGCTTGCGGCTGTCCCCGCACTTTTTGAGCAGCGGGGACAGCGGGGACAAAAACGGGGTTATCCACAGCGGGAAATGTGTTATCCCCTGATTTTGCTTAATAAACAGGCAACCCAACACAGTCGCAGCAACAGCGGGCACCGGGTCAAACTGGATTTGAATTCAAGCCCGTTGCCGTCCGGTTGAAGGCTTGCCGCCGTGGGCACTGGATCGCCACACCGGGCAGGCCGTGGCCACCAGCAGCCGCACCAGGTCAACACCGTGCCTGCCTTGCCCTGCCTGCCCCAGCCACAGGCCGGACAGCAGCGCCAGCACCAGCAAGCAAGCAACCCGCCCGGCCATCGCTGGCGCAGGGCACCGGGCCGGGTGGGATTGTGCAGGCGTGGCCAATGGCGGGCTTCGGTATCTGCCTTGCTTGGTGCAGGGTCCGTGCCCTCAGATTTGCAGCGCGAAGGGTGTTCCTGACCGCCCCCTTATCGGCGGGCAACCAGTGCAGGCAAGCCCCGGCTTGAAAGACAACACCAGGCGAAGGGCTGGGCACCGTGGGCACTGGATCACCGCACCGCACAGGCCCGGACAGCAGCGCCAGCACAGGCCAGCAAAAGCCGGGCACAGTGGGCGCTGCAAACTGCATCACAGGTCAAGGTCAAAAATTGCCGGGCTGATACGGTAGGCCCGCCCCTTGTATGTAGGCGCTTTGAAACTTGTGTCATAGCGGCCCCGTTCGCTTTGAACCAAACAGCCATGATCCAGCAGCACACGTGCAACCGCTGCATGATCGAAGCCCCGGCAAACCTCGCCTTTGAATGCCTCTGGAAGAATGAAATATTCCACGTTTACCGATTCGGCCATGGTCGGGGAAATTTTGTCGCCGTACTCCCTTTGGTGGTCAGCGTCGTTTTTGATCGGCTTGCCGTCCTCGCTCACCATGCGCCTGAAACCGGCCCTGTGCAGTGTTTTGGCTAAATGGTCATCTGCCGCCCTATGCCACCAGGTGAACTTACCCTCCCCGTGGGCTTCAAGAAACGCCCGCACTTGTCGAAGCATCGCCTTTACTTCACCGTCACCCGTGCCCCCGCGCGAAGCAAGCCAAGCATCAAAGCAGACCTTCGCCGCCCTTGCACTCTCGCCCGGTTCCCAGCCGGTCAGACCTGCCTTTGTGGCCATCTCACCCGCTGCCCCTACCAGGGCAAAGCGCAGGCCCACACGTTGCACCTGCCCGCCCCCTGCCTCGGGGATCATGGCGTGTTCGATGACCTGCATACGCTGGCGTAGATCGGCCTTCAATGTGTGGGCGTTTTCGGTCAACCATTGCAACCAGGCGCGGCCCGGGCCACCGTAGCAGCGCCCCGCCTGTTCAACAATGTGGCGTGAGAACGCAGACCCGCCGCCGTCCATCCCGTGCAGGTTTTCCAACATGCCACAGCCAGCGCCAGCATCAGCGGGAATATCGGCCATTCGCACTTCTTGCCCGGTCCGTGCCCGCTTCATGCCTTCGGCCATGTGATCGGCCAAACCCAATTCACCAGCAGACAGGAACAGCAGCCGCCAAGACAGCCGGGGCCGTGGTGCGCCGTTACGGGTTGCCCGGGCCTTGCTCGATTCATTGGCCAGCATGTAGGCGCACTCACCCGCCGTTTTGGGGTCCACCTGTGCCAGTTCATCCAGCACCAGCAGCGAATCGCAGTGCTGGGCTGCAATCACTTCAAGGGCATTGTCAGTGGTGCGCCAGCGTTGCAGGTAGTTGCGGCCACCGTTCACGCTTGCTGCCACTTTCAAGGCCGTGGTCTTGCCGCTTGAAGAACCGCCCCGAAAGTGAAAGCCGCCCGATTCCACACCAGCAGGGCGCAGCAAGGGGCCAGCGAAGGAACAGGCCACCGCGAAAACCAGGCGCGAATTACCCGCACACAGCGCCCCCACACGTTCACGCCACAGGTCAGCCGTGCCTTTGACTGTGAATGTGTTTTCCATGGCCTGATCGCTTTGAAAAACGATGCGTTCGGCTTCATCGCCTATGGTTTCACGGGGCAAGACAAAGGCCAGGCCGTGCCATCCAATGCGGTCGGTGCAGGTGGTGAAGTCTTCGGGCTGGCGTGTCTGAATGTATTGGGTCAACAGGTTACGGGCGCGGGGTGAAGTGCCGATTCTCAGACCCTGCCCCATCAGGTAAGCGCGGTATTCGGCCCCGTCACCGGACAGCATACGGGCGGGCATGGCCCATGTTTTGACGTGGTGCAGCGGGTCAGAAAATCGCAGCAGGTAGCCCCAGCCGCCGCCGTCTTGATCGCGGGTCAAGGCCAGTACATCCAAACGGCTGCACAGCCATTCGGCCTTTGTGGGTTCGCCGTCCTTGTCCACACCGGCATAAAACACCCCGTCATCGGTCACGCTGAAACGGTCCCACTCGTTCGCAGGCTTGCCGCCCGTGTGGGCACCGCCGCCGCCGTGGTCATCGTTGCCGCCATCGCCACCAGCAGCGCCAGCACCGGCCCCGCTTGAAGGCTTTTTCTTTCGTGCTGGGGGCTTGGTCTTGCCGGGCGCGTTTGCGGGGCGCGTGGCCCCGTTTGGTGCGTCCTGTGCGTCATTGGGCGCGTCATCCTGTGCGGCCAATGCTGCCAGTTCGTGATCGGCAATCGCAGACAACACGCAGTCACGCACAGCGTCAAGGCCGTGGGCTTGGTGCATGTCGTTGAAGTCGCTTTGATCCGCTGCCAGGTCAAACGGGAACACGGCCAAACCCTGCACAGCCACAGCCGCCGCCGTGGCCTTGATCTTGCCGGGGTTGTTGCCCGTCTTTTTGTACGTGGCTTGATCGTCGTCACCACACAGCACCAGCAGCGCAGCGGGGTAATGCTGGCGCAGGGCGCGGGCCACTTTGTCCAGGTTGCCCGCATCGAAGGCCACAGCGCAGGGGTAGCCCGTGGCCTCGTGCAAGCTTGCCGCTGTGGCGTAACCCTCAGCCACCAGGATCACCCGAACAGCCGCCGCCTGATCGCCGCCATGTTCGCCCGTCTGATCGCCATCACGGGCACCAGCGCCAGCCACAGCAGCCGGGGCAGGCACAGACCCCAGCATGTGCCAAAGGCCCGATTTGCGGCCATCCTTCAAAAACCGCTTTTGGCCGTCAGGCTTCACGTTTTGCAGGTTCCACAGCTTGCCGGTCAGATCACGCAGGGGCACCATCAAAGCGCCATCAGCCGCCGTGTAGCGCAGGCCGTAACCCTTCACGCCTTTTCGCACCAGGTATGCGGATTCGCCTTGATCGCTGCCCGCCTGCCATGCGGTCAGGGCTGCAACAGCCGCCGCCTCATGGCGCAGGTTTTGGGCTTCGGCTTCGCGGGCCATGGCTTCGGCCTGATCCCGCTGGCGCTGGGCCAGCACTTCGGGCGAAGGCTTCGCCGCTGCCTGCCCATCTTTGGGTAGGGTGTAGCCGTGTTGTTTGGCCAGGTGGATCAATGACCCCATGGTCACAGACCCGCCCGCCTTGAAAGACTTCCAAGCTGTTCGGCAATCGCTGGCCTTGAAGCCCGGGGCGGTTTCAGACCATTGCGCGAACAGGTCATAACCGCCGTCATCGGGGAATTCTGATTTGATCGCCATGCCTACCCGTGCCCATTCATCGCGGCTCAAGCTCGCCGGAATGTGCATCAAGGCTTGCCGGGTGGTTTCGGTTGTGTGTGTGTGGTGGGTCATTGGTTGAAGTTCAATTCACATTGCCGGGTGTCCGTCACTGACAGCACGTAAAGCCCAGTACGGTTCACGGAACCATCGGGGTTTGTGCGGTCAAACTTTTGGGTTTCGATTCGGTGTCCATCGCATCGCAGTTCGTGGACACGGGCGCGGGGGTCTGGTGCGTTGCAGTCGGTGGTCAGTTGCTCCACCGTGGCCGGGCCGCTGGCCAGCCTGTGCAGGATCGCCAGGCGCTGCCCTTCAATGCCGTTGTAGCGGGGCGGGGTGTTGGTGGTCTTGTCCATCACGTCACCGCCGCATTGGTAAGCGCCGGGCGCTGGCGCTGGGTCTTGCCGTGGAACGGGTCAGCACCAGCTTTTGAAAGGCCGTGCCGCCCTGCCTGCCCTCGATCACGTCAAGGCCGTGCAAGCGCAGGCGCTGGGCTTGCAGGTCTTTGGGGTTGGTGGGGTTGTTGGCTTTCATGGTGTCAACTCATCCATCAGGACAGGCGTGTCAGAATCGTCGCCTTCTTCGTCGTCGTCCACCATGGCTTCAATCTTGTCCGACACAATCTTGCAGGTCGATCTAATCCACTCGTTACGGGCGTTGGCAATCACACGCAAAATCACGGTCATGATTTCTTCGTCGATACCCGGGCACGATTTACGTAAAAGCCCCTCCAGTTGGTCAAGGTGTCCAACGACTGCACTCGATGCAAAGCCCAACACATCGGACAGCAGACCGATTGGGGCATACACACCATTGGCCACATCGTTTTTCATCTTTTGGGCTATGCGCTGTTCACGGGCCAATGCGGCCCGTTCCTGCACCAGGTCAAGCCCGCCCGGAACATCGCCCAAACGCCCCGCCGCCTGATCTCGCAGGCGTTCGCAGTAGGCTGCAATCATTTCGCCCGTGGTCTTGCCATCGGGTAACTTGCCCTCTTGAATCATGGCGCTTATGGCTTGCTTCGTTACGCCAACAACTTTGGCGACTTCGGCTTGCACCACTGGCGCGTTCATATTGACCAACATGGGGCGGGCTTTGTTTTGCTTTTGGATTTTTGGTTTTGTCATGGTTCAAAGTTCCTCGACAAAGCTGGGAGGGGGCACAAAGGCCGGGGCCAGTTCGCACACCATGCCGGGCACCGACACGGCCAAAGGCTCGCCCGTCTTGGTGTCCGTCACGGTCAACACACCGTCACCAGACAGGGCCACAGATCGCGCCCCGTGTGTGGCTGTCAGTGGCGTGGATCGCATGGCATCAAAGCCCCAGCGAAGGCACTCCAAAGCCTCAGCGGCCCGCATGTTTTGGATTTGGTCGGTCATGGGTGCGCCCCCTCGGTTTGCGCTTCATGCGCTTTGCGTTTGCGCCCCATGTGGTAGGCGCTCATCACGGCATAAACCTGCACGTTCAGGCCGTGGCATTGCCCTTTTTGAGCATCTGCCCAAACGGATATCGAAGCCTCACCAGACACCGCGACTGAATCGCCATCGTCCAGGGCTTGCATCGCTGCAATCGCCTTTTGTGAAAAGGTGATACAGCTACACAGCAGGCTTTCCCCGTCCTTGCCCGCCGCTGCAATGCGCCAGGTTGCAAAGGTGTTGCCGTTGTTGGACTGGCGAACCGTGACAGCGCCGCGAAGGCGTCCGGCAATCAGTGCATCAATCATTTGTCACCCCCTTGCGGTCTTACCTCTACACGGGCTGCAATCCATTCCAGTACAGCGGATTCACGCCAGGCCACAGCGCGGGCACCAATGCGAACGGGTGCGGGGAACGGGTCGTTCTTGTTCGCCATGTGGCCGTAAATGGTTGATTTTTTCAAGCCGGTCAGAGCTTCAATGCCGGGCAGGCGCAGCAGTCGCCCCGGGCTGGGGGTTGTCGTTGGTGGGTTGGTGTTCAAGGTGATTCCTTCACGGTTGCAATGGCCCGCAGGTGCGGGGCGTTTGCAGTCTCTTAGAACGCCTGTGTCAAAACCAAGGAAGGTTTGGGACTTTTTTGTTCTTAATGGACTGCATCAAGCGCGGCCCGTGCATGGTCTGAGACCCCGAATAAACAAGCCATCCCCGCAAATAAATGATTTGCGGCCATTTGCGGGGATGTTGTCGCCCTAGCCGGGCACCTTGCCCGCTGGGTCTTGATAGGCCCGCCATTGCGCCAGGGCCGTTGCTGCCTGTTTTGCACTGAAGGGGTGTCCCAGCTTTCCCCCCAGGTCAGATAGCCACACGGCAAACCAGCCGCTTTCCGTCAAGGGCGGGAACGTGGAAAACCTCAATTTGTATTGGCGGGCTGCATCGTGGGTGATCGCCTTGCTCAGGAAGTCGCCGGGGCGCTTGCCCCTTTGGGGGGCAATGTTTGCAGCCGTCACATGGGCCATGGTTTCAACGTCCTGCACCACATCCCAAAGCTTTGAAATACCAGACCCCGAAGGGCCGTCAAAAGCCGTTTTTGTCAGGTCAGTGGTTTGCCCGATTTTTTGGCGAATCGCCACCGCTTCTTCGGTCTGCCTCGGTGCAAACGCTTGGCTTGGCGGTCTTGAATAGTAAGCAACCTCCAAAGCAAACGCCTCAAAAATGGACAGCGCATCAGGCTGCATTCTTGCCATGGCTATCAGCAGTTTGCGGGCCTGTGTCGCCACTTCGTTGACTTCGGCTTTTATGCTTTGGGCGCGTTGATCGAAACGGGTTTTTATTGTCCCCTCAGCATCCAACAGCACAGCATCCACAAACGGGGCTTTCATATCCTCGCTCAGTCGCTTTGGCAATGCGTTAATCAGCGCCAGCCGGTCAGCAGCGGGGATCACGCCGGGCACCCTGTAAAGGGTCTGGTTTTCCATGCACACATGCACAAAATCAGGCTTCACCAGTCGCCGTAATGCGTAGGGGTCTGGTTCCTTTTGTGGGCCGGCCTTGGTGGTCTTCTTGGTCATCACATGCACCCCTGTTCGGCCATAGACAGCACAGCAGCGCCGCCCACAATCATGTGATCCAAAACCCGCACGTCAACCAGCGCCAGCGCGTGTTTCAGTGTTTGGGTCAGGTGTTCATCGGCCCGGCTGGGCTGCACTGATCCGGTGGGGTGGTTATGCACCAGGACAACCGCCGCCGCATCGTGTTGCATCGCGGCCATTGCCAGTTCGCGGGGGTACACGCTCGTTTGTGAAAGCGTGCCCACGAACATCACTTCAAAGGCAATGACCCGGTTTTGGTAGTCCAGGAACAGCGCCCCAAACAGTTCACGCCGTTCATTGGCCAGGTGCAGGCGCAGGTACTTTTGAACCATGTCAGGGGTATGCAAAGCCGCCCCGGGCTGGCGCAGGTAGCCGCCCAAAATGGTCAGGGCCGCATCAATCACAGCGCGTTCGTGATCGGGCATGGTGTAGCGGGTGGACAGCACCCCAGCCGGTTCACGGTAGGCAGGCACAGCGCACCGGGCCGGGGCTTTGCGTGGTGTCCGTTGGCGTGGGCTGGGTGGGCTTGCTGTGGGCACCGCTTGCAGGGCATCCATCAGGGCCGTGGTCGGGCCTTCGCTGGCCTTGCTGGCCCGCCGTGTGGTGGTGGTCTTTGTGGTCATGGCTTACCCCTCCAACGATGCGAAGGCCCGGGCACCAGCGCCAGCAGGTGCGGGCGTATTGGTGGGCTTGTTCAGGCGGTTCAGTGCCCCCAATGCCTGCACCGCTTTGCGGGTAGCGCCGGGGATGTTGCCCGCACTGGATCGCAGGTAGTGCAGCGCCACGGCCAGGGCGTTTTCTGCCTCTTGGTGCGCTGCCATCGTGGCCAGATCGTGCGGGGTGTTGGTGGGGGTTGCCGTGCTGGGTCGGCGGGTCAAGGGTATGACGTTGGGTGTCATGGCTTCATGCTCCTATGCGAGTCTTTCAAGCCACTCGCCGCGTTTTCAAGCGCAGCGGGTGGGCGGGATGTTGAAAACACGTGCATAGCCGTGCGCCGGGCGTTGCCGCTTCGGCCATCCCGCCCGAAAACCAAAGCCCCCGCCGCTGGGGCGTGGGTATGTTCAGACGTGACAAAACGCCACTATCGGGGGCGTTGCACCGCTATGCAAAAAGGTGTTTTCAAGCACCGGCCCCGGTCAGGGGTTGGCGCGATTATGTCACGGGGTGGGGCGTGGGTGTCAAGTGCATCAGGGCAGGCGAAGCCATCGCAGCAAGCAACCCGCCCGGCCATCGCTGGCGCAGGGCACCGGCTGCACTCGATCACGCCACCGGGCAAGCCGTGGCCACCAGCAACCCCACCAGGTCAACACCACAGCGCCCGCCTGATCCGGGGCCGGGGTCTTGCCCGCCCTTGCCCTTGCCCTTGCCCGTGGCCGTGGCCGTGCCACCTTTGCCACCGCACCGCACAGCAGCGCCAGCACCAGCAAGCAACCCGCCCGGCCATCACTGGCGCAGCGCACCGGCTGCACTCGATCACGCCACAGGGCAGGCAGTGGCCATCAGCAGCCGCACCAGGTCAACACCACACAGCGCCGCCTGATCCTTGCCCTTGCCCTTGCCCTTGCCCTTGCCCTTGCCCGTGGCCTTGCCCGGGCCGTGGCCCTGCCACCTTTGCCACCACACCGCACAGCAGCACCAGCAAGCAACCCGCCCGGCCATCGCTGGCGCAGGGCACCGCCTGCACTCGATCACACCACCGGGCAGGCCGTGGCCGGTAGCAGCCGCACCAGGTCAGCAGGCCATCAGGCCGGACAGCAGCGCCGCCAAAGGTGGGGCCATGGGGGAACCCTTTTCGCGGCCTTTTCCGGGGTTGTCCATTGCAAGCCGGGGCCGTGCGGTAGCGGGCACCAGGCGAAGGGCACCGGGGCCGGGGTCAGTCAGGCCACCGACAAAAGCCGGGGCGAAGGTCGCAGCACAGGGCAAGGCATGGGGCAAAACAGACGTTTGAAGGGTCAGAATGTATGTGAATGAGTAATTTTTTTCACATACTGATACTGTCCCCGTTTTGTCCCCGTTTTGTCCCCGTTTTGTCCCCGCACCTCAAACCGCTGCAAACCCTCATAAAACCTCAGTTCTTCCAATTTGTCCCCGCTGTCCCCGCACTTTTTCAAAATAGCAGCCGGTAAAAATGGCGAAAACACTGTTCACACGCCTGCACGGGCGTAAAAAAACCGCCTCGGTGGGCGGTTCGGTCGTTCGCTGGGGCGGGTTATGCGGCTCGGTGCGCGTTCAAGTCGATCACAGGGGCGCCATCACGCAGGCGGTCAAGGTAATCGGCCCATTGCTGAATCTGGTCAAAGCGTTTTTTCAGGTACTGGGTCCGGTTGTAGCTTCGCCCGTTGCTGTCCTTCACGGCATGGGCTAGGTTCGCTTCAATGGCCAGGGGGTCAGCGTCCAATTCATCCACCATCATGGTTCGGGCGCTTGCCCTGAAGCCGTGCCATGACTGTTCAGACCCGTAGCCCATGGCGTACAGGGCGCTTCTGACTGAGTTGTCAGACAGCGGGCGGTCATGGCTTCGCTCACCCGGGAAAACGTATTTCCCGTGGCCTGTCATGGGTTGCAGGTCACGCAGCAGGGCCACCGCTTGCGAAGGCAGGGGCACCAGGTGGGGCGGGCCGGTTTCTTTGTCCTTCACCGTGCGTTTCATCTTGGCACCCGGGATGGTCCAAAGGGCTGCATCCAGGTCAAGTTCTGCCCATTCCATCGCCCGCAGGTTGCCGGGCCGTTGGTACAGCAGCGGGGCAAGGCGAAGGGCCACCGTAACCAATGGCCCGCCCTTGTAGGCGTAGATCGCCCGCAGCAACTCACCAAAGCGCCGGGGTTCGGTGATCGCAGGAAAACGGCCCTCTATCCGGGGTTGCAAACGTGCCCGCAATCCCTCGGTTATGTTGCGGTATTGGGGCGGGGCCATGGGCAACCAGTGTTTAAAAACTTGGCTTGCCGTGTCCAGGACTCGCCGGGCCGCTTCCAACGAACCGCGTTTTTCAACCGCCTGCACCGCTGTCAGGACTTGCATGGGGTGAATCTCGGTCATGGGCAGTGCGCCCACATAGGGGAACAGGTCTTTGTCAAGGTTGCGCCTGTGCCGCACAGCGTATGACTCGCTCCAGTTGGGCCGCTGCAACTCGAACCACTCCAAGGCCATCGCCTTGAATGTCTGGTCGGTGGTGTCGGTCATCAGTTTGGCCACCTTGCGGGCCTTGATCGGGTCGTTGCCCCCGGTCTTTTGGGCTTTGGCTGCATCCCTTGCGGCCCGTGCGTCCTTTGGGCCTGTGCTGGGGTAACTGCCCAATGCCAGGCGCTTTTCTTTGCCCTCGGCGCGGTACTTCCAAAACCATCGCTTTGAACCGTTGGGACTGACTTCAAGGTAAAGCCCCCCAGCATCGGCCAAACGTGCCCGGGGCTTGCCGGGTGGGCATGTGGCGTTTCTACATTCGGCATCGGTCAGCATGGGGGCACCTCTCTGGTTTCGCTGGGGAATGGGGGAACAAAACACGTTTTTTCGTGTTCCCCCGTTTTTGTTCCCCCAATTGTTCCCCCGCTTTGAACCGGCTGTCAACGAACACTAATGAACGTACTTGCACTGTAAAACCCGGATTTACCAATGAAAAAGGCCGTTCACTGGATGTCAGTGAACGGCCTTGAACGTGTGTTTGGTGGTGATAGGTGGATTTGAACCACCGACATCAGCATTATGAATGCTGCGCTCTAACCAACTGAGCTATATCACCGGAATTTTTATAGCAACATCGATAAACCAAAAATTATACACAAATTTTTTAGCGTTCTCGAGTCACTTCGCGCAACAATTGACAGATGAGTTTTCAAGACATCCACCCTGCACAATCCGAACATCAAGCGGCCACCCAAGCCGCCCAAATCATTTGGCAACATTGGCAATCTGACCAAGTGCTGATCACCCTGCCCATGGGCTGTCGCCCTCTGAATGCCCAACAAGGATACGCCGCCCAAGCCCAACTGCCTTGGGTTTCCGGTCGCAGCGTAATGGGCTGGAAAATCGCTGCCACCAGTGCGAACGGGCAAGCCCACATCAACGTGAGCGGGCCATTGGCCGGTCGCTTGTTGTCAGGCCAAGTGTTTGAAAGCGGTGCCGCCGTGCCGTCAGCCGGCAACCGAATGCGCGTGGCCGAGCCGGAATTTGCCTTTGCCATGGCGCAAGACCTGCCGCCACAAGCCGCGCCTTATACCCAGCAGCAAGTCATGGCCGCCGTGGCGAGTTTGCACCCCGCCCTTGAAGTGCCTGACTCGCGCTTGGACCCTTTTACCGCAGCAGGTGAGGCGCAACTGCTGGCCGACAACGCCTGCGCACGCCACTTTGTGCTGGGCCCAGCTTCCCCCGATGTCTGGCGCGATCTGGACTTGAGCACCTACCCGGTACATGCCCAAGTCCAACGACTCAGTACATTGAAGTACAGCCGCGACGGGTCGGGCGGCAACGTGCTGGGCGATCCGCGCATCGCCCTGACCTGGCTGGCCAACCAGCTGTCGCACCTGGACATCACCTTGCAAAAGGGCCAGGTGGTCACCACCGGCACCTGCATGGTGCCGCTCGAACTCGAACCCGGCGACACCGCCACTGCCGATTACGGTCCCTTGGGCCGTGTGAGCATGACTTTTTCGGCATGAATTTTTTGAACAAATTTTTTCGGAGTCCACACCCATGAAAAAACCCCGTTTGGCCCTGATCGGCACCGGTGGCACCATCGCTGGCGCGGCCAGCGCCGCATCGGTCAGCACCGATTACAAACCCGCCAGCCTGAGCCTCGCGGCCGTGGTCGACACCGTGCCCGAGTTGCGCCAGCGCTATGACATCGAGGTCTCGCAGCCCATGCAACTGGCCAGCTACGACGTGCGGCCCGCACACTGGCTGGACCTGCACCGGGACGTGATGCACGCCGTCAACAACCCCGCCATCAGCGGCATCGTGATCACCCATGGCACCGACACCTTGGAAGAGACCGCGACGTTTTTGCACCTGAGCGTGAACAGCGAGAAACCCATCATCGTGGTGGGGGCCATGCGCCCAGCCACGGCCTATTCGGCCGATGGCCCAGCCAACTTGCTCGATGCCTGCAGCGTGGCCGCCTGCCCCGATGCGCGCGGGCGCGGCACCTTGGTGGTCATGAACGGACGCATCCATTCGGGCCTGTGGGTCACCAAACGCCATGTGAGCAGCGTGGAAGCTTTTGACAGCCCTTTGGCGGGTGCCGTGGGCGAAGTGGCCGACCTGGCTGTGCAATGGTTTCGTGCGCCGGGACGCGCACCCACCGTGGCTTGGCAAGCCCCAGCGGTATGGCCACGCGTGGACATTGCCGTGGCCTATGCGGGGGTGGACGACACCGCCATCCAGGCCTTTGTGGCCGCAGGCGCCAAGGGCATCGTGCACGCGGGTTTTGGCAATGCCAACACGCCCACCGCCTACCGGGCTCTCGTCCAGTCACTGCCCGCGCAAGGCGTGATGGTGGCCCGGTGCTCGCGCTGGATACCGGGCAGCGTCACGCGCGCAAGCGTCTACGACGACGCGGCCCACGGCATCCTGACCGCAGGCCCCTTGCCACCGCACAAAGTGCGCATCGCCATGATGTTGGGGCTGGCCCATGGCCTGAACGGCCCCGCCCTGCAGATCTGGATCGATCAAATCTTGCAATCAGCCTGAACGAACGGCCGGGCTGCCCCCAACAGCATCAGGCCGCTTGACGACCGGGCCGCTGGCTCCAGAACAAGACCGCACCGCTAAGGCTGGCCATGACCATCAGGCCAACAAAACCGGCACGGTAGGTGCCAAACATGCCAGACAAAGCGCCAAACATGGGTGGTCCAACGACGACACCCAAAAACGTGAAAGCCAGCGTACCGCCTGTGGCCATGCTGGCCATGCCCGGCGGGGCGCGGCGTGCCACTTCAGCCAGGTACACCCCGTTCCAGCCAATGGCCGACGCACCAAAGGTCACCAAAATCCCCACCACCACACCGTGCGGCGTGTCGGTGGTCAAAAAAGCCGATGCCAGCGCACCCAAGGCCATCATGCTGGCCAAAAGCAGCAGCATGGGACGAGCACCCAGCCAGCGGTCGGCCAGATAACCCCAGGCAATGCGCCCACCAATGCCCCCGATTTGCGTGGCCGACAAAGCCAGGCCCGCTGCGACCAAGCCATAAGACAGGTCATCGTGCAAAAAGGTCACCAGGTAAGTGGTCAGCGACAGCTGAACCATGGAAAACATGAAGGAACAAGATGCCATGGTGAACAAGGGCCGGTGCGCCAGCACCAGCCGGATGGGCTGGATCAGGCTGCGCCAATGCACCACCGCGTCGGGCTGACGATCGCTGTCGAGCTCGGTGCGCAAGGCTTGTGACAACCAGGCGCACAACACACACACCACCGCCACAGCGACCAAGCTGGCCTGCCAGTTCATCACCAGCAGCAAGGGTGGGACGATGGCTCCGGCGAACATGCTGCCCAAGGGCACGCCTGTTTGTTTGAGCGAAAACACCAGCGACATGCGGTCTTTGGGCGTGGTCCGCGCCAGCAAATGCGAGCTGGCCGGGGTGATCGGGCCGTAACCCAAACCAATCAGCACCGCCCCCAAAACCATGGCCGGAAACCAAGGCACAGCGCACAACAACAGGCCCAGAGCGCACAACAGCAAACCCCACTGGCTGACGCGAATCGCACCCAGCCGCGCCACCGTGGCGCCCCCCATCAAGGTGGACACCATGGCCCCGGCATAGGTCACTGACACATACAAACCCACCAAAGCCGGAGAGACTTGCATGGCCTCCGCCACCACCGGTGCCATCACTGGCAAAGTGAGCAAGGCCATGGCCACCATGGCCTGGATCACCAGGGTCAACAGCAAAGGCCACCAGTTTTTCATCAATTCATCTCCCGTACAGGCGAGAGGATCACCTCATGGCCTCAACACCATCGCATGCGCTCAGTTGGCTTTCACACCCGCCTTGATCAACAAACCGCCCAGCGTGTCGATTTCGTTTTTCAGGTGCGCACGCAAGGCTTCTGGCCGGGCCAATTCAGCGCCCACCGCAGAGATGCCCATGGCCTCCAACCGCTGGCGCACCTCGGGATCACTCACCGATTTTTGCAAAGCCCCGGTTAACTGATCCAGCACGGGTTTGGGCGTGCCTTTTGGCGCATACAGCCCAAATGAAATGTTGATCTCAAAACCTTCCACCCCGGCATCTGAAATCGCGGGGACATCGGGCAGTTGCGGCAGGCGGTTCTTGCCCGCCGAGGCATAGGCTTTGATCTTGCCGGTCTTGACCGAAGGCACCGTGCCCGACGTCTGGTCACAAAGGATGTCCACCTGTCCGCCCATCAGATCGGTCAAGGCTGGGCCTGTGCCCTTGTAGGGAATTTCATTGAGCTTGACGTTCAGCGCGTTCATCATCATCAAGCCGCACAGGTGCGAAGCTGAGCCCACACCCGCATGGGCCAGGCTGACCTTGGCCGAATTGCCTTTGACATAGGCCACAAACTCATTGAGATTTTTAGCCGGAAAATCGTTGCGTGCCACGATCACCATGGGGCCACTGGTGGCCCGGCCAATCGGCTCAAAGTCATCCACCGGGTGATAAGGCAGACTTTTGTACATGGCCTGGTTGGTCGCATGGCTGACGTGGATCATCAGCAAGGTGTAGCCATCGGGCTTGGCGCGGGCCACTTTGGCCGTGCCGATCGAGCCCGAAGCACCTGCGGTGTTGTCCACCACGATTTGCTGACCCAAGTGCTTTTGCATGGCACCTGCAAAAACACGGGTAATGGTGTCGCCCGGGCCGCCTGCGGCATAAGGCATGACCATGGTCATGGCGCGATTCGGAAAGTCTTGCGCCAAGGCCTGAAACGCGGTGGCGGCCAGCATCAGGCTCAGGCCCGAGCGAATGAAACGAAGGGTCATGGGTGTCTCCTTTTATAAACGCCGCAGTGTGACGGATCAGGCCAACAAACGCTGGCGAATCTCCAGAGGACTCAGCACCTCAAGGGGTTCAGCCCCGCCGCCAGGTATACCCACTTGCGTGGCGTTCAGCAGCATGGACACCATCACATAAGTGCCCGACAAAACCGTGAGGTCCACCACCGCTTGCTCGCCCATTTGGGTCACAGCCTCGTGCCAAAGCGCATCGGGCACGCGGTGGTTAAGTGACAGTTGAATGCAGAAGTCATACACCAGGCGCTCGTCGTCTTGCATGCTGCTGGGCCGCTGGCATTGCTGCAAGTCGCGCATCACAGCATCCGACAAACCCGCATTCCGAGCGATACGCTCATGAGCCCACCACTCGTATTGCGCGTTCGAAATGCGCGCCTGGA
>CAITSG010000383.1 GCA_903894995.1 uncultured Burkholderiales bacterium
GTCAAACCTGTTCGAGGCGGACCTGTTGGTGATTTGTTATGCAAAGTACAGATTGAAACGCCGGTGCATTTAACTAAAGAACAAAAAACTTTGGTAGAGCAGCTAAGCGAGTCTTTGGGTGTGTCGCCAGTTGCCGATCAGCATCCAGGCGGTCATCACGCTGAGCACACTGACCAGCCAAAACAGGCCACTGCCCACCAGGCCTTGTGATGTGCGCCAAGCCTGAGCCCGCAAAATCAGGTCATTGCCGACGGGCGAAACCGGCACTTCATAGTCGTTGTTCGGCTTGTCGCTGCCCGGCAATGCACTCCACAAAGCGATGCGTCCGGGTATGGTTTGGCCAGCCAGCAAGCGGCCTTTGCCATCTTGCAGGGCCACGGCATATTTGGCCAGCACCTCGGTGGGAATGCCATAACGCAGCAAGCCTTCCATGGTGTATTCGGCCAGGATCACCCCGCTGAATCCCCCCTGGTCGTTGCTCAAAGGGGTGTGCAACTGCAATACCGGTATCTGGGCGTCTTTGTCGGTTTCGGGGTCCATTTGGCCGTAAATGGGCTGCATCAAATCGCGGGCCAAGCTGAAATGGCTTTCGGTTTCGCCAATTTTGAGCACTGTTCCGGCCCGCATGTGTTGACTCGGTGAGATGCTGGACACACTCTGGTTGGCCAAGATGCGCCTGCGGTCATCGATCCAGGTCAGCGACAAAAACTCGGGGTATTGCAACACCAGGGCTTCGGCCCGGGACAAAAACTGGTCGGTGCGAATTTCCTTGTTCGAGACGTCACGCGCCAAACGCATGACTTGCTCTTGTCGCTCCAGCAGGCGCAGGCGCAGGCGCTGCTGGGCGTACTCGACATCGCGTTTGATGGCCTCTTGTTCGCGCTCGATCTCTTCCACACGCAAATACCAAAACGCACTGGCAATGGCAGCCAAAAACAGCACCACCGCTGCAACGGGTGCCAAGTTTGCGAAACGGTCCTGCCGATTGGGCGATTGGCTTTTCCACCACGATCGCCACCAGGCCCACGGCCCCACTTTCGTCACCACCAATGCTGCTTTGTTCAATTCCATGGTTGAGAGTTTAGGGGACGGGGGCAGGACTTTGGCTTTGAATGGATTTCAAAATGAAGGGGGTATTCGTAGTTAATTTCACAATACAAAATCAATGTGCACTATTTGAAAAATTCATAAAACTATGTGAAAATTCAGGCATGATTTGCAAATAACACCCATAGGAGACAAGCATGACTGCGGCAACACCAGAACAACCGGGCCGTGACCTGGACACCCAAGAAACCCGTGAATGGATGGACGCCCTGTCCGCCGTGATCGAAAAAGCAGGCCCTGAGCGTGCCCACTTTTTGCTGGAAGAGTTGCTGGAGGAAGCGCGCCAGCACAGCATCGATTTGCCCTTTTCTGCCAACACGGGCTATGTGAACACCATCGAGCCGAACCAGGAAGCGCGTTGCCCCGGCAACATCGAGATCGAAGAGCGCCTGCGCGCCTACATGCGCTGGAACGCCATGGCCATGGTGGTCAAGGCCAACCGCCACAACCCCGCTGACGGTGGCGATTTGGGCGGCCACATCGGCTCGTTCGCTTCGCTGGCCCACATGTTTGGTGCAGGCTTTAACCATTTCTGGCACGCCGAGAGTGAAAACCATGGTGGTGACTGCCTCTACATTCAGGGCCATGTGTCGCCCGGCGTTTATGCCCGCGCCTATCTGGAAGGCCGCCTGACCGAAGAGCAGTTGCTCAACTTCCGCCAAGAGGTGGACGGCAAAGGCCTGTCGAGTTACCCACACCCCAAACTCATGCCTGAGTTCTGGCAGTTTCCCACCGTGTCCATGGGTCTCGGCCCTTTGATGGCGATCTACCAAGCGCGCTTTTTGAAATACCTGCACGCCCGTGGCATTGCCAACACCGAAAACCGCAAGGTCTGGGTGTTTTGCGGTGACGGCGAGATGGACGAAGTCGAATCTTTGGGCGCGATCGGCTTGGCCGCCCGTGAGAACCTGGACAACCTGATATTTGTGGTCAATTGCAACTTGCAGCGTTTGGACGGCCCGGTGCGCGGCAACGGCAAGATCGTGCAAGAACTCGAAGGCGAATTCCGCGGTTCGGGTTGGAACGTCATCAAGCTGCTGTGGGGCAGCGAGTGGGACAGCTTGCTGGCCCGCGACAAAGACGGCGCGCTGCGCAAACTGATGATGGACACGCTGGACGGCGACTACCAAGCCTTCAAAGCGAACGACGGTGCTTATGTGCGCA
>CAITSG010000384.1 GCA_903894995.1 uncultured Burkholderiales bacterium
CATGGTGGCAATCTGATCGTCGCTCAGGCCATACGAAGGCTTGACGTCAATTCGGGCTTCAACGCCACTGATTTGTTCTTTGGCCCCCACGCTCAGCAGGCCATCGGCATCCACCGTGAAGGTGACACGGATACGGGCAGCACCTGCGGCCATGGGCGGAATGCCGCGCAGCTCAAAGCGGGCCAAACTGCGGCAGTCTTGCACCAGATCGCGCTCGCCCTGCACCACATGCAGCGCCAGCGCGGTTTGGCCGTCCTGGTAGGTGGTGAAGTCTTGCGCCATGGCGGTGGGGATGGTCTGGTTGCGCGGGATGATGCGCTCGACCAGACCGCCCATGGTTTCGATACCGAGCGAGAGCGGGATCACATCGAGCAGCAACAATTCGCCAGCGGCGTTGTTGCCCGCCAACTGGTTGGCCTGGATGGATGCGCCCAAAGCGACGACTTCGTCGGGGTTGAGGTTGTTGAGCGGCGCCTGACCAAAAAACTCGGCTACCGCCAGCTGAATTTGCGGCATGCGGGTGGAGCCGCCCACCATGACCACGCCTTGCACATCTTGCTTGCCCAGTTGGGCATCGCGCAGGGCTTTGCGCACGGCGGTGATGCAGCGAGCCGTGAGGGCTTGGGTGGCTTGCTCGAAATCTGCGCGTCTGATGGACGCTGACAGGTTGCCGGTGGACAAAGAGGCGTTCAGGGCGACTTCAGCAGAATTGGTCAGTGCTTCTTTGGCGGCGCGGGCAGCGGCTTTGAGAACCGTTTTGTCTTCGGCGGTGACCGCTTGCAGGTCAGGCTGACGGGCCATGGCGGCATCGGCCAAGGCTTGGTCGTAATCGTCACCGCCCAAAGCCGAATCGCCGCCTGTGGCCAGCACCTCGAACACGCCTTGTGTCAGGCGCAAGATGGAAATATCGAAGGTGCCCCCACCCAGATCGAACACGGCGTAAACGCCTTCGCTGGCGTTGTCCAAGCCATAGGCGATGGCCGCTGCAGTGGGTTCGTTGATCAGGCGCAGCACATTCAGGCCCGCCAGTTGTGCGGCGTCTTTGGTGGCTTGGCGCTGGGCGTCGTCAAAGTAAGCGGGCACGGTGATGACCGCGCCGTAAACATCGTCGTTGAAGGTGTCTTCGGCGCGAAAACGCAGTGTGGCCAGAATTTCGGCGCTCACTTCGACGGGTGACTTGGGGCCTTGCACCGTCTGGATGCTGAGCATGCCTTGTTCGCTGGCCGTGAACTCGTAAGGCAGCTTACTGCGGTCGGCGATGTCGTTCAGTCCACGGCCCATAAAGCGTTTGACCGAAGCAATCGTGTTGACCGGGTCAGAAGCGGCGGATTGCACCGCGTCAAAACCAATTTGACGCCCCTGCCCCGCCATGAAGCGAACCACAGAGGGCAAGATCACCCGGCCATCGTCATCGGGCAAACACTCGGCCACGCCGTTGCGCACCGAGGCCACCAGCGAATGCGTGGTGCCCAGGTCAATACCCACCGCGATGCGGCGCTGGTGCGGGTCGGGCGACTGGCCCGGTTCGGAGATCTGCAGTAAGGCCATGTTCAGTAGGGAAAATTCAGGTCAATCGGTCGAGTTTAGCGTTCACTTCCTGCGTGAAGCGCTCAATGAACATCAGCGCCCTCACCTGCCCCACGGCTTGCGCGGGGTCTTTGGCCACATCGAGCAACTGGGCCAGCGTTTGCTGGACTCGTCTCTGCTCGTCGGCCACTTCGTCGGCAAGCGCTTGCAAGGCTTCAGCACTGTCGGTGTCGTCCAGGCTTTCGCGCCATTCCATTTGCTGCATCAAGAACGCTGCGGGCATGGCCGTGTTGTTCTCAGCCTGAACAGGCGCGCCTTGCATCTCGCACAGATAAGCAGCGCGTTTGAGCGGGTCTTTCAGGCGTTGGTAGGCCTCATTGATGCGCACCGACCACTGCATGGCCACGCGCTGGGCGGCAGCGCCCTCGGCGGCAAAGCGGTCGGGGTGGGCTTCGCGCTGCAGCGTTTTCCAACGCAGATCGAGCTGAGCGCGGTCTTGTGCAAACTGCACAGGCACGTCAAAGAGCTCAAAGTCGTTGGCTTGCAGGGAAATCACGCGCTTAAAAACCCAAACTCGACTTATACGCGGAAGGACTCACCGCAACCGCAGCGGTCACGCTCGTTGGGGTTGTTGAAACGAAAACCCTCATTCAGGCCCTCGCGGACAAAGTCGAGTTCGGTGCCGTCGATGTAGGCCAAGCTTTTGGGGTCCACCATCAACTTGACGCCATGCCCTTCAAAGACCATGTCTTCTGGGGCGATGTCGTCCACGTACTCCAGCTTGTAAGCCAAGCCCGAGCAGCCCGTGGTTCTGACACCCAGTCGCACACCCACACCCGAACCGCGTTTGGCCATGTAGCGAGAGACATGCCGTGCTGCGGCAGCAGACAAAGTGATGGCCATGTCAGTTCAGGTGTTTCTTTTTGTAATCTTCCACGGCCGCCTTGATGGCGTCTTCGGCCAGGATGGAGCAGTGGATTTTGACCGGGGGCAGCGCCAGCTCTTCAGCGATTTCGCTGTTCTTGAGGGCTGCAGCTTGGTCGAGTGTTTTGCCCTTGACCCATTCGGTCACGAGTGAGCTCGACGCAATGGCCGAGCCGCAACCATAGGTCTTAAAGCGTGCGTCTTCGATCACGCCGGTGGTCGGGTTGACCTTGATCTGCAGCTTCATCACATCGCCGCAAGCCGGTGCGCCGACCATGCCGGTGCCAACCGTGTCGTCGCCCTTGTCGAACGAGCCGACGTTGCGGGGGTTTTCGTAGTGGTCAACCACTTTTTCAGAATATGCCATGGTGTTTTCTCCGTCTTCAGTTCAATGTCAGCTCAGTGGGCAGCCCACTGAATGGTGCTCAAGTCGATGCCATCTTGGTGCATTTCCCACAGGGGGCTGAGATCGCGCAACTTGGCCACGTTCTCGCGGATGGTCTTGATCGCGTAGTCGATGTCTTCTTCGGTGGTCCAGCGGCCAATCGTCATGCGCAGGCTGCTGTGGGCCAACTCGTCGCTGCGGCCCAAGGCGCGCAACACATAGCTCGGCTCCAGGCTGGCCGATGTGCAGGCAGAACCCGACGACACCGCCAAGCCCTTGATGCCCATGATCAGCGATTCACCTTCGACAAAGTTGAAGCTCATGTTGATGTTGTGCGGCACGCGCTGGGTGGCGTGGCCGTTCAAAAACACCTGCTCCATGTCGCTCAGGCCATTCATCAAGCGGTCGTGCAGGGCACGGGCCTTGGCGTTGTCTTGCGCCATCTCCAGCTTGGCAATGCGGAACGCTTCGCCCATGCCCACACACTGGTGCGTGGGCAAGGTGCCCGAGCGCATGCCACGCTCATGGCCGCCACCGTGCATTTGCGCTTCCAGGCGAATGCGGGGCTTGCGGCGCACATACAAAGCGCCAATGCCTTTGGGGCCATAGGTTTTATGCGAAGCCAAGCTCATCAGGTCGATGGGCAGCTGGGTCATGTCGATCTCGACCTTGCCAGTGGCCTGGGCGGCATCGACGTGGAAGATGATGCCTTTTTCGCGGCACAGGTTACCGATCGCGGTCACATCTTGGATCACGCCGATTTCGTTGTTCACGAACATCACGCTGATCAAAATGGTGTCGGGGCGAATGGCGGCTTTCAAGGTGTCCATGTTCAGCAGCCCATCGGCCTGCACGTCAAGGTAAGTCACCTCAAAACCTTGCCGCTCCAACTCGCGCATCGTGTCGAGCACGGCTTTGTGCTCGGTCTTGACGGTGATCAGGTGCTTGCCGCGCGACTTGTAAAAATGCGCTGCACCCTTGATGGCCAGGTTATTGGACTCGGTCGCGCCGCTGGTCCAGACGATTTCGCGAGGGTCGGCACCGATCAAATCACCCACTTGCTCACGGGCTTTTTCGACAGCAGCTTCGGCCTCCCAGCCCCAAGCGTGGGTGCGTGATGCGGGGTTGCCAAAGTGCTCGCGCAACCAAGGCACGATCGCGTCCACTACGCGTGGATCGCATGGGTTGGTGGAGCCGTAATCGAGGTAAATAGGGAAATGGGGTGTGTACATGGTTTGCTCTTCTTCAGGAATCAAGATTTGGCGAACATATTGCCCAAGTCGAACACCGAGTTGGGCACATTCACGCGGATCGGTTGGCTGATCGGCATCGGGGCAATCGCGCGCTTGAGGCTAGGCTTGTGTTCAACAACCAAGCCTTTGGCCAATTGGTCGTCCACCAACTTTTGCAGGGACACCGAATCCAAAAATTCCACCATCTTGGAGTTCAGTGAGGCCCACAGGTCGTGCGTCATGCAGCGGCCCTCACCGCCATTGCAATTTTCTTTGCCACCGCAGTGGGTGGCGTCGATGGGTTCGTCCACCGACAAAATGATGTCAGCCACCGTGATTTCGGTGGATTTACGGCCCAATGTGTAACCGCCGCCAGGGCCGCGGGTGGACTCGACCAGGTTGTGGCGGCGCAGCTTGCCAAACAACTGCTCTAAATAAGACAGGGAAATCTGTTGGCGCTGGCTGATGGCGGCCAAGGTCACGGGGCCTGCGTCTTGACGCAAAGCCAAGTCGATCATGGCGGTGACGGCAAAACGGCCTTTGGTGGTGAGACGCATGGCAGACTCCTGAAGTGGATGGGGGCTTGGTCTGTGAACCGGCGAAACCGGTTCCCGACTAAACAAGTCAAGTATAAACCAATCCCGATCAAATCACTCGGGTTAAGGGGTTATTCACTGAGTTCTTAAGCCCTGATCAAAGGCACGATGTGGTCACCGCCTGACGCGCCAAAGGCCTGCTCCTTCAGAACGGTCAACTGGTCGCGCACCTGAGCGGCCTTTTCAAACTCCAAATTGCGGGCATGTTCCATCATTTGCTTTTCCAGCTGCTTGATGGCGCGGGCGATGTCTTTCTCGCTCATGTCCTCCACTTTGGCCCTTTGCACCGCAGCTTGCTCCAAGCGCTCGGCTTCTTTGCCCGACTTTTCGCTGTACACACCATCAATCAGGTCTTTGACCCTTTTCACAATGCTTTTGGGCGTGATGCCCATGAGCTCATTGTGGGCCACTTGCTTGATGCGGCGCCGCTCGGTCTCGCCCATGGCTTTTTTCATCGACTCGGTGATGCGGTCGGCGTACAAAATCGCCCGGCCATTCAGGTTGCGGGCGGCGCGGCCGATGGTCTGAATCAAACTGCGCTCAGAGCGCAAGAAGCCCTCTTTGTCCGCATCCAAAATGGCGACCAGCGACACCTCGGGAATGTCCAAGCCTTCGCGCAGCAAGTTGATGCCCACCAGCACATCGAACGCGCCCAAACGCAAGTCACGCAAAATTTCCACCCGCTCCACCGTGTCCACATCGCTGTGCAGGTAGCGCACCTTCACGCCGTTGTCGCTCAGGTAATCGGTCAGCTGCTCGGCCATGCGTTTGGTGAGCGTGGTGATCAGCACACGCTCGTGCTTGTCCACCCGAATGCGGATTTCCTGCAGCACATCGTCCACCTGGTGCGTGGCGGGGCGCACTTCCACCTCGGGGTCGACCAAGCCCGTGGGCCGCACCACCTGCTCGACGACCTTGCCCGAGTGCGTTTTTTCATAGTCAGCAGGCGTGGCCGAGACGAAGATGCACTGGCGCATGCGCTTTTCAAACTCTTCAAATTTGAGGGGGCGGTTGTCCAGGGCGCTGGGCAGGCGAAAGCCGTATTCCACCAAAGTGGACTTTCGGGCCTTGTCGCCGTTGTACATGGCGTTGAGCTGGCCAATCATCTGGTGGCTCTCGTCCAAGAACATGATGGCATCTGGCGGCATGTAGTCGGTGAGTGTGCTGGGCGCGTCACCCGGGGCGGCGCCTGACAAGTGTCTTGTGTAGTTCTCGATGCCCTTGCAGTGGCCCACTTCGGACAGCATTTCCAAATCAAACCGGGTGCGCTGCTCCAGCCGTTGCGCCTCGACCAGTTTGCCCATGCCCACCAGCTCTTTCAAGCGCTGCGCCAACTCGATCTTGATGGTCTCCACCGCCGCCAACACCTTGTCGCGCGGCGTCACATAGTGGCTGGACGGGTAGACCGTGAAGCGGGGAATCTTCTGACGGATGCGGCCTGTGAGCGGGTCAAACAGCTGCAGGCTCTCGATTTCGTCGTCAAACAACTCGATGCGGATGGCCAACTCGGAGTGCTCGGCCGGGAACACGTCGATCGTGTCGCCGCGCACCCGGAACTTGCCTCGGCTGAATTCCATGTCGTTGCGCTGGTACTGCATGCGGATCAGCTGGGCAATCACGTCTCGCTGGCCCAGCTTGTCGCCGGTGCGCAGCGTCATGATCATGCGGTGGTAGCTCTCGGGCTCGCCAATGCCGTAGATGGCCGAGACCGTGGCCACAATCACCACATCGCGCCGCTCCATGATGCTTTTGGTACACGACAAGCGCATCTGCTCGATGTGCTCGTTGATCGCACTGTCTTTTTCAATGAACAAATCGCGCTGCGGCACATAGGCCTCAGGCTGGTAGTAATCGTAATAGCTGACGAAATACTCCACCGCGTTTTTGGGGAAAAACTCGCGGAACTCGCTGTACAGCTGCGCGGCCAGCGTCTTGTTGGGCGCAAACACAATGGCGGGCTTGCCTATTTGAGCGATCACATTGGCCATGGTGAAGGTCTTGCCCGAGCCGGTCACACCCAGCAAAGTCTGAAACACCTCGCCGTCGTGCAAGCCCTCGACCAGCTGCTCAATGGCCGTCGGCTGGTCACCCGCAGGCGGGTAAGGCTGAAATAGCTCAAATGGCGATCCAGGGTAGCTGATGAATTGGCCTTCGAGGGGGACAGCAGCGACCTCTGACAAAGGAATGATTTCAGACATGAGGACTCGTTTTTTGTGGAATGAGGAGCGACTGACCGGACTGAATCTGGCTGATCAGAGCACACCTTGAGGTCAATAGCCGCCAAACAGGGTGTCGAGTGCATGGACCACCTCGGGTGCTTGAGCGCGCAAATTCAACAGCGGTGCACCCAACCAGCGGACAGGCACTGCGGCCAATGCTGCACTGTCCAGCACCAATGACTGCCCCTCCACCGTGCAAACAGGGTTGAGGTCACGCATCGGCAAAGGGGCATATTCGGCGCTGCGCAAGGGAATCACCACACGCGTGGCAATCTTGTCCAAAAAGCTGTTTTGCACGTCGAGCAAATAGGGCGTGCGCTCGCGCACGCGGGCATCCGGGTGGGGATAGACGTCGAACTGGGCCATGGCTCAAAAACTGCGGTAAGCATCCAGGGGCAAGCCCTCTTGCTCAATGCGGGCGTTGTAGCTGGCAATCGCATCCTGGTTTTGCGCCTGCCAGCGCAACCAATACTGGCGCTTGACTTCTTGGGCCAGCAAGGCGTCCACGGTGCGCGACACGTTCATGTCCAACTCACGCGCCATGGCCAGCACCTCGGCGTTGAGCGACAAATTGACAGGTTTTTTGGGGGCATCTTCGAAGCGCAACATCTTGAACCTCTGAAAAACATGCACACAGTTTATGCGCAAATCAGCGACAAGGTACTTTGCAAAGCCCAGTGCCTGCTGTTCAATTCATCTGCTCAAGACCCATGGTCCAAGGATTGTGGAGCCCACCTAGCCTTGAGTTTGAGCTCGCCGGTGCAGTCGATTGAGCCTAAAATGTCACGTTTTTTCCCATTGACTTCACAGGATTGTCACCATGTCTTTGTTTTCCGCCGTCGAAATGGCCCCCCGCGACCCGATCCTGGGTCTGAACGAGCAATTCAACGCCGACACCAACCCCAACAAAGTGAACCTGGGCGTAGGCGTGTACTTCGACGACAACGGCAAACTGCCCCTGCTGCAATGCGTGCAAGCGGCCGAAAAAACCATGATGGCCACCCCCACCCCGCGTGGCTACCTGCCCATCGACGGCATTGTGGCGTATGACAACGCGGTCAAAGCGCTGGTGTTTGGTGCTGAATCCGACGTGGTCAAGTCGGGCCGCGTCTCCACCGTGCAAGCCATTGGCGGCACAGGCGGCCTGAAGATCGGTGCCGACTTCCTGAAAAAAGTCAGCCCCAAGGCCAAAGTGCTGATCTCTGACCCCAGCTGGGAAAACCACCGCGCCATTTTTGTCAATGCTGGCTTTGAGGTCGACAGCTACACCTATTACGACGCGGCCAAGCGCGGCGTCAACTTCGAAGGCATGTTGGCCAGTCTGAACGCTGCGGCCGAGGGCACCATAGTCGTTCTGCACGCCTGCTGCCATAACCCCACCGGCTACGACATCACCGACGCACAGTGGGACCAGGTCATCGCTGTTGTCAAGGCCAAGGGCCTGACCGCATTCCTGGACATGGCTTACCAAGGCTTTGGCCACGGCATTGCCGAAGACGGCGCGGTGATCGGCAAGTTTGTCGCTGCGGGCCTGAACATTTTTGTGTCCACTTCTTTCTCGAAGAGCTTCAGTCTGTATGGCGAGCGCGTGGGTGCCCTTTCGGTGGTGGCTTCTGACAAAGAAGAAGCCTCGCGGGTGCTGTCGCAACTCAAAATCGCCATCCGCACCAACTACTCCAACCCGCCTATCCACGGCGGTGCGGTGGTGGCGGCTGTGTTGAACAACCCCGAGTTGCGTGCTCAGTGGGAAAGCGAATTGGCCGAGATGCGTGTGCGCATCAAGGCCATGCGCCAAAAGCTGGTGGACAGCCTCAAAGCTGCTGGGGTGAAACAAGACATGAGCTTCATCACCACCCAGATCGGCATGTTCAGCTATTCGGGTCTGAGCAAAGATCAAATGGTCCGTCTGCGCAGCGAATTTGGCGTGTACGGCACCGACACCGGCCGCATGTGCGTGGCCGCGCTCAACAGCAAAAACATCGACTACGTTTGCGCGTCGATCGCCAAAGTCGTCTGACTGGCCTCAGATCCACACAAAACCGCCCCTGTACGGGGCGGTTTTTTTTTGGACGGTCGAGATGGTGACTGCCGATTAGGGGAGAACATCCATAATTATTCACAGCCTTCATGTA
>CAITSG010000385.1 GCA_903894995.1 uncultured Burkholderiales bacterium
CGCGCCAAATCCATCACATGCCCAATGCTGCCCACATCGGGATGGCTGTCAAAAGTCGAGCACACCTTGTAATGCACCAAGGGCACCGGCAACTGGGCCAAAGCGGCCAAAACAGGCGGCAACTGTTCGTCCATTTCAGCCGGGCTCATGGCACGGCTGTGACCGGCAACGCCCACGGCGTCAAACGGCCCCAAGGCCTCGAGCACGGCCGCACTGGGCACCTGCAAAAACAAGGCGCAGCGAAGCCCTGCAAAAGTCAGTACCTCCAGTGCATCGGTTGAGCCTGTGAAATCGTCGCCATAAAAAGCCAGCCGCATGGCGCTTGCGCTTGCGGGTGTGGGTGCGGGTGCGGGTGTGGGTTCAGTCATGGGTCGTCAGCTCACCCAAAATGCGACAAGGCCCGGGCCAAAGCGCTTTGATGCGCAGCAGCCTGCTGCAGGTCCACACCCGCAACGGCCGCCTCCCAAGCCTGGCGCATGCTTTGCACCCCGGCGGCGGTGCCGTCTGGGTGGCCAATGATGCCTCCGCCCGCCAAATGCATCAGGTCGCAAGAGGCCAGCTGCCGGTAAATTTCAGGGGCCAAACCGGCCCACTGGCCCGAAGAAAAAACAGGCATCAAGGGCAACAAGCCCGCAAAAGGACGCAAGCAGTCCTGCGCATTGGCAAACACCGACGCATCGGGCTCCCAAAATTTGCTGCTGGGCCCATTCACATGCAAATGGTCCACCCCCGCCAATCGCCACAACTTTTGGTAGGCCGCAAATGAAAACCCCAAGCCAGAGTGGCGCGTTAACGCGCCCCATCCATTGCGGTGGCCATGAATGGGCAAAGTGGTGTTCTTGCGCAAATGCTCGACCCCGGCAAAGCCTACCCAATTGACACTGACCATGACACACGTGCCACCGGCAGCGGACACGGCATCACTTTGGCGCAGCATGTCATCAATGGAACCTGACACGTTGAAGGCATACATGGGCATGCGCCCCAAGCGATCGGCATGGCGATGCAGCACCGGCATCACCGCAGCCAGCCGCGCAGCAAACGGCTCATAGGGCGCATTGCCCATCAATTCATCGTCCTTGATGAAGTCAATCCCCGCATCGCACAGCGAATCCACCAACTGCGCCGTTTGCTCGGCACTCAAGCCAATGCTGGGCTTGACAATCGTGCCCACCAAGGGACGCCCGTGCACGCCCGCCAACTGCCGCGTGCCCTCGATGCCAAAGGCTGGCCCCTGAAACTCGGCGGCATAGGCGGGCGACAAATCCAGATCGAGCAAGCGCAAAGCCGTGACCTCGCCCAGCTCAAACAAATTGCCGGCCACCGTGGCCAAGAGCGAAGGCAAATTGGCCCCCACGTTGTCCACCGGAAACGCAATCTCGATTTCGGCCCGCTCAAAAGGCCCGTCCAGGCCTTGGCGCTGCAGCACAGCACTGTGCAGCGTGGGCTGCGCGCTGGCCGTCATCGGCAGCACACGGGTGACCCGAGCTCGCGAGCGCTCCTTCAATTGCGCGGTTTCGCCCGGCAAGGTCACAAAGGTGCCACTCGACTGTTCCCCAGCAATGATTTCGGCCACTTTGTCGGAGGGCACCGTGCTTTCAACGAAATACCGGGCTGTGAATTCGGAACGCGTACCAGGCTGGCTCATGGGTCAAGTCTGCTAAAAAGGAACAAGCCAGCATCGTATGACGCTTGATGGGCCACCACAAGGCAGAACCGTTCAGAAAAACGCCATCGTGCGCACTTCGATGCTTTCGCGTTTCAGGGCGTCAGGCGCAGTATTCGGGTGCTCAAAAGCCGAATGCCCCATGAAGCGACAACGACCATCGGTGGCCGAGTCATAGGTTTTGAGCAACAAAGCGTGGTGCGCCTCCATGAATGGAAAGAACATCCAGCGGTGTTTGGGCGAATGCCGCATCACGTAAATCTCACCCGTTCTGTCCAAGTACTTGAGCTCCATGCGCAGCATGTCGCCCTCCTCGTGTGTCGAGGCATCACACATGGCCAAGGGCAACTCCTCAACCCGTTGGTACAGCGGCTTCCACACGTTGTAAAAAGCCACCCGGCCTTGCAGCAGCTGCGGGGCGTCATCGGGCAAGATGTCATGCACCCTTTGCGGCCCACTCTTGACCGTGTAATCGCTGTGAACCAACAAGACAGCGGGCCTTTGGACTTCGGTCTGCTGCTTCAGATCGGCGGGCAAGCGCTGCCGGATGGTGTGGTCAAAAACTTCCACCCGTTTGGCCCCCGTGTGGGCCTTCACAAAATCCACCACCTGCTGATAGAACACCTGCTTGACCTTCGCTTCATCGCCAAAGTCTTTGAAGGAGGGGTCAAAGTCATGCAACTCAAAGCCCTCCTTGTCCAGACGGATGTCATGTCGCAAAGGCCAAGCATCGTGAATGGCCACTTCGTGCACGTCCGTCCCCGGCGGATTGAGCTTCACGCTCGGGTCCGGCTCGTAAAAATAATAGTCCGGCGGTTGGCCGTTGTCCTCTGAGTAATTCAGAGTCGCGCGGACGGCGTGCAAATCGGTCATGGGTGATGTCAATTCGTTTTTTGGGTGGTAAAGCCTTCGTACACCATGGTGTTTTGCCAGCAAGGCAAGGCCTCGATGTCTTGCAGCAGCCAGCGTGTCAGATTTTTGTGGGGGCCCAAAGGCAACTTTTGCCAACCGTGCAAATGCAAGGGGGCAGCCAAGGCGATGTCTGCAATGGTGACTTGGTCACCACACACCCAGCGGCTGGATGCCAGGCGTTTGTCCAAAATACCCGCCAGCTTGTGGAACTGCGCTTCCTGCGCCGCCAGAACTTCCGGATCAGGCGCACCGCCCAGCAAGGGCTTGACGCAGTTTTCCACCAAAAAGACATAACAGCTTGGGAACCAGCTGGAAGACTCCCACAGCAACCAGCGGTTGATGTCGGCACGGGTTTTCAAATCCTGGGGATAGGACGAGGCATGGCCGGTTTTGTCCGCGGCGTACTGCAAGATGGCGTTGGACTCCCAGAGCGCCAGATCGCCGTCCACCATGGCAGGCAAAGACGCATTGGGGTTCAGACTGACAAAAGGTTCCAGTTTCTGTTCCCCCTTGAAGTAGTCAACGTGCACCAACTCGTAGGGGGGCACCCATCAGCTGCAATCCAGCCAGCACTTTTTTGCAATTGACGGTGATCGGGTCTGCGTGAATTTTCATGTTGTCTCCGTGGTTTGTGTGGTTTCATGAACAATCGCGAAGCCAGTTTAAAAATTGACCCGCGTCAAAACAACTGCTGTAATGCAAATCGATTGTTTATGAATCACGAACAATGAGCACCCCCGAACGGCAGCTGCGCCCCATCTCCACCGACATGCTGGCCGCCTTCCTGAAGGTGGCGGAATGTCGCAGCGTCAGTCAGGCCGCCGTTTCTTTGGACGTGGCCAAAAGCCTGATCAGCAAGCGCATCGCACAACTGGAAGAGCGCCTGGACACCACGCTGTTCAGCAGAAGCACCCGCAAGGTCGCGCTGACGCCAGCTGGAGAAACCTATGTGGACTATGCCAAAAGGGCGCTGGCCGAAGTGTCTGACGGCATGGAACGGGTGCGCTCGCTGCGAACCGAGCTGAGCGGCAATTTGCGCTTGACCGCTCCAGTGTCCTGGGGGCAGCAGGTTTTGGCCAAGCACCTGCCCGAGTTTCTCAAGATGCACCCCAGTCTGGAGATCGACCTCATGTTGACCGACCGCATGATGGACATGTCCGCCGAGCGCATCGACGTCGCCTTGCGTTGGTCCAGCCACTCGCAGCACGAGCGCCATGGCACCCCCCTGACCGAAATCAAATGGTTTTTGACCGCAGCCCCCGCTTACATCGCCCAACACAGCCTGCCCTCGGAACCCGTCGAACTGAACCATCACGCCTGCGTGTATTACCGTCGCGACAACACCGATGACCACTGGTCCTTGCAGCACAACCTGGCCGAAAGCCAGAATGACCCTCGCCATGTGGAAGTCAAAGTGAATGGGCGATACCGTGTTGACAATCCAGAAGCCGTGTTGGAAGCGGCCTTGGCTGGCATGGGCATCGCTTTGTTGCCCGACTACCTGTGCGTCCCGTCCATTGAACAAGGCAGCTTGGTCAAAGTGCTGACCCCCTGGACCCCGAAAACCAAGTTTGGCACCCACATTGCTGCACTTTGCCCACCTGAGCGAAAAAAAATCTCTCGCAATCAGGCTCTGATCGATTTCCTGCAACGCACCCTGTCCCAGGGCAGTTGATGCAAACCTCCAATTGAACCTCACAACATCATCAAGGCGACTATGACCCCCATGGATCCTGAACTTCGACGCACTTGGCTGTTTGGACCCGGTGCAGACGCTGCAGCCCACGAGGCCATGCTGGCCAGCCCCGCAGACGCGCTGATCGCGGACCTAGAAGACTTCACCCCACCGCAGCGCCGCCCTCAGGCCCGCGAAAACATCTCCGCCTTGATGGCCCGCTGGCGCACAGCGGGCAAGGTAGCGGTGGTGCGCATCAACGACCTCGCCACAGATGGCCTGGTGGATCTGCAAGCCGCCATGCCCGGTCGTCCCCA
>CAITSG010000386.1 GCA_903894995.1 uncultured Burkholderiales bacterium
CACCTATCTGGCCAATGTGTTCAACCAAAAAGCCCGCGATTTTTACGCCAAACACGGCGTCAAAGTCATCGATGCGGCCTATGAAAGCCAGGACGAATTGGGTGAAGTCAGCCTGATGATCACCAAGCACTGCGTGCGCTTTAGCCTCAGCCTGTGCCCCAAGCAGGCCAAGGGCGTGACCGGCGTGCAAGGCACAGTAAAAGCCGAGCCCATGCAGCTGATCAACGGCAAGGAAAAGCTCACCCTGCGCTTTGACTGCAAGCCCTGCGAAATGCATGTGGTGGGCAAGATCAAGAAGTCGGTGCTCAACGCCGTGCCGGAAAGCCCGGTGCAGTTTTACAAGACGCGCCCTGTGGTGGGTTTGCACTGAAAGATTGACCGTTCAGCCCTGTTGATGCAGCCTTGTGAAGTTTGACGCCACAGGTTGGTATGAGCCACAGGGTTCAGCGTCCTGATCCGTGTAGGAGCCCCGCCCTCGGGGCGATGGCCAGTGGTCTGCGAGGCTTTTCGCGACGGGGGCGTCGCTCCTACATAAATGCGAAAAAGCAAACATCATCGGGCCGGACCGAATTGCAAGGCGCATGCCTTGATGGTCGTTTTCAATTTGTTCATTCCATGCTTAAATTGATAAATATTACACTTTTATCAACAAAAATAACACCTCATGAGTGCCTACAACGTTCAGAGTCTTTTTATCTTTTTTGGGCTGGTTTCATTGCTGGGCGGCTTGGCTGCGAGCTTGTTTTTTCATCGACTCGACTCCTCGGCGCGCTATTGGACCGTGGCCGCGCTGCTTTGGGGTGTCACGGGCATTCCCACTGTTTTTCGCGATGTTTTGCACCCGCTGTGGTCTTACAGCATCCCCATTGGGCTCAACAGCGCCAGTTTTGTGCTGATGGGTTTGGGGCTTGCGCGGCTGTACAGCCACACGCCCCAACTACGCCGCTTGATGGCCTTGGCCGTGGGCACGGTGTTGTTCATCGTGGTCATGGAGTGGTGCAGGATTCACGCGGGACCCAAGGCCACTTTGCTCTTGTCGGTGCTGGCCTTTGGGGTTCCATCTGTGCTGTCAATCTGGCCGGCCCGGCAGGTTTACCGCAACACCGGCAACCCCTTTGCCTGGCACATGCAGTGGGTGTTGGGCGGTTTGGGTTTGCTGCATTTTGTCCGCTTGCAGGCCTGGATCGCGCCTTGGCGCACCGAGACCTTCACCCAAGACCATTGGACGCTGGCTTTGTGGTCCCTTATTTTTGTGTTCGGCCTCTTGCGCTACGTGATGTACGTGGCCATGCGCATTCAGGAGCAAGCCCATGACTTGTCACAAAAAGCCGTGGAAAGCGCCCGATTGCAGGCCAACCGCCGCTTGCTTGAACAGTTGTCGCATCACGAACGCCAGCGCAGTTTGGGGTTCATTTCCAGTTCCATTTGCCACGAATTGAACCAACCCTTGACGACCATTCAGGGCTATGCCGAACTGGCGCAACACCATGCTCAGAATGAAAACCTGAGCACCCCCAAATTGACGCAGTGCCTGGACGGCATTTTGAGTGCCAACCAAAGGGCCAGCCAAATGGTGCGAAGCATTCGTCTGTATGCCTCACCGGACAGCCGCGTCACAGAACCCAGCAGCCTTCGCGAGACCTTGGACACCGCATGCACTTTGCTGGTGAACGAAGCCCAAGAGCATGGCGTCACACTGCAGCGTCCCACGGACATGCCGACAGCTTGGGTTCAGGTTGATGCGCTGCAATTGACACTGGTGCTGCAAAACGTGCTGCGCAACGCCATCAAGGCCATGGCACATTCACCGCAGCGGCAGCTGACCATGTCATGGACGTCGCAGGGATCGAACGGGGTTTTGCGCTTTCTCGACACCGGCCCGGGCTTTCCAGCCGATACCGAAAAATTCGTCATGATGCCGTTTGCCAGCGATCGGTCCCCGGGCTGGGGAGTTGGACTCTCGGTGGCCCGCCACATTCTGGCCGCTGCGGGCGGAAAACTGTGTTTTGACAACCCCCCAGGTGGCGGTGCCTGCCTTGAGCTTCACCTGCCCTTTGCCGATGCGCCATCTCCTTCTCATGTTGATCCCGCCCCGAAAGTTGTGCCGTAAATTGTTGGAGGAACGCTTTGTGGAGGCCCCGTCCTTGGGACAATCGGTGGTGGTGTGCGAGGGTCATCGCGACGAGGGCGTCGCTCCTACAAAGACCCCTGCCTTTATGAAATGCAACCCCTGTGGGTTATGGCTTGACTTTGTGTGAGCCCCGCCTCGAGGCGATCGGTGGTGGTGTGCGAGGGTCATCGCGACGAGGGCGTCGCTCCTAAAAAGACCCCTGCATTTATGAAATGCAACCCCTGTGGGTTATGGCTTGACTTTGTGGGAGCCCCGCCTCGGGGCGATCGGTGGTGGTCTGCGAGGGTCATCGCGACGAGGGCGTCGCGCCTATATGGAATACCCTACATTTTGTGGGAGCCCCGCCCTCGGGGCGATCGGTGGTGGTCTGCGGGGGCTATCGCGACGAGGGCGTCGCGCCTACAGGGGTGCCTGCAGGGGATCTCCTGCAAAAAATCATCACTTGCCTTGACGCCTGATCAGCTGTGTTTGACCAAAGCAGGCAGTGACGCCAACGACGTCTCAAATTTGGCGCGCACACTGGCATCGGACACATCCAGATAGCGCATGGCCGATTTGACGTCTTTCCAGCCCACGTAGGCCATGAGCGACTTGAGGTCCCAGCCGCTGTCGC
>CAITSG010000387.1 GCA_903894995.1 uncultured Burkholderiales bacterium
CCAAAATCACACCACCGCGTGACAAGCGATCTTGATGCCTTTGAAGTCACGCAAAGCGGGGCGCTCTGCGCGGCAAATGTCGGTGGCCAGCGGGCAACGGGGGTGGAAGGTGCAGCCCGTGGGTGGGTTCAACGGGTTGGGCACTTCGCCTTGCACCGGGGTGCGGGCGCGGCCGGTGTCGTGCATCTTCGGAATCGCGTCCAGCAGCATCTTGGTGTAGGGGTGCTGCGGGTTGCCAAACAGGGTGTGTTTGTCGGCCAGCTCGACCAGTCGGCCCAAATACATCACGCCCACCTGGTCACTCACATGGCGAACCACGGCCAGGTTGTGGCTGATGAACAAATACGTCAGACCGCGCTCGCGCTGCAGGTCTTTCATGATGTTGAGCACCTGCGCCTGCACGCTCACGTCGAGCGCCGAGGTCGGCTCGTCGCACACCAAAAATTCCGGGGCCGTGGCCAAGGCGCGTGCGATTGAAATGCGTTGACGCTGCCCGCCCGAGAACTGGTGCGGGTACTTGACCATGTCGAGCGGCGACAAGCCCACCGACTTGAGCAGCTCGGCCACACGGGCTTCGAGTTCCTCAGCGTCGCTGATCAGACCATGCTCTTTGAGCGGCTCGCCAATGATGTTGTCCACCGTCCAGCGCGGGTTCAGACTGGCGTAGGGGTCTTGGAAAATCATCTGGATGCGCTGGCGCATGGCCTTGGCATCGTTCGATTTGAAGGCCGCATGCGCGTCTTGGCCGTCAAAGGTCAGGCCACCGCGTGTGGGCTCGTACAAGCCCACCAGCAAGCGGGCCACGGTGCTTTTACCGCATCCGGACTCGCCCACCAAGGCCAAGGTTTTGCCGCGCTCGATCTCGAAGCTGACGCCGTCCACGGCGTTGAGCAGTTGGCGCGGCTTGCGCTCGATCATGCGGTTGAGCCACGGGGCCGAGACGTCAAAGGTTTTTGCCAGGTCGTGCGCAACGACCAAAGGTGCGGGTTTTTTGTCGCTCATGCAGCGCTCCCGTCGTGCAGCCAGCAAGCGGCTCGGGTCTCACCCGCTTGGACCAAATTGGGCCGGTCTTGGCGGCAGCGGTCAAAGGCTTTGGGGCAGCGCGGGTTGAAGGCGCAGCCTTGCGGGATGGCGTTCAGGCGCGGCATGGCGCCGTCGATCTGGTTCAAACGTTCGCGGTCACTGTCCATGTCGGGGATCGAGGCCATCAGGCCAGCGGTGTAAGGGTGTGCGGGGTGGTTGATGACCTGGTGCACCGGGCCGATTTCGGCCACGCGCCCGGCATACAACACGGCCACGCGGTCACAGGTTTCGGCGATCACGCCCATGTCGTGCGTGATCAGCATCACGGCTGCGCCACGGTCTTTGCAGACCTTTTTGAGCAAGCTGATGATCTGCGCCTGAATGGACACATCCAGCGCCGTGGTCGGCTCGTCGGCCACAATCAGTTGCGGCTCGGCCGCCAGGGCCAAAGCAATCACGACGCGTTGGCGCATGCCGCCCGAGAACTGGTGCGGGTAATGGTCGATGCGCTCTTCGGCGGCAGAAATGCCGGTGTCCTTGAGCAGCTGGATGGCGCGTTGCCGCGCCTCTTGGGGCGTGACCGGCAAGTGCGCCAGGATGGTTTCGGTCAATTGCCTGCCGATGGAATAGAGCGGGTTGAGCGAAGTCAGCGGGTCCTGAAAAATAGCGCCGATCTTGCGGCCCCGGATGTGGCGCATCTGGTCGTTATTCAGGTGGTCGATGCGCTGGCCTTCGAGCAAGATCTGCCCCCCGGCCACACGGCCCGGCGGCTCCAGCAGGCCGATGATGGCCGCGCCCGTGAGCGACTTGCCCGCACCGGATTCACCCACCACACCCAGAATTTCACCGGGGGCGATGTCGAAAGAAATATCGTCCAGCGCACGCAGCGTGCCGTGGCGGCTGGGGAATTCCACCACCAGGTTTTTGACTTGTAAAAGACTCATCGCAATCTCGGATTCAGCGCGTCGCGCAACCAGTCACCCAGCAAGTTGACCGACAGGGCGATCAGCACCAGCATCAGGCCCGGGAAAATCGTGATCCACCACTCACCCGAGAACAAATAATCGTTGCCCACGCGAATGAGCGTGCCCAGCGATGGCGAGGTGGGCGGTGCACCCACACCAAGGAACGACAGCGTCGCCTCGGTGATGATGGCCGTGGCCACCTGGATGGTGGCCAGCACCATGACGGGGCCCATCACGTTGGGCAGCACATGCTTGACCATGATGCGCAGCGAGGGCACACCCGTCACACGCGCGGCTTGCACGTATTCCTTGTTGCGTTCCACCAAGGTGGTGCCACGCACCGTGCGGGCGTATTGCACCCAACCGGTGAGTGAGATCGAGATGATCAGCACGCCAAAAGCCAGTGACTCGTTGGCGTTGGGGAACAGGGCACGCCCCACCCCGGCGATCAACAAGGCCACCAAGATGGCCGGAAAGGACAGCATCACATCGCACAAACGCATCAACAAAGCGTCAATCCAGCCGCCTTTGAAGCCGGCCAACAAGCCCAAACCCACACCCACGGCCACCGACAAAATCACCGAGGCCAGGCCCACGATCAGTGAGATGCGCGAGCCGTAGATCAGGGCCGACAAAATGTCGCGCCCCTGATCGTCAGAGCCCAGCAGGAACTTGCTGGAGCCCCCCTCCATCCAAGCGGGTGGCAAGCGGGCGTCGCTCAGCTCCAGCGTGGCCAGGTCAAAGGGGTTGGTGGGCGAGACCCAGCCAGCAAAAACCGAACAAAAAAGACAGACGAAGGCGATGGCAGCAGCCACCATCGCCGTGGGCGATTGGCGGAAGCTGTAACCCACGTCGCTTTGCAGCCAACGTTTCAGGGCGTTCATGGATTACTTCACTGTGATGAATTTCCAAGCCATGCCGTTGTCCGGAAACTGCACCAGCTCGATGTTTTTCTTGGCCGCCCAGTTCAGCGCTTGCTGGTGCAAAGGCAAATGGCCGATGTCGTCCTGGTGGATCTTCATGGCTTCGCGGATCATCTCGTTGCGCTTTTTCTGATCGGTTTCAGACGCCACTTTGTCCGTCAACTCGTCCACCTTGGGGTTGCTGTAAGAGCCCAGGTTGAACTGGCCGCGACCACCGTCACCGGGGGTGGACAAGATGGGGTACATGACGTTGTGCGCGTCCACCGTGCTGGCGGTCCAGCCCAGCATGTAAAAGCTGGTGTTGCGGCTCAAAATCTTGGGGAAATAAGTGCCCTTGGTCTCGGCTTCCAGGTTGATCTTGACCCCGACCTTGGCCAAGTTGGCGGCCACGGCCTGACAAATCTCGGCATCGTTCACATAACGGTCGTTCGGGCAGTTCATCTTGACTTCGAAACCGTTGGGGTAGCCCGCCTCGGCCAGCAGCTTCTTGGAGGCTTCGACGTCAAAAGGCAAACGCTTGGCCAAGTCGGCGGGGAAGCCATTGACTTGTGGGGGGTACATCAGCGCCAAGGGGGTGGCCGCACCGCGCATCACGCGGCTCTTGATGGTTTCGATGTCAATGGCCTGGTAGAAGGCCTTGCGCACGCGGACGTCCTTGAAGGGGTTTTTGCCCTTCACGTTCGAGAACAGCAACTCGTCACGTTTTTGGTCCATGCCCAGGAAAATGGCACGCAGCTCAGGGCCTTGCAGCACCTTGAGTTTGTCATTGGCTTTCAGGCGCTCCACGTCCTGCACGGGCACGGGCTCCATCACATCGAGTTCGCCCGACATCATGGCCGCCACGCGGGTGGCGTCGTTGCCAATCACGCTGAAGATGACCTCGTCCACGTTGCCGGGAATCTTGCCCCAGTAGTTGCCGTTGCGCGTGAAGGTGGTGCGCACGCTGGGCTGACGCTCACGCACACGGAAAGGTCCGGTGCCGTTGGCACGGAAAGAGGCGGCGTTTTCAATGCCTTTGCGGCGGTCCACGGGCTTGGTGGCCTGGTTGTCTTCGCACCACTTCTTGCTCATGATGGCCCAGTGCGTGATCAACTCAGGCACGATGGGGAAAGGCGCGTTGGTGATGATGTCGATGGTGTGGTCGTTGATCTTTTTGATCTCTTTGAACTGACCCACATAGCTCTTCATGTCCGAGCCGTCGCCCTTGGCACGCTCGTAGCTGAAGATCACGTCGTCTGCGGTGAAGGGCGTGCCGTCATGGAATTTGACGCCTTTGCGCAACTCAAAACGCCACACGGTGGGCGAGGTTTGCTTCCAGCTGGTGGCCAGCAAAGGGCTGAGCTTGTAGTTGGCGTCGCGTGAAACCAAGGTCTCGTAGACGTTTTCAACGACAGAAATTTGCAAAGACTCGTTCAGCGAATGCGGGTCCATGGACAAGGCGTCGCCTTGGTTGCCCACGCGCAGGGTCACGGCCGAGGCCGAAACCGCGGACAAGGCCAGCGCTGCGGCCAAAGTGGCCACGAAAGGATTGAGTTTGAAAGCCATGGAGTTCTCCTTGTTGAATGAATGGACTGAAGCGAAACCGAAGCTCATGCCTGCAAGGGCAAAGCTTGTTCGACCAAGCGGGCGTGCAAGGCAGCGCCCAAAGGCAAGATGTCGTCGTTGAAATCGTAACGGCTGTTGTGCAGCGGATGTGGGCCGGGGCCGTGCGGCAGGCCTTGGCCAATGCGGATGTAAGCGCCGGGTTTGGCCTGCAACATGAAAGAAAAATCTTCGCCGCCCATGCTGGGCAGCATGTCGCGCCAGACCTTGTCTTCGCCCACCAAAGCCGCAGCCACGTCGCAGGCAAACTGCGCTTCGGGCACGGTGTTCACGGTGGCGGGGTAGACGCGCTCGTAGGTCAATTCGGCCGAGGCCCCAAAGCCCTGCGCCACACCGTTGCACAAGGCACGTAAACGGTCTTCGATCTGGTCTTGCACACGCTCGCTGTAGGTGCGCACAGTCCCGATCAAAGTGGCCTCGCCCGGAATCACGCTCATGGCACCGGGGTGGCCCGCCTGCATGGAGCAGATGCTGATGACCGCCTGATCGAAAGCCGACAGGTTTCGCGAAACCACGCTTTGCGCGGCCGTGATGATGTGACCGGCCACCAGCACCGGGTCCACACTCTGCTGCGGGCGAGCACCATGCCCGCCTTTGCCGATGATGCGAATCTCGATGCGGTCCACCGCCGCCTGCATGGGGCCGGGGGTGATGCCGATCACGCCGAAGGGCATATCGGGGGAGTTGTGCTGGGCATAGACCTGCTCGCACGGAAAGCGCTCAAACAGGCCGTCTTGCATCATGGCGCGCGCTCCTGCATAGCCCTCTTCGCCGGGCTGAAAAATCAGCACGGCCGTGCCGTCAAAGCGCCGGGTTTCGGCCAGGTAACGCGCTGCGCCCATCAGCATGGCGGTGTGGCCGTCGTGGCCGCAGCCGTGCATCAGACCGGGCGTGCCCGATTTCCAGGTGCATTCGTTGTGCTCGGTCAGCGGCAGCGCGTCCATGTCGGCGCGCAGGCCGATCATGCGCCCCGGGTTGCTGGCCGAGCGGCCTTGGCCGTGCACCAAAGCCACCACGCCGGTTTGGCCAATGCCGGTGTGGATGCTGTCCACGCCACAAACCTTGAGCATCTCGGCCACGCGGCGTGCGGTGTAAACCTCTTCAAAACCCAACTCGGGATGGGCATGCAGGTCACGCCTGAATGCGGTGAGTTCGGGGTGAAACTGGGCAATGCGTGCAAACGCCGCGCCCCGCCCCAGCACCGATTGCAAAGAAGCGCCCATGATCAATGTCCCCC
>CAITSG010000388.1 GCA_903894995.1 uncultured Burkholderiales bacterium
CTTGGAGAGTTAAAGGTGCCATAAGACGGGCCAATGATGTTCACACGGGGTCTTTCACCTTGCTTGCGAACGCGCTTGGGCACTTGACGCAAGCCATACTGCTGCCACAACCAATACATGGCGCGGTTGGCACATTGCCATTGATCTTCATCAATGGTTCTCGGTAAAAATCGCTGCAAGTTGGTGCCCTCAGGCGTTACACCACCACCGATCATCTCGGCAATCGAACCCGTCACCACCACAGAGGGGAGGTCTGGATTGAGCGTAGCGTGCGCTCTACGCATTGCGCCTTCTGTCCCTTCGCGACCAAGTTGCTCTTCTGCCAAGCCTGTCACGACGATGGGCAACTCATGGGGAGGTAGTGCATCGGTGTAATGCAACACAGACGTCACGGGTAAATTTTCGCAACCAACGGGGCCATCGATGACCACTTGCAAGCCTTTGATAGCGGCAAACACATACACCGCTCCCCAATAGCCCCCTGCGCGATCGTGGTCTAGAACTAGCATCAGATCATGGCCTCCGCTTTGCGTTTTTTGGCTTGTTTTTCAAGTTGCCGGCGTGTCTCGGCCTCAAATTCAGGTCTTCCTTGTGGCACGCCATGCGAACTCTCCCAAACACCTGCTGCATGACCACTGCCTGTGTCGCCAAAGAAGGCTTTCATTTCATCAAAGCGCGACTTGTTGGCGATGGCGCCATTGATCACTTGTGCCAACGAGCCCGCTCCTGCTGGGCCCATCAAGGGCCTTGCAGAAATCAGATTGGTAAAGTACAAACTCGGAATGCTCAACTCTTTGGCGGCTTGAACGACTGGGGTTGTGCCGATGGCCAGATCGGGTTGCCATTCATGCATAGCAGCCAAGTCTTGTTCCAGAGATGCGCGGTACTGCACATGCACGCCTCGAGACTCCAGCCATGCACAGTCTGGCGCACTCCAAGGCGTTTTTGGACATGCTGTACCCACATAACGCAGATCTGCCCCGCTTTCCACCAACAAGCGCGCGACCAGCAACTCAGAGCCTTCGTATCCACTCAAAGTGATACGCCCTTTGATGGGGGATTTTTCAAGCCCAGCTTTGATGGCTGGCAACATGATGTTTTTGACCATGTCAATTTGGGACTGAGCAACATTTGCGGCTTGGCCAATGGCTTGCAACCAAGCCTCGGTCCCATCGTGCCCCACAGGAGCCGAGCCCACAATGGGGCGTCCAGCGGATTCAAACTCACGAATGCTGGCGGTATAAAACGGATGTATGGCAGCAACCGCGACGCAGTCAAGGGCGGCATAAAGCTCTCGCCACTCACGCGTAGGAACCACAGGACCTGCGGCAATGCCCATGGGTTCAAGCATGCGCCCAATGATCATGGGGTCGGCTGGAAACATCTCTCCCAACAAAGTGATGGTCGGTTTCTCAGAGCGTCCTGCTCTAGGTGCTTGAACCGGACCCGCTAAGATTTCTTCACGCGCATATTTCAGCATGGCACCAGCCAAAACATCTTTTGCCTCAGCGTGTGTGGGTACGCCAAAACCCGGAACATCAATACCAATGATTCTGACGCCATTGATGTCTTTGGGCAGCAACTGCAAGGGCACACCACTGGCCGTTGGTACGCACAGGTTGATGATCACGATCGCATCGTATTTTTCTGGGTCAGCTTGCTCATAAACTGCCTCACGAATGTCTTCAAACAATTTTCCAGTGACCAAAGATTCAGAGTTAAAGGGCACATAGCCCACGCTTCTTTTTGCACCGTAGAAATGAGAGGTGAACGTGAGACCATAAACGCAGCATGCAGAACCCGACAAGATGGTCGCAGTGCGTCGCATGCGAAGTCCAACGCGCAATGAACCAAATGCGGGACACATGCTTTGCGGTTGGTCGTGCGGTCCCGCTTTGGGGTCAACCGGATAATCTTTTGCGTACTGCGCCAACACCTCTGACTTACCAGAAGCCTTTGCCGCAGCCAACATTTTTTCGCCACCCGCATGACACCCCATGCCATCCCCTTCAATGGACGTGCTCATGCCCTCAGGCGCTTTGTCCATTGCGGGGATGATGGGTATGGTTTTGCTCATGGTTCAAAAGTTGTTGGGCATCAGACTTCGTCGTAAACAACTTCAAGCGTTGGTTTGCTGGTATCGGTTTTACCGCACATGTCAAATTGAGTTGCTGGCTCAAGCACCACATCACGCCCAACAGCAGCAGCGGCAAACAATCCCAACAACTGGTCTTGTGTCATAGGGTTGGGGCGCATAGGCTGAGAGGTCGCAACATTTTGCGCGAGTTCAGCAAACATGGGCCCCCACACTGAGTCGGGTCGCCCAATGATTTCGTAGCTGGCACTCTTTCTGCGAATGTCTTCGTTGGCAGGAATCGTTGACAAGACGGGAATGCCCACTGCATTGGCAAAATTGGCGGCCTCTCCAGTTCCATCATCACGGTTGATGACCATCCCTGCCACGCCGACGTTACCGCCTAGTTTTCTGAAGTACTCAACAGCGGAACAAACATTGTTGGCAACGTACAAAGATTGCAAATCGTTGCTGGCAACCACGATCACTTTTTGACACATGTCACGCGCAATGGGCAGACCAAAGCCACCACACACCACGTCTCCTAAAAAGTCGAGCAGCACATAATCAAAGCCCCACTCATGGAAACCGAGCTTTTCCAGCAACTCAAAGCCGTGGATGATGCCGCGTCCACCACAACCGCGCCCAACCTCTGGACCGCCCAATTCCATGGCATAAACACCATCGCGTTTGAAACACACATCGCCAATGGCGACAGCTTCTCCAGCCAATTTTTTCTTTGATGAAGTCTCAATGATGGTCGGGCAAGCACGACCACCAAACAACAAACTGGTGGTATCGCTTTTAGGATCGCATCCAATCAGCAACACTTTTTTACCTTGCTGGGCCATCATGTAACTGAGATTGGCCAAGGTGAAACTTTTGCCAATACCGCCTTTACCGTAGATTGCAATGATTTGCGTTTCTTTGGTGACTTTCCCAGCAGAGACATCCTCTGTTGGCAGTGCAGCCTCTTGGCGCAAGCGATCCACAAATTGGATGGTTTTTTCATTCGACATTGATTGATTATTCATGCGTGAGCACTCCAGTCCAAAACCATCTTGAGGCAAGAAACATCACCAAATGCAGTCTCATAGGCATCGTTTGCCAAATGAAAGTCTTGCACGTGTGAGACCAAGCCATGAAGAGAAAGCCGCCCGTCGTTGACCAACTCATTGATCGCCAGTAAATCGGACCTCTTCCACTCGGCAGAAACACGAATTCGCGCTTCACGGCTGAACGCTGGTGAGTAAGAGAATTGAAGGCCATGCTTGTACAGACCCGCCAACACCACCTCACCGCGAGGACCCAGTCGTTGGATCAACTGATCCAAAACACTCGCATCCCCATTGACGTCATAAATGGCTTGGTAGTCTTTGCGTGAGTCATCTTCTGGACGAACGACTTCGTAGCCTTCGGCGCCCATGGCCATCTCTTGGTGCGTTTCCCAAACAGTAGGGGGTGGGCATCCAGCAGCGACGGTGAGTCTTGCCAACAAGCGTCCCATCACGCCATGACCGATGATCAAGTCAGGCGGGGTGAAAGGCTCATGTGTTCCCCCGCCAGATACGGCGTGGTAGGCCGTGGCGGCAAGCGCCAACAACACAGCGTCGGGGCCCAGCTCTTTGGAGACCGGTAAAACATGCTGATCTGACACCACCAAGCGCGATGC
>CAITSG010000389.1 GCA_903894995.1 uncultured Burkholderiales bacterium
GCCATGCGCCACCTGCCCGCCGCGCTGCAAGCCGTGCTGGCGCTGGAGCCACAAATCATCGCCTGGTCAGAAGAATTTGCCAGCAAAGAAAACGCGCTGTTTTTGGGCCGGGGCACGCACTACCCGATTGCACTGGAAGGCGCGCTCAAGCTCAAAGAGATCACTTATATCCACGCCGAAGCCTATGCGGCTGGTGAGCTGAAACACGGTCCGCTGGCGCTGGTGACCAGCGCCATGCCCGTGGTGACGGTGGCCCCCAACGACCAGCTGCTCGAAAAGCTGAAAAGCAATATGCAAGAAGTGCGCGCTCGCGGCGGCGTGCTGTATGTGCTGGCCGACGGCGACACGAAGATCGAAAGCAGCGAAGGTGTGAACGTGATTCGCATGCCCGAACACTATGGCGTGCTGTCTCCCATCCTGCATGTGGTGCCCTTGCAGTTGCTGAGTTATCACACGGCGTGTGCGCGGGGAACGGATGTGGACAAGCCACGGAATTTGGCGAAATCTGTGACGGTGGAGTGATTGACCAAAGCGTCTGAATAGCTTAAATTCATGCAAAAATTAACTTCAAGTTAAAAATTACATGAAAAATATAGCGCGACAAGCCTTGGGTGTGCTGCTCCAGCGGGCCACGCTTTACCCTGTGGTGACGGTGTTGGGGCCTAGGCAGTCGGGCAAAACCACCTTATGCCGTATGGCGTTTCCGGACAAGCCCTACGTCAACCTGGAGCAGCCCGATGTGCGGGAGTTTGCGCAGCAGGATCCCAAGGCGTTTTTGGCGCAGTTTCCTGATGGTGCCGTGCTGGATGAAATCCAAAACGTACCCTCACTGTTGTCGTGGATTCAGGTGCTGACCGATGCCGATCCGCGCAAAGGTCGCTTTGTGTTGACGGGTAGCCACCAGTTGCAAGTGAGTGCGCAAATCACGCAGTCACTGGCGGGGCGGACGGCTGTGTTGGAGCTCTTGCCTTTGAGCTTGTCCGAGTTGGCCGCTGCGGGCATGTTTGACCCCGAAAGTGCAGATGTGAACAGGTGGATGCTGCACGGCGGTTATCCCCGCATCCATGCGCAAGACATGCCGCCCGAAGTGATGCTGTCGGATTACTTTGCCACCTATGTCGAGCGCGATGTGCGTCAGCTCATCAACCTCCGGCATCTGCGTGAGTTTGGCCAATGTGTGCGGTTGCTGGCAGGGCGAACGGGGCAGTTGCTCAACCAGACCAGCTTGGGCAACGAGGTGGGCGTCAGCAGCAACACCATCACACAATGGTTGAGTATTCTTGAGGCGTCTTTTCTGGTGTTCAGTTTGGCACCCTGGAGCGTCAACATTGGCAAGCGTTTGGTGAAGAGTCCCAAAATTTATTTTCACGATGTGGGGCTGGCCTGCTGGTTGCTGGGTATCAAGACGGTGGAGCAACTGCAGCACCACCCTTTGCGTGGAGCCCTGTTTGAAAACCTGGTGGTGCTTGACGTGCTCAAGTCCTTGCGCAACCAGGGTTTGCGCGATCCTTTGTATTTCTTTCGCGACAGCAATGGTTTGGAAATTGACCTCTTGTTGGACCATGCCGATGGTCTGCAGTTGGTCGAGATCAAGGCATCACAAACGGTGTCAGCACCCCTGTTTAAAAGTTTGCGCACGGTGAGCACATTGTTGAACGATCGTGTCAAAAGCCAGCATCTGATCTACGGGGGGGCTGAGCGACAAGATCGAACCGGTGTGCAGGTGCTGCCGTATGGGCAAGCTGGCACACTGATCTTGGCTCACGTCCCCTGAGTCACATGCACCCCCGGCCGCCGCCCATCGTTCCATTGACCCCCCAGCGCCCGCTCAATCTGCGCCGCCAGTTGCAGCAGCAAGCCGTCGTTGGCCTGGCAGGCCTGGGCGTGTATGCCCAGGGGCAGGCCGTTCTCTTGCTTGGCCATGGGCAGTGAGATGCCGGGGATGCCGCACAAGTTGGACAGCGGGGTGTAGGCAAAGTTGCGCCAGAGGTTTTCGAACCAGTCATACACCGAGGGGTTGTCGCTGGTCGTCAGGTATTCGGTGGTGCCCAGCAGGGGCGTGGGCATGGCGGTGATGGGCGTAAGGATGATGTCCCAGTTTTCAAAAAACTGGCCAAAGCTGCGTGAGGTGGTGTTGAACACGCCTTGCATTTGGGCGCGCTCGGCGTAGGTGGTCTTCAGGCCTTCTTCCCAGATTTTGATGTTGATGGGCTCCACCAAGTGGGCGGGCGGGCGCTCCAGCCCCAGGGGCTTGAGCAGGTTGGTGATGGTTTGCGCGAAGTTGCTGATGTAGCAGGTGGTCTGCGCGGCAAAGGCCGCTTCCATGTCCACATCGGGCAAGGCCCATTCGACGTGGTGGCCCAGGCTTTGCAAAAAGCGCCCGGCTTTTTCCAGCTCGGCCACAAAATGCGGCACGGCGCGGTAATGGCCCCATTCGTGCGAAAGCGCAATGCGCAGGCGGCGCGGGTCGCGCTGGATGAGCTGGCTGTAGGGCTCAGCGGGTGACCAATAGGGCATGAATTCGCCCGGTGCGCCGCCTCGGCAGTGGTCCACAAAGGCGGCGGTGTCGCGAACGGTGCGGCTTTGGCAGCCTTGGGTCGACACAAACCCGGTGATGTCGGACGCCGCAGGCGCGATCGAGAACACACCGCGCGAGGGTTTCAGGCCGATGTTGCCGTTGAAGCCGGCCGGGATGCGGATCGAGCCGCCGCCGTCGGTGGCGTGTGACAGGGGCAACACACCCGCTGCCAAAGCCGCAGCGGTGCCGGCCGATGAGCCGCAGGTGGTGTAGCGCAGGTCCCAGGGGTTGCGCGTCACGTACACGGCCGGGTTTTCGGCCGAGCTGCACACGCCAAATTCGGGCGTGGTGGTGCGGCCGATCACGTTCAGGCCAGCCTGCTTGATGCGCCCCGCCAAGTAACTGTCGGCAGTCGGCCGGTTGCCGCGCATCAAGAGCGAGCCCATTTCTTGCAAACGGCCTTTGAGCGTGGGCCCCAGGTCTTTCATCAGGTAGGGCACCCCGGCAAAGGGGCCGCCCGGGTTCATGCCGTCGCGGGTGGGGTCGGTCAGCAGGTCGTCAAACACCTCGACCACGGCGTTCAGGGTGGGGTTGACCCGTGCAATGGCTTCGGCTGTTTGCTGGGCCAACTCTGTGGGGGTCAGCTCGCCACGCTGGACGCGCTTGGCCAAGCCTACGGCGTCGTGCTTGGCCCATTCTTCCCAGTTCATGATGCATGGCATGTGGATTCACCCTTGTGCGCTGTTGGCGTTACCGTTGATCCAATAAATTAAAGCAGACTCAGGCTGGCTGGGCTGTCGCTGTGTTGTCCTGGTTGGGGATGCTGGGTCATGCGCAAGCTTCAAAGGTCAAAGCGAGAAAAATACTTCATGAGAAAATCTTGCGCTCTCCCAAAGCATGTCGGGCGCATGGTGCGCTGCATGGCTTTCCAAGCGAAGAAATGACCCCGCCATGAAACTGTGCATCCTGGACAACGATGTATTGGACCCCGCCGCCGAGCCCATTTGGGGCAGTTATGCCGCGATGTTTGAACGCTTGCTGCGTGGTGTGGGTTTTGAGGGGGAGGTGGCGGTGTTCAGTGCGCGGCATGGCCAATATCCAGCTTCTTTTGCACCCTACGATGCGGTGCTGTTGACGGGCAGCCGTGCCGATGCCTTCTCGTCTGAGCCTTGGGTCGTGGCCTTGCAGGGGCATGTGTCCGAGTTGTTGGCGCAACAAAAAAAGCTCATCGGTGTGTGTTTTGGGCACCAGCTGGTGGCGCATTGCCTGGGGGCTCCGGTGGGACGAGCAGCGCAAGGCTGGGGCGTGGGCCGCACCACCTACGCATGGCACGAGCCCCAACTTTTCAGTGACCAGCCCGAGCAGGTGAGTTTGCTGGCCAGCCA
>CAITSG010000390.1 GCA_903894995.1 uncultured Burkholderiales bacterium
GGCGAAACCGAGTTCGCGGATCTGCGAATGGCTTGGGATGGCCTTCCGGATTGGCGTCAACGCCAAGTTGAGGGGCTTCAGGCAGTGCACTATGCGCTGCACTCGCGGTTTTTACTCGGCGACACCCAATACACCGAAGAGCAACGCACAGCCATTCCACCGGCAAGCTGGCCCTTGGTCCAAACCGATCCCCGCACTGGGCGCAAGATTCTTTTTGTCGGCATCCATGCTTGCGAGATCGAAGGCATGACCCTGGCTGAAGGCCGAATGCTTTTGCTGGACCTGATGGAGCACGCGACACAACGTCAATTTGTCTATCAACATCATTGGCAAGTGGGTGACCTGGTGATGTGGGACAACACCTCCACAGTGCATCGTGGGCGTTGGTTTGACTTCACCGAAAGGCGTGAGCTCAGGCGCGCAACCACTGAAGAAGTGTCCGCTTGAAGTCCTGCGGGCTTAGCCAAGCGCAACCCCCTGGACAATGGCGTGATGGGGTGGTGGCGCAATGACAAATTGGCGTGACCTGTGGGCAATGCAATGGCAAGGATGGCAGCAATGACTTTGGCAATGACCTGGCAAGAGTGGTTAGAGCACGACGCGGTGGGGCTGGCTGAATGCGTGCGGCGTGGTGATGTGTCACCGGCTGAGTTGGCGGCCCAGGCCGCGGCTGGGGTGGCCAAAATCAACCCGGCGGTGCACGCCGTGGTGGAGGTGTTTGACGACGTGGTGGCCGACCCGCTGCAGGACGGCATGAACCCGGACGGGGCCTTTGCAGGCGTGCCGTTTTTCATGAAAGACTTGGGGCCCACGCTCAAAGGGCGTTTGCAGGAAATGGGCTCCTCGATGATGCGTGGCAACCGCGCCACGGCAGACACTTTTTTGACGTCGCAAATTCGGCGCTCGGGCCTGAACGTCATCGGCCGCACCACCACGCCCGAGTTTGGTGTGTGCAGCTCGGCCGAAAACCCGGCCGTCTATGTCACGCGCAACCCTTGGAATCCCGAGTACACCAGCTACGGTTCTTCGGCCGGCACAGCGGTGGCCTTGGCGGCGGGCGTGCTGCCGCTGTCGCATGCCACTGATGGGGGCGGCTCCATCCGCATCCCGGCGGGGGCCAATGGCAACATCGGTTTGAAGCCCTCACGCGGGGTGTTTTCGATCGCGCCTGCGGCGTCAGACCTGACCGGTCTGGTCTCCACCCAAGGCTGCCAAAGCCGCACCGTGCGCGACACGGCCGCGTTTGTTGACCATTGCAGGGGTGGTGCGCCGGGCGAGTTCATGCCCTATTGGATGCCACCCGAGCCTTACAGCGAATTGATTCGGTGTGACCCGCCGCGCCTGCGCATTGCGCTGTCCCACGAGTGGGGGGATTTTCGGGCGGTGCCGCATTTTGTGGCCGAGCTGGAGCGGGTGGGGCGATTTTTAGAAGGTCTGGGCCACCAAGTGGACTGGGCCTTGCCCGAGGTGGATTTTCGGGCCGCGTTTGAAGCGCAGACGACGTGCTACATCAGCAACTTCGCGCAGACCATCTCCAACTTGCTGGCCCCTCGGGGATTGGCGCGTCCGCCCGCGGATCTGGTCGAGCCGATCAACATCAAGATTTGGGAGATGGGCCTGAACACCACCTTTACTGAGCGGGCCCGCATGCAGTCGGTCTTCAACACCACATCGCGGGCGTTTGGTCAGTTTTTTGAAGACTGGGACATCATCCTCACGCCCATCACCGCATTGCCCACGCCCAAAATGGGCACGGTGGAATATTTGACCACCAGCGACAACCCTTCGGTGCTCGATTGGTTCAACCACCTGTGGTGCAACTTCGCCTATACGCCGCTGACCAATCTGTGCGGCATGCTGGGCATCTCATTGCCCATGGCGTGGCAAGAAAACGGCTTGCCCTTGGGCATCCATGCGCAGGCACGCCAAGCCAACGATGGTTTGTTGTTGCAACTGGCCGCGCAGATTGAACGCGCTTTGGATGGCGAGTGGCACGCGGGGCGTGTGCCTCAGGTGAATGTAAGCAAGGATTCACAGGCGTAAAAAAAACCGCTCAACGGATGCTGAGCGGTCGGGTAGGCCAAACGCCGGGTGGCTTACAGGCTTACAGGCCTGCAGCCGCCTTCAGTGCAGCAGCGCGGTCGGTGCGTTCCCAGGTGAAGTCGGGCTCGTCGCGGCCAAAGTGGCCGTAAGCGGCGGTCTTGCTGTAGATCGGGCGCAGCAAGTCGAGCATCTGGATGATGCCTTTAGGGCGCAGGTCAAAGTGCTCGGCGACCAAGGCGGCCAGCTTGTCGTCAGAGATCACGCCTGTGCCTTCGGTGTTCACCGTGATGTTCATGGGGCGTGCCACGCCGATGGCGTAAGCCACTTGGATTTGGCACTTCGTTGCCAAGCCTGCAGCCACGATGTTCTTGGCCACATAACGGGCGGCGTAAGCGGCCGAGCGATCGACCTTGGAAGGGTCTTTGCCTGAGAACGCGCCACCACCGTGAGGGCATGCGCCGCCGTAGGTGTCCACAATGATCTTGCGGCCCGTCAAACCGCAATCGCCTTGTGGGCCACCGATGACGAAACGGCCAGTGGGGTTGATCAGGTACTTGGTGTCTTGCAGCCACTCTTTGGGCAGCACGGGCTTGATGATCTCTTCGATGATGGCTTCGGTGAAGCTGGCCTTCATTTTGGTGGAGGTTTCGGACTGGTCAGGGCTGTGCTGGGTGGACAGCACCACAGTGTCGATGCTGTGGGGCTTGCCGTCCACGTAGCGCATGGTCACCTGGCTCTTGGCGTCGGGGCGCAAGAAAGGCAGGCGGCCGTCTTTGCGCAGCTGGGCCTGGCGCTCGACCAAGCGGTGGGCGTAATAGATGGGGGCCGGCATCAGCTCGGGTGTTTCGCTGCAGGCGTAGCCGAACATCAGGCCTTGGTCGCCGGCGCCGATGTTGAGGTGGTCGTCAGAAGCGTGGTCCACGCCTTGGGCGATGTCGTTGGACTGCTTGTCGTAGCAAACCATGACGGCGCAGCCCTTGTAGTCGATGCCGTACTCGGTGTTGTCGTAACCGATGCGTTTGATGGTGTCGCGCGCAACTTGGATGTAGTCGACATGCGCGTTGGTGGTGATCTCGCCGGCCAATACGACCAAACCGGTATTGGTCAGGGTCTCGGCGGCCACGCGTGAACGGGGGTCTTGCTCGAAGATCGCATCCAAAATCGCGTCAGAAATCTGGTCGGCGACTTTGTCGGGGTGGCCTTCGGAGACGGATTCCGAGGTGAAGAGGAAATTGCTGGACATGAAAAAAGCTCCTAAAGTTTCAGTGGTTTGTCGGCGTTGCCGACCCTGAAAACCCGGAGCCTGGCGAACGCTTTAGCAGAATTTATGAATCGCCCTGCAAGTAGTTCAGGTAACTCGGCGATGGAAGGATTATAAAAGATGTCGCAAACCCCTGCTCGAAATCATGTCCAATACAGCCCATGGACATTCCCACCCCGATTGAAAACCGCCTGGTCGACCTGGAAATCAAGGCAGGCTTCAGCGAAGACCTGCTCGACCAGCTCAATGCGCAGGTGTACCGCCAGCAGCAGCAAATTGACGCGCTGATTCAGGAGCTGCGCCAGATGCGTGACCGTCTGCCCGAGTCGGGTGGCGGCGCCGAAATACGCAACCTGCGCGACGAAATCCCGCCGCATTACTGATGAATATGCACAGCGTTCAGGACATCCGCGATCACTTGCGCGCACTGGGGGCCAATGAACGGCACGAGCAGCGTGTGCTTCGCCTGTGGATAC
>CAITSG010000391.1 GCA_903894995.1 uncultured Burkholderiales bacterium
CCCCAGGACCATGATGCCTTGCGCCCAATGGCCACCAGCCCGCAGGCTCATGTGACGCAGCAAAACAGGTGCCACGCCCGAGCCCACCAGCACACCCAAGAGCCAAATGGCCAGCATGGCACCCGTGGCCGTGCCGCCCCAACCCGCCGCAGGCAAGGCATAAGGCAAGCTCAGTGCAATGGTGAAACTGCAAAACTGGACCACGACACTGAGCAGGTTGATCCAGGCGAAATCGTCATCGCGCCGCATAAGACCCCACAGCCCCCGCACGCTGACCACCTGGCTGGCAGAGCCGGTTGTGCTCAGTGTTTGCGCCCGCAGGCGATGGGCCAGCCAAGGCGTGCACAGCCAGGCCAACAGCACAATGGGCACCCTAAAACCGTACACCCCGGCCCAGCCCCAATGCAGCATGCTGATGCCCCCCAGCAATGGGGCCAGCAAACCCGACGCCGCAAACATGGCGCCATAGACCGACAGCGCCTGCGTGCGTTGCCCGGCAGCCAACAAACCCATGGCCAAGGCCGGAGCGCAGGACAACGTCAGCGCCACGCCGATGCCTTGCAAGACACGCGCGGCCAACAGCCAGCCATAGGCTGGAGCCGCCGCACAGGCCACCAAGGCCAGCGCCGACAGCACCAAACCCCAGCGGAACACGCGCAAGTGGCCCAGGCGGTCGCCCAACACACCACAAAACAGCATCAGGCTGCCGTAGGTGATGACATAACAAACCGCCACCCAACGGATGTCGGGTGTGGCCAAGGCGAAGGCTTGAGTCATGGCGGGAAACGCCATGTTGACCGCAAAGTCGAGTGGGGCGATCGCGGCGCCGCAGCCGACGATGGCAAAACCCAAGTAAGGCGTGCGAGAGCAGGGCGTGACAGAGACGGGCGACAAAGGCGAAGACATGGTGGCTGTGCGCTGCTGCAAGCCACGCGGGGCGCGGGGCCCCGTTCGCGCTTGAAACCCTGCCCCGCGCAGGCGGAGCAGAGTGGGTCAACTCAAGTTCACTTGCTGACGGTGGCGTAGTACATCTTGGGCGCATCGTTGGAGTTGTGCGCGATGCTCACGTTCTTCTTCATGGACCAAGGCCGCATCTGGTGGTGCAGGGGCACATACAGGGCTTCGTCGCGGGTGATGGCCAAGGCTTCCTTGAGCATGTTGTCGCGCTTGGTCTTGTCCATTTCGGTCTTCATGGCTTCGGTCAGCGCGTCCACCTTGGCGTTGCTGATCTTCAGGAAGTTGAAGTTGCCATCCGAGCCCGTGGTGCGGGTCATGACCAGGGACTGCAGAGAGTACTGCGCGTCGTAAGTGGCCACACCCCAGCCCAGCAGGTAGGCGCTGGAATCGAAGTTTTGGACTTTGACAATGAAGCTGCTGAAGTTGGTGGCGTTGAGCTTGGCGCGGATGCCCACTTTGGCCCACATGTTGACCACGGCTTGGCAGACCTCTTCGTCGTTCACGTAGCGGTTGTTCGGGCAGTCGAGGGTGAAGTCAAAGCCATTGGCATAACCGGCATCGGCCAGCAGTTTCTTGGCACCGTCCAGGTCAGGCGGGGCCACTTTGTCCAACTCGGCCGTGTAACCATTGACGCCAGGCGCCACCATGATGGCCGCTGGCACGGACAGGCCACGCATGATGCTGCGCTGGATGGCCACCCGGTCAATCGACATGTTCAAGGCTTTGCGCACGCGCACGTCCTTGAAGGGGTTGGGGCCTTTGGAGCCGTATTTCAATTCGTTGGAGCCTTGGTCCACGCCAATGAAAATGGTGCGCACTTCCGGGCCATCGAGCACGGACAGGGCAGGTGTGGAGCGCAGGCGGGCCACGTCTTGTGTGGGCAAGTCGGTCACGATGTCCACGTTGCCCGCCAACAAAGCGGCAATGCGGGTGGGGTCCGATTTGATGGGGGTGTAAATGACATCGGTCACGTTGCCGGGCAACTTGTCCCACCAGGCTTTGTTGGCGGTCATGACCAAGCGCTGATCGGCCACCCACTCCTTGATCACATACGGGCCGGTGCCGTTGGCGTTGGTGGAGGCGAAGGTGATTTCCTTGGCCTTGTAGTCCTGCACTTTTTCGGACTTGTTCTTCACCGCCCAAGTCTTGCTCATGATCAGGAAGGTGGTGAAGCTGTTGAGCAAGGTGGGGTTGGGCTTGTCCAGCACGACGTCGATGGTGTGGTCGTCAATCTTGTTGATGCTTTTGACACCGGCCACATAAATTTGCATGGTGCCTTGTGGCTGGCGGATGCGGTCAAAAGAGAACAGCACGTCGTCGGCAGTGAAGGCCGAGCCATCCTGAAATTTCACGTTCTTGCGCAGGTTGAAACGCACCGTGGTGGGGTTGACCACTTGCCAGCTGGTGGCCAGTGAGGGTTCGACCTTGTAGTTGCGGTCGTAGCGCACCAGGGGTTCGTAGGCATGGCCCACGATGTTGTTGGTGGTGGCATGGTTTTGTGCGTGCGGGTCCAGCGTCAGGATGTCGTTTTGCGCAGCCCACTTGAGCTCGTTGGCTTGCACGGCACTCACGGAGACCAGGGTGGCAGACATGCCGATGGCCAGCGCGAGCAAGCGCGTGGAACGAAGGATTGGTTTCAACATGCAGATTCCTGTCTTGGTTGGTTGACATTTCATTCTAGGCAGCAGGCTGGTCAGGCGCAAGGCCGAAAACCTAGGGTTTATGCGGTGTCCAAGGGCATGGACGGCTGAGATGATGGACTTTGGTTCCTCACGTCGACGCCCTGTGCCCAGACATTCTTTGAAACGCTGTATGACCTCGATCCTGATCCAATCGGCCAATGTGCTGGATGTTGAAACCCTGAAATTTTTGCCAGACACCGATGTGTGGGTCAAGGATGGGCAGATCCAGGCCGTGGGCCCCAAGCTGCCCGCACCCGAAGGTGCACAAACCGTTTCGGCCCAAGGCCTGACCCTGATGCCCGGCCTGATCGACTGCCATGTGCATGTGATCGCCTCGCACCTGAACCTGACCTACAACAGCCAGCAGCCCAATGTGTTTGCCACCTTGCGGGCCATCCCCATCATGAAGGGCATGCTGATGCGCGGCTTCACCACCGTGCGCGACGCCGGGGGTGCCGACTGGAACCTGGCCGAAGCCACCCGCACCGATTTGGTCGAGGGGCCGCGCATTTTTGCCGCAGGCCGCGCCCTGTCGCAGACCGGCGGCCATGGTGACGGCCGCCCCCGCAGCGACGAACTGGAAAGCTGCGCCTGCTCCACCCGCGTGGGGGCGCTGGCGCGTGTGGTTGATGGCGTGGACAACGTGCGGCTGGCCGTGCGCGAAGAGATCATGAAGGGTGCCAACCAGATCAAGATCATGGCCTCGGGCGGCGTGGCTTCGCCCAACGACCCTATTCACTATCTGGGCTACTCCGAGGGCGAGATCCGCGCCATCGTGGACGAAGCCGAACACGCGGGCACCTACGTCATGGCCCACGCCTACACACCCAAGGCGATTCGCCGGGCGGTGGACTTTGGCGTGCGCAGCATCGAGCACGGCAACCTGATCGACGCCGACACCTGCGCCTTCATGGCCGAACGTGGCGCATTCATGGTGCCCACCCTCATCACCTACGAGGCTTTGGCCAACGAGGGTGCCAGCCTGGGCCTGCCGCCCGTGTCGGTGGCCAAAATCGAAACCGTGCGCAGCCAAGGTCAAAAAGCGCTGGAAATTTTGGCCAAAGCCGGTGTCAAGATGGCCTTGGGCACCGATTTGCTGGGCGAATCACACCGCCACCAGTCCGATGAGTTGCGCATCCGCGCAGGCATTCTGGGTGCAGGCGCCACCTTGCAACAAGCCACGGTGAACGCGGCCGAACTGCTGAACATGTCCGGTCAATTGGGCGTGATCAAACCCGGTGCCAAAGCCGACTTGCTGCTGGTCAAGGGCAATCCGCTGACCGACATTTCGTGCCTGCTGGGTCAGGGCGAGAACATCCTGTCGATCATGAAGGATGGCAAGTTTTACAAGCAAGGCCTGCCCGCTTGAGCCTACAGATCTGTTGCCCCCGTAGGTCGGCGGCTTTAGCCCCGACGTTGACGGTGATCGGGCCCAGTGTCGGGGCTAAAGCCGCCGACCTACTCATAACCTTATTGCTCGGTGGTGCACTCACACCACCAGCGGCGCTTCCCGCATCTGCTCGACCTGCTCTTGCAGCATCAGCACTTGGCCGCGCCAGTAGTCGGGTGTGCCAAACCACGGAAAGTTGACCGGGAAAATCGGGTCTTCCCAGCGCCGCGCCAGCCAGGCGCTGTAGTGGATCAGGCGCAGTGTGCGCAGTGGCTCGATCAGTTGGAGTTCGGCCCGGTCAAAGTCGCGCACCTGCTCATAACCATCGAGCAAAGCCGAAAGTTGTTGCGTCCGCTGAGCGCGGTCGCCCGAGAGCAGCATCCACAGGTCTTGTACGGCCGGGCCCATGCGGGCGTCGTCCAGGTCCACAAAGTGCGGGCCGCCGCCGGGCAGCTCGGCAGGTGTCCACAAAATATTGCCGGGGTGGCAGTCGCCGTGCAGGCGAATCAGGCGGCGGTCCGACGCACCTTCAGCCATTTTTTCTTGCACCAAAGCCAACGCCGCAGCAAAGGCCTCTCGCCATTCGCCCTCCACTTCCAGCGGAATCATCTGCTGCGTTTGCAACCACTCGGCAGGCTCCAGCGCAAAGGTCTGCACATCGAGTGTGGGGCGGTGCACAAAGGGCTTGGCCGCGCCCACGGTGTGGATGCGGGCCAGAAAACGGCCAATCCATTCCAGCACCTCAAAGTCATCGAGCTCGGGCGTGCGGCCGCCGCGCAAGGGGCTGACTGAAAAATCGAA
>CAITSG010000392.1 GCA_903894995.1 uncultured Burkholderiales bacterium
CAGCGTACAAAAAGCCGATGTCACCGTGGCCAAAAACTACCTTCATGAGCCTGAAATCCAATCACTCAACCGCATCGTGACGATGTGGCTGGATTACGCAGAAGACCAAGCCCTGCGTCGTCAAGAGGTGTTTTTGAAAGACTGGGCCGATAAGCTGGATGCCTTTTTGACTTTCAACGAACGCCAGGTACTCGAAGGCGGGGGCAAGGTGTCGAATCAACAAGCCACAGCGCATGCCCAAACGCAATATGAGCAGTTCGCCGCCCAGCGGCGGACGTTGTTGGAGTCCGAGGGGGCCGAGTTCAATATGCGCACTTTGGAAGAAGCAGCCAAAGCCTTGCCCAAGCCCACAGAAGGCTGAAGCGACACCACCCCCGTCAACTTCACGCCCTTTGAGTCGGCCTACCAAGCCATGACCAACAAGCTGCGACCACAGGTGTTCAGTTTGGTGTTTTTACGCTAAACGCCGCACCGTCATGCCGTGACTTCTACGCAAGCTTGGCCGGCGTTGAATGCGGCTTCAAAGGCCTCACGGTTTTCGAGCAGGATTTTCAGCGTGGCGGCGCGAGTTTGGTTTTGGGTTTTCAGCCAAATCACTTGGGGTGGCTGGCCCCATACCAAGGACAACTCTTCAAAGTCGGCATCGCGCGTCACGATGACAAAGCCTTGGTCTTTGGCAGTTTGCCAAACTTGCGTGTCATTTGCAGACTCAAGCCCCAGCAAAACAACTTGTGATGAGCCCGGAAAGTCGTGCTGCAAAAAAGGAACCAGTCTGCGGGACAGGTTCTCGTCCAACAACAATTTCATAATTTCATTGCACGGCCAGTGTGTAAACCTTGTGCTCGCGGTCTGCGGCATAAGCCAGCACAGCCGCTATGTCTTCCATCTCCAATTCGGGGAAGTCTTCGAGAATTTCGGCCACCGGCATGCCGCTGGACATCATGGACAAGACGTCATAAACCGAAATCCGCAGCCCACGGATGCAAGGCCGTCCGCCGCGTTGTCCAGGGGTCAAAGTGATTCTGTTCATGGATAGGCTCACATTCCGTCAAATTTCATCTGATTTTGGCATCAATCAGTGTCATGTGTTTCATGACCTGCCATCCCCGATAATCACGTCTTCAGATTTCCAACGGCCTGCAGGCACTGCGGGCCATTTTTTCGGAGCAACACCATGAGCACTTTCCAAACCACCGGCGCACGCGCCATGGGCCTGGCCACCCTCGCCGCTGACGGCACCGTGCTGGACACCTGGTTCCCGGCCCCCGAGCTGGCCGATGGCATTGCCGCCAGCAGCAGCACGCGCCTGACCGAAGCCGAAGCCGTGGCGGCCCTGGGCGCTGACGTGGCCTTGGCCCTGAATACTTGCGCCATCCGTGGCACCACCGTGGTGGCTGTGCGCACCGAGATCAAGTCGCTGGCCGACGCGCCTGCGGACATCCACGACGTTTACCTGCGCCTGCACCTGCTCAGCCACCGCCTGGTTCAGCCGCACGGTGCCAACGTGACCGGCATCTTTGGCTTGATGCCCAACGTGGCCTGGACCAACTTTGGCCCCTGCGCCGTGCCCGATGTGCCCGCCGCCCGCATGAAGGCCCGCGCCACTGGCCGCGTGCTCGAGATCAAAGGCTTGGACAAGTTCCCACAAATGACCGACTACGTGGTGCCTGCCGGTGTGCGCATTGCCAACGCCGACCGCGTGCGCCTGGGTGCGCACCTGGCCAGTGGCACCACCGTCATGCACGAAGGTTTTTGCAACTTCAACGCCGGCACGCTGGGCTCCAGCATGGTTGAAGGCCGCATCAGCGCGGGCGTGGTGGTGAATGACGCCAGCGACATCGGCGGCGGCTCGTCCATCATGGGCACGCTGTCGGGTGGCGGCAAAGAAGTCATCAAAGTGGGCAAGCGCTGCTTGCTGGGCGCCAACGCCGGCATCGGCATCTCGCTGGGCGACGACTGCATTGTGGAAGCCGGTTGCTACATCACCGGCGGCAGCCGCGTTCAGCTGCCCGACGGCAGCGTGGTCAAGGCCAAAGAGCTGTCCGGCAAAAACGGCATCCTGTTCCGCCGCGATTCACAGTCGGGCGCGCTGCACGCGATTCCGCGCAACAAGAGCTGGGGCGAGTTGAACGCTGAGCTGCACAAGAACTGATTTTTTAGGTTTTTCTAAAACGAACGGCGTGCCCACGAAAGTGGGCACGCCGTTTTGATGTGGCGAATGCGGCAAGTTCTATGACGCCATCACGACCTACGGCGGTCAAGGCGTGATCGGGTGCTCCGCAATGTATTGGCGCAGCGCCGAATCCATTCGGGTTTGCCACCCCTGCCCTGTGGCGCGAAACTGTGTGACCACATCACGGGAGAGTCGGATGGTGATGCGCTCTTTGGTCAACTCGGCTTTAGGACGCCCCATGCGCAGGCGAGGCTTAACCGAGGCCCACTGTTCATCCGTGAAAGGCAAGGCGTCGGGGTCGGTCATCGCAGCAGCGGTGATCGCTGCATCTTCTGTGTCCGTGACAGAAATATGAGTCGGTTTAAGTTTCGGCATTGCGTTCCTCGCCATAGTCTTGACGTTGATCAGGCCATGTCACTGCATCCATCCATTCAAAACCCGCAGCCGCAGCCAGAGACACGCCATGCTTTTAGGTGTTCTTGGCGTCCTTCGCTTGGTCAAACTGGATGCTCATTTGACTTATTGTATGGACAATAAATTAACAGTCAATGACTATTGATCCGGCCCTGAAAAGTTTGAAGTGGAAGGCTTGCCTTGGGGACAGTGATCAACGATGGGGGCTTTGTGGGAGCCCCGCCCTCGGGGCGATGGGTGGTGGTCTACGAGGCTCTATCGCGGCGAGGGTGCCGCTCCCACAAAAAAGCGTTATTGCAATCACCATCGGACCGGCTCAATGGCCAGATCAAAAGCGCCTGCGGATCAAGCCTTGGCCAAATGCGCTTTGGCCAGAGCCACATACCAATCCAGACACCCCGGGTTGGCCATGGCGTCCCGGTTGACGACCTTTTCCAGCGGCTGACCCAGCATGAGTTTCTTGATCGGCAACTCCTGCTTCTTGCCGGACAAGGTGCGTGGGATTTCGGCGACCTGGAAGATCTCGTTCGGGATGAAGCGCGGGCTGAGCGCCACTTTGATGGCGTTGTTGAGCTTGGCCTGAAGCGCGTCGTCGAGTGTGGTGCCGGGGCGCAGCACCACAAACAGGGGCATGTAGCTTTCTTTGCCCAGGTACTCCAGGTCCACCACCATCGAGTCCATGACTTCAGGCAGCGCCTCGACAGCGCTGTACAGCTCGCTGGTGCCCATGCGCAGGCCGTAGCGGTTGATGGTGGCGTCGCTGCGGCCAAAGATCACGCAGCCTTCGCCTTGGCCCTTGGTTTCTGGGTCACCGCTGCCAATGCGCAGCCAATCGCCATGCCGCCAGACGCCGCCCATGCTGGCCGGGCCGTTGCCGCCGCCGGGTTGACGGCCGTGGCCTGCGGGGTACATCTCAAAATAGCTGGCCAGGTAACGGGCGTTGTCTTTGTCGTTCCAGAAGTAGAGCGGCATGGACGGGATGGGTTGGGCGCAGACCAACTCACCCACCTCGCCGATGACGGGCTCGCCCGCTTCGTTCCAGGCCTCGACAGCGCAGCCGAGCTCACGGCACTGCATCACGCCGGGCTCTTGGGGCAGCTCGCGGTGGCCGCCCAAAAAGGCCCCCGCAAAGTCGGTGCCGCCCGAGATGTTGCACCACCAAATGTCGGTGCCGATGGCCTTGAACTGATCGGTGCCCCAGCTTTGGGTTTCGGGTGACAGGGGTGAACCCGTGGTGCCCAAAGCCCGTACCCGCGACAGGTCGCCGCAGCGGGAAATGTCCACACCTGCTTTTTGGCAGTTGGCAAAGTAAGCCGCGCCCGCGCCAAAGAACGTGACCTTTTCTTCGGCGGCCATGCGCCACAAAATGCCCCAATCGGGTTTGTCTTTGCTGCCGCCGGGGTTGCCGTCGTAAATGACGCAGGTCACGCCATTCAGCAGACCCGCGACTTGCGCGTTCCACATGACCCAGCCGGTCGAGCTGTACCAATGGAAGCGCTCGCCAAAGCTGTTGGCTTGGTAACTGCAACCAATGTCGTTGTGCAAAATTTTGTTGGCCAGCGCCACGATCACGGTGCCGCCATGGCCATGCACGATGGGTTTGGGCAAGCCAGTGGTGCCGCTCGAGTAAACAATCCACAAGGGGTGGTCAAACGGCAACCACAAGGGCTCAAACGCTTGCACTTGGGCATCGTCACGCGCGGTGATGACGGACATCTGAGCGCTGGCGCCCACGTCGCAGTTGGCCAAATCCAGTGTGCCCAGGTTTTCGTGAATGATGACGTGCTGCACAGTGGGCAAGGCGTTTTGCAGCTCTTGCACCACGTCCATGCGGTCAAAGTCGCGCCCGCCGTAGCTCACGCCGTCGACTGCAATCAACACCTTGGGTTCGATTTGCTTGAAGCGGTCGAGCACCGCGTTGGTGCCCATGTCGGGCGCGCAAATGCTCCACACACCGCCCACACTGGCCGTGGCCAAAAACGCCACCATCGCTTCAGGAATGTTGGGCAAATACGCGGCCACCCTGTCCCCAGGCTGCACGCCTTGCGCTTGCAGGTGCAGCGCCATGGCGGCGACTTGGCGGCGCAGCTCAGGCCAGCTCATCTCGCGGCGAAGGCCTTTTTCGTTGTGGCTGATGACGGCCAAAAGACCCGCAGCGTGTGCGGGCTGCACATGGCGCAGCACTTGGTGGGCGTAATTGGTTTGGGCACCCGGAAACCACTTGGCGCCAGGCATCACGTTGTTGGCGAGCACCGCGGTGTGGGGTGTAGGGGACTGAAAATCGAAGTAATCCCAGATGCTTTGCCAAAACGCGTCCAGCTCGGTGACCGACCATCGCCAAAGGTCGTTGTAGGTGTCAAAGCTCAGGCCGCGTTCATCGCGCAGCCAGTTTTGGTAAAGCCTGATCTGGGGCAGGTAAAGGTCAGGGGCATGGGCAGAGGCTGAAGATCGTGTCTCGGTGTTCATGCGTTGCAGCGTATCAGCGGCCATGCACCGCTGTCACGCGCAACAACCCTGAAATGTGCACCTAGGTGACAGGCTGGGCTGAGCTCAGCCTGGCACCGTTTCGCAGCGGCCTTGACCTGTGGCGTGTCCCCGAAAATCGCTTTGCCATTGGCGCGCGACCCAATCGATTTGTATCCGCTCGTTGTCGACCGCCGTCATCACGCCTTGTGGTGTGAGTGAAAAACCATGGGGCTCCACGCCATCAATGCGCAAACTGCGGATGGCTTTTTTGTCCCAGTCGATGCGCACCTCACGCACCCAAGTGCTGCGCTGGGGCAAGTAGGCCACGGCACAACTCAGCACGACCGTGGACGGCGCGGCCATGGCAGCGGGGCCCAACGCCAGCCCGCCCAACACGGTCAGACCCATAACAAGCTTGCGCAAGACCGCGCCGCTGAACAGTCTGTTCATGACGCGTCAGGCAGCAGCGTCTTGAGGGCCATCTTTTTGCATGCGCGCACTTTTCCAATACACGTCGTCACCGCCATTCAAACGGTTGAGCACGCGGGCCAGCACGAACATCAAGTCCGACAAACGGTTGAGGTAATGGCGGGGCGTGTCGTTCAGGGCCTCTTCGTTGCCCAGCGCCACGCAGGCGCGCTCAGCCCGGCGCGCCACGGTGCGGCACACATGGGCTTGGGCCGCACCTCGGGTGCCCGCGGGCAAAATGAACTCCGCGAGTTTGGGCAACTGGGCGTTGTAGGTCTCCAAAGCAGTGTCCAGGTCGACCACGGCTTCTTCTTTGAGCAGCTCAAAACCGGGAATGGACAATTCACCGCCCAGGTTAAAGAGCTGGTGCTGCACTTCCACCAGCACCTCACGCACGTCGGCAGGCATGTCTTCGCACAACAGCAGACCGATGTGGGAGTTGAGTTCGTCCACCTCGCCCATCGCGTGCACGCGCAAACTGTTTTTGGACACGCGCTGGTTGTTGCCCAGGCCTGTGGTGCCGTTGTCGCCCGTGCGGGTGGCGATTTGTGTGAGTCGGTTGCCCATGGAATTGCTTTCTTTTTGTGTTCGCTCAAGCGTGCAGGGTCGGAAAAAACGCCCACAGGGGTGGGCTCCTACAAAGAAGCTTGATTGTCGGCCAAGTGGCTGCAACTTGTCTGACAGCGGACAGCAAGGCCATTGGTTGCGGCGTAAACTGCGCTTTCACACGCTTGGCGGGTATGCCACGACATCATTGGAGACACCCATGAACGCCCCTATTGCCGCCGCCCACCTGGCCCCCGAAATTGCGCAACGCGCCGTGCCCGAAGCCTTTTTGGTGGCCCTGAAGGCCCGTTTTGGCAACAACTGCTCCACAGCCCTGGTGGTGCGCGAGCAACACGGCCGCGACGAATCGGCCTTCACCCATGTGCCGCCACCGGCTGCGGTGGTGTTTGCCGAGAGCACACAAGACGTGGCCGACGCGGTCAAGCTTTGCGCCGAGCACAAGGTGCCGGTCATCCCATTTGGCGTGGGCTCCTCGCTGGAAGGCCATTTGCTGGCGGTGCAAGGCGGCATCAGCATCGACCTGATGCGCATGAACAAGGTGCTGGCCATCAACGCCGAAGACCTGACGGTGACGGTGCAGCCGGGTGTGACGCGCAAGCAGCTCAACGAAGAGATCAAATCCACCGGCTTGTTCTTCCCCATCGACCCGGGCGCGGACGCGACCATTGGCGGCATGAGCGCCACCCGCGCCAGCGGCACCAACGCCGTGCGTTACGGCACCATGCGGGAAAACGTGTTGGCCATGGAAGTGGTGACCGCCCATGGTGAAGTGATACGCACTGGCACCCGGGCCAAAAAATCAAGCGCCGGTTATGACCTGACCCGCCTGATGGTGGGCAGCGAAGGCACACTGGGCGTGATCACCGAAGTCACCGTGCGCCTGTACCCCTTGCCCGAAGCCATTTCGGCCGCCATTTGCTCTTTCCCCAGCATCGAGGCAGCGGTGCACACCGTCATCCAGACCATCCAGCTGGGCGTGCCGATTGCACGGGTGGAATTGCTGGACCACAACAGCATCCGCATGGTCAATGCCTACGCCAAACTGGGCTTGCGCGAAGAACCCATGTTGTTGATGGAGTTTCACGGCTCACCCGCAGGCGTGAAAGAGCAAGCCGAGACGGTGCAAGAGATCGCCAGCGAGTTTGGTGGCAATTCGTTTGAATGGGCCACCACGCCCGAAGAGCGCACCCGCCTGTGGACCGCTCGGCACAACGCCTACTTTGCGGCCATCCAGAGCAAACCCGGTTGCCGCGCCATCAGCACCGACACCTGCGTGCCAATCAGCCGCCTGGCCGATTGCCTGCTCGACTCGATCACCGAAACCGATGCCAGCGGCATTCCTTACTTTTTGGTCGGCCATGTGGGCGACGGCAACTTCCACTTCGGCTATTTGATCGACCCGAACAACCCTCAGGAATGCGAAACCGCCGAAGCTTTAAATCAGCAACTGGTCAGCCGCGCCCTGCGCCTGGGTGGCACCTGCACCGGCGAACACGGCATTGGCCTGCACAAGATGGACTTCTTGCGCACCGAAACCGGCGAAGGCGCAGTGGACATGATGCGCACTATTAAGCGGGCACTGGACCCGCACAACATCATGAACCCGGGGAAAATTTTCTCAATGTGATGACTTTGGGAGTTTGCGCAGGCAAAGCCGCTTCAGGCTTTGCGCGCAGACAAGGCCCACAGCGCCACAATCCCCACCAACAGACCCCAAAAAGCCGCCCCCACCCCCGCAATGCTCAGGCCTGATAGGGTCACCAGAAAAGTCAACAAAGCCGCATCGCGGTGTCCCTCGTCTTTCATGGCTGTGGACAGGCTCGACGCGATGGTGCTGACCAAGGCCAATCCGGCAACGGCCAACACCAGCGCCTTGGGGAAGGCGGCCAGCAAACTGACAATCGAGGCACCGGCCAAGCCCAAAATGATGTAAAAAATGCCGGCGGCCGCAGAAGCCGTGTACCGGCGCGCGGGATCGGCATGCGCTTCTCGGCCCATACAAATGGACGCTGTGATGGCGGCCAAATTGAGCGCATACCCACCAAAAGGGGCCAACAGCAAAGTCACGCATCCGGTGGCCCCGATCACGGGCGAAATCGGCGTGTTGTAACCCGCACTGCGCTGCGCCGCCACACCGGGCAAGTTTTGCGATGCCATGGTCACGATGAAAAGCGGCAAGGCCACACTGACCATGGCGCCCCAACGCCACTCGGGAGACACCCACACCGGGGTGGCCCAAGCCCAGGCAATCTGCGCCGCATTCAGTTGACCCTGCAAGGCCGCCACCACCATGCCGACTGCCAGCACACCAGGCACGGCCCAACGCGGAAAGAAGCGACGCCCCAACAGGTACGCGCCCGCCATGCAGAGCACCAAAACCGGCGCTTGACCGACCGCCCCCACCGCATCCAAAGCAAAGCGAGCCAAAACCCCCGCCAGCAAGGCACTGGCCAAAGCCAGGGGAATGCGTGCCATCCACCGCTCAAACAGACCGCTGTAACCCACCCCCATGATGAGCAAAGCGCTCACGATGAAGGCCCCCGTGGCTTCCGGCAGGGTCACGCCCTGCGTCACGGCCAACACGGCCGCACCGGGCGTTGACCAGGCGGTCAACACCGGTTGCCGGTACCACAGGCTCAAGACCAAACTGGTGCCGCCCATGCCCAATCCCAGCGCCCACATCCAGGAAGCCGTTTGCGCCTCGTTGGCACCCAGGGCCTGTGCCGCCGCAAAAACAATGGCCGCCGAACTGGTGAAGCCCACCAGCACAGCGACAAAGCCGGCAACGACCGTGGACAGGGACGCATCGCTCAGCCATTTTTTCAACATGGGTGTTTTCTCACAGAAGCCTTGTAACTGGCACGAGGATTTTGGGTCCTCGTGCGCCTCACCGTCAGGCGCAGGGTTCTGCGTCTAAACGGGCATCGGTGAGTATGGCACCGCGCGGTGCGCCGTTTGGCTTCAGATCGCGGGCGCTTTGACCGAACCCCAAACCGCTTCAATGCCCATGCCAATGGCCAGCAAATCGGTGTCTGAGCCCAAAGGCCCGTCGATTTGCATGCCCACGGGCAAACCGCTTTCCGTCAAGCCCGCAGGGATCGTCAGGCTTGGAATGCCAGCGTTGGTGCAGGGGTCGGTGTTGAAAATGCAGGTGCTGAAGGTGTCACGAGCGGTTTGTTTCGCCACACCGCCGACGGTGTAGGGAAGTTTTCCTGCACTGGAGCCTTCCACCGCATCGATTTTGGGAGCGGGCAAGAGCGTCGTTGGAAACAACACACACGCCACGCCCTGCGCCGCAAAGTAGTCTTTGTAGAGTTTTTGCAATTGCGCGCGTCCACCTGTGTTGGGCACCATGGCAGCGGCATAAGCGGCGGCAAACACATCCCCCGCAATGGCACCAAATGCACCCACCACGTCGGGACTGGCCAAGCCGGCCTGCACTTGTGCAACGGTGGTGACGGGCGCGCTGTTGGCGCTCAAATAGGCAGGAATGGCTGCCACGGGTTCGTGCAAGGCAATCGGAAATGACATGGTGTCATTGAGGGCCATGATGCCCACCAAGTCGGCGTCCACAAACACCACACCGGCATCAGCCAGCTTTTTCTTGGCTGCAGTCGCCACGGTTCTGACGCTGTCATCCAAATCCGTCCAGAAGGCGGCGGGAATACCGATCTTCAGGCCTTTGAGTGCTTTGGCCGTGGGCACCGCACCGCCGGTGATGACGGCATCGAGCAAGGCCAGGTCGGCCACGGTGCGGCCCATGGGGCCCACAGTGTCACGCGTGGTGCTGATGGGCAAGGCGTCAGTCGCGGTGTCAGGATAGCGGCGACCTTTGCCTGCGCCATCGCCCACCGAGGGGCGAAAGCCCGCAATGCCGCAGAACGACGCCGGCACCCGGGTTGACCCACCGGTGTCGGTGCCCAAGCCTGCAGGGGCAAAGCGTGCGGCCACGGCAATGGCTGTTCCGCCCGACGAACCGCCAGGAATGCGGCTGGTGTCATAGGGATTTTTGCCGGGGCGGTTGGCAGCTTTGGTGATGGGGTCAATGCCCAGCGTGAAGTTGGTGGTGGTGATGCCAAAGGCCCACTCGTGCAGGTTGGACTTGCCCAAAATGATGGCACCTGCATCCAGCAGTTTTTGCACAGAAGGGGCGTTGGTTTTGGGCTGGAAATTGCGCAGCGACGATGTGCCGCCTGTGGTTTTCAGGCCTTTGGTGTTGATGTTGTCTTTGACCACGATCGGCAAACCCGCCAACACACCCAGTGTTTTGCCTGCAGCGCGGTCCGCATCGACTTGTTTGGCTGCGGCCAGGGCTCCCGATTCGTCGATGCTGATCATGGCGTTGAGGTCAGACATTGACTTGGCGCGGTTGATCAGGTTGGTGACATATTCAGTCGCCGTCATCTTGCCGGCCTTCAAGGCGGCAACCGCTTCAGAAGCCGTCAAGTTCATTTGTTCGGTTGAAGTCAGTATGGTGATGGAATCGCCACCACAAGCCGTCAGTCCTGCGCCAACGCCGCCCAGCATGGCCGCTGCGGACACGGCTCCTGTGTTTTTGAAGAAATTGCGACGTGATGTGTTTGTAGGCATAGAGGTCTCCTTTTTTTGGGGTTGAAACGCCTGAATGGGCGTTGACTCCATGCTAGAGACGCGGCTTGTGAGCGACCATCCTTGGTTTTGAGGATGCTTGCATGCCCTTCATGGCCTGAGTTTGTGCACCAGCGCGGCCCGGTTGCTCACACCGACTTTGCGAAACGCGTTTTCCAAGTGGGTGCGCACGGTGGTGGTGGAAATGTGCAGCGCCCGGGCAATTTCCTTGTCGGTCATGCCCAACATGACCAAGCGGGCGGTGTCTTGTTCGCGTGTGGTCAAGCGTTGCGACAAGGTGTTCAAGGTCAAGGTCTCGGGCTGACTGGACCTTTGCGCACGCGCCAGTGCCGTCACAAAAGCCGGTTGCAGCATGTCGAGCAAACGCATCTCGTCGGGTGTGAAGTTGTCCCGGCGCTTGTCGCGCCAGATGCGCATGTCACCCAGGTTTTGGCCCTGGTGCCAGGCGTACAGGTTCACGCCCCAGTACAAGCCGTCCTTGTTCAGGAAATCGTTGAAAAACTCGGTTTTCTTCAATTCTTCGATGGGCAACACATCGGTGGCACGCACCGCCACCTGGTAACGCTGCATGAGCGGTGTGATCGGGTCGTGGAACTGGTAATAACTTTCATAGGACCGCAAATTCATCGGGTCCATGTTGATCTGGATGGGCTGGGCAAAACTCAGGCTGCCCGGTTGCCAGACAAAGCTGGCGTAGAACTGGGCCCCGAGCAACTGCATGACCAGGTCGCCCATGATCTCGCGGATCTCGGTTTCCTCATGGGGCTCGGCCAAGGTCTGCATGATCTGGCCAAGCAGTGTGGTTTGTTTTCCGCTCAGGTACACAGGTCCTTCTCCTTGGCTTGGGGGTCTGTTCGTATTACAAGGTGATCTGGCAGCGGTGCCCAGCGGGTTTACATCCTCCTGAAAATCAAGGAGGCGTCACGCCCCTCTTGTTGATGGGTGGCCCATCAGGCACTGCTCGATCTTGCTGCACAACACCGCTGGCTCAAAAGGTTTGAGCATCACATCATTCAAACCTGCCGACTTGAAAGCCGCCAGATCCAAGGGGTTCACGTTGGCGGTCAGTCCCAACACCGGCACGTCACGCACTCGGGGCAAGGGGTCTTGCCGAATGACGCGTGTCGCGTCAATGCCATCCATGACGGGCATGACCATGTCCATGAGCACCAGGTCCACCTGTTTTTGGTGCAAGGTGTCCAAGGTACTTTGCCCGTCCACCGCCTCCAGCACCACGCTCAATGGCCAGGCGTTTTGCAAGACTTTTTTGAGCAGCAAACGGTTGACCGGATGGTCATCGGCCACCAAAAAAGTCCAGGCCTTGTCTGCACTGAGCACACGCAGATGCGCCGAAGACAGCTTTTGACCCGGCGCTTGCACGGCCATCAAGGGCAGACGCAACCAAAACCTTGAGCCCTCGCCCGGTTCGCTTTCAAAGCCAATGTCGCCCCCCAGCAAGTGCGCCAGTTTTTGCGAGATGGCCAAGCCCAGCCCGTTGCCGCCGTACAGCGTTTGGGTATCACTTTCGGCTTGGCTAAAGCGCTTGAAAATTTGGGCTTGCCTTTGCTTGGCAATGCCGATGCCTGTGTCCTTGACCGAAAACTCCACCCCAGGGGTTTGCCAACGCACTTGGAGTTGCACCGCGCCCTGGTGGGTGAACTTGAGGGCATTGCCCAACAAATTGACCAACACCTGCATCAGGCGGTGGCGGTCGGTTTGCACCCATGTGGGCAGGGCATCGTCGAGCACCAAGCGGTAATCGATGTCCATGCTTTTCACACGCGGTTTGAACAGCTCAAAGGCATGCTCCACCGTTTTTCGCAGCTCAAAGGTTTCCGGGTGGGTGACCAGTTGACCGGCCTGCAGCTGGGAATAGTCCAGGATGTCGTTGATCACGGTCATCAGGTGATCGGCCGATTGGTGGGTGTGGTTGAGGACTTTGACCGCCTCGGGTTTGTCACGGACACGGGACAGCAGCAGCGCATTAAAGCCCAAGATGGCATTCATGGGTGTACGCAACTCATGGCTGACGTTGGCAATGAAATGCTCGCGCATCTTCAATGCCATCTCCAATTCCTGGCGCTTGGTTTCGAGCTCGGTTTGGTAACGAAGGCTTTTGGCCAAGGTGGCCTGGTAAAGGCGGTCATAAATCAACGGCACAATGACCAGCACCCCGGTCACCAAACTGAACGTCATCCAAGACGAAACCGCATGCTCGATGCCCAAGACATACGGTGGCGTCCATCCCGCCAAATTGGCCCAGCCCACGCCCAACTGCGCCAACCACACCAGCACCAACCAGACAACCCCAGCCTGACGACCCACGATGTAGAACGGCGTCAAGGGCAGCACCAGCATCCAGGCCAGGCGTGGCGATGAAACGCCTCCTGTTGTCCAAGCGGCATAGGCCAGCACCAACAAGCTGGTGGCAGTGCCGATGTGCACCGCCCAATTCAGGGGCATCCCTTGGTGAATCAACACCAGCAGCAGCGACAAGATGCCGGCCATCAGCAAAAACACCGGCGTTGCCACCTCTAGCGGGTTCGTCACCACATGCAGAAAGAGTACGCCAATGATCAAAAAACCAAATAAGAACACATAGGGCATCTTGCCCTGGCGGTAGCTTGCAGGCAGTCGGGCGACGGTTTGCTCAAACCGAGAAGGGGTGACCTTGTCTTGGTGCACAGCTCAGGCCCTCGCTTTTCGAATGTGGCGACTCACACAGCTGACCAGAACCTCGGTGTCCATGGGTTTGTCCAGCACCTCATCCATGCCAGCATCCAGGCAGCGTTGTCGGTCGACCGGATTGGTGTTGGCCGTGAGCGCCAAAATGGGCATGCGGGCCGTGATGGCCGGAAATTGTTTTCGGATTTGCGCGGTCAATTGCATGCCATCCATCTCGGGCATGATCATGTCGACCAAGGCAATGTCAAAGCTTTGGGTGTCCAACAAGCTCAGCGCTTGCGCAGCCCCATCTGCCGTGATGATCTGCGCTTTGGGCCAGCATTTTTTGAGCTGCAAACGTGCCACCATGAGGTTCATCGGGTTGTCATCGACCACCAGCATGCGCAAGGCCTCATCTTGCAAACTGGCCGAAGACCTGGGGTCCGCTTCTGAGGGCGTGCTGGCGGCTTGAAGGGGTATTTGAAACCAGAACGTGGCGCCGTGCCCAGGCTCACTTCGAAGCCCAATTTGCCCCCCCTGCAAATTCACCAGTTTCTCGCAAATGGACAAGCCCAAGCCTGTTCCACCATACGCGCGGGTGGTTTGTATGTTGGCATGTTCAAACCGTTTGAAAATCTGACCATGTTCCGCAGGCGCGATGCCGCGACCCGTGTCGGTGAGTTCAAAACGCAATTGACCCGCTTGAACTGCAATGCACAAATGGACCTTCCCTTGATCGGTGAATTTCAAGGCGTTGTCGAGCAAATTGCGCAATATTTGAAGCAGTCGCTGGCGATCTGCGTGCACCCGCTTTGGCACACCGTCTGCGATCTGGCCTGTCCAGGTCAGGCCTTTTTCCTGGGCTCGGGTCTGGTGTGTTTGCAAGGCTTCTTGCATGAGCGGCTCCACATCAAAATCCACCGCATGGACCAACAATTTTCCGGCCTGAAGTTGCGAAAAATCCAGAATGTCGTTGACCACCTTCAGCAGGTGCATGGTGGAGCGGCGGATGTGGTCCACCACCTCCACCTGGTCAGGATGGTCCGCCAATTCCTGACGCAACACCCCGTTGAAACCCAAAATGGCATTCATGGGCGTGCGCAGCTCATGCCCAACCGCCGCCACAAATTCGTCCTTGTGGGCTTGTGCCTGCAACAAGGCCTGGTGCATGGCCTTGAGTTCTTCGTTTCGCCGATCCAGTTGCTGACGCTGCCTGTCATGCAGATGATCGTACAAAAAAACCGCCAACATCAAATTGCCAGCGACCAAAGCATTGTTCATCAACGACCAGGGCACGGCCTGTTGCGTGATCTGAACATAAGCAGCCGTCCAGCCGTTCAAGGTGGCCACCAACAAACCCGCCGTGAGCGATAAGGAGATGACAATCCAGATCAAAGTGGCCAGGGGCCCCAACAGCAGCAGCACCGGCACCGACAGCACATTGAGCCAAACCATGCCCATGGAATTGACGCCCCCAGACGCCATGGCAATGTAGGTGACCATGGTGGCGCTGATCAATGCGGCACCATGTACAACGGCTGCAAAAAAACGCGGCTGGTAGGCCAGGGGAACCAAAGCCACCACCAACACCGTGCACGCCAAATTGACGCGCCGATCATAGTACCCCGCAGGGATGATGAAAAAAAGCAAAGAGCTCAGCCCGATGGCCAGCAAAAAAATGACCAGCAGGTTTTCTCTTGAAAACAAGTTTTTGCCGTCGGCATCTGCACCGGCAGGCAATGATGAAGCGCCCTTTCTCAGCATGGGGCTTCAGCTGTTTTGTCCGCGCAATCGGTCGATCAAACCATTGAGCTCGTCGAGCGAACCAAACTGGATGCTCACCTCGCCCATCTCCTGCATCTTGCCCATTCGTTTGACCCGCTTTTTGATGCGCACCTCGACCTGCGCCATGAGGGCGTCAGACAACTCTTCCTCGACCCGGCGGATGTCACCCGACTTTTCTGCATTGGCTTTTCGGGGTGCCTGATTCGTGTCGCTGCCCAGTTTTTTGACCAGCACCTCGGTCTCCCTGACCGAAAGCTTTTTGGCCGCAATCTGATTGGCCGCTGTGATTTGATGGGCCTTGTCCAGGGCCAACAAGGCCCTGGCATGGCCCATGTCAAGATCCCCGGCCATGAGCATGCTTTGTACCGGATCG
>CAITSG010000393.1 GCA_903894995.1 uncultured Burkholderiales bacterium
CAACATCATGCTCAAGACCAAGACGGTGTCTGCACGCGCTTTACCCGAAGGCATTGAAGTCACGTTTGCCCCAGCAGAAGAGGGTGGCACGGCCCCCGCACCGCAGGTGTACGACCTGGTGTTGCAAGCCGTGGGGCGCACGCCCAATGGCAAGAAGATTGCGGCGGACAAAGCCGGCGTGGCCGTGACCGACCGTGGCTTCATCAACGTTGACATTCAAATGCGCACCAACATGCCGCACATCTTTGCCATTGGCGACATCGTGGGCCAGCCCATGTTGGCGCACAAGGCGGTGCACGAAGCGCATGTGGCGGCCGAAGTCATTGCGGGCGAACTTCAAGGCAACAAAGAGTTGGCAGCCGCTGCGTTCAACGCACGCGTCATCCCCAGCGTCGCCTACACCGACCCCGAAGTGGCATGGGTGGGCTTGACCGAAGACCAAGCCAAGGCGCAAGGCATCAAGGTGAAAAAGGGCTTGTTCCCTTGGTCGGCTTCAGGCCGTGCCATTGCCAACGGCCGCGATGAAGGCGTGACCAAACTGCTGTTTGACGACAGCCCCGAAGCGCATGGCCACGGCAAGATCTTGGGCGGCGGCATGGTGGGCACGCATGCGGGCGACATGATTGGCGAGATCGCGCTGGCGATTGAGATGGGTGCAGACGCTGTGGACATCGGCAAAACCATCCACCCACACCCCACGCTGGGCGAAAGCATCGGCATGGCGGCGGAGGTGGCGCACGGTAGCTGCACGGACTTGCCACCTGCGAAGAAGTAGATAAGCGGCAGCGCTTTGAAAGTAAGAAGCCCGAACAGGCAACGTTTCGTGCTTCTTACTTACTGGCTACTCGCAATGCGTAGCTGTGTATCTTCCATCGATATATGGGGCTGATCGGTTGCACTCGGAAAAAGCCTATGAGATGCTTGCAATTTTAGTTATTCGATGCACAATAACCCCATGCTCACCGTCATCGAAAGCCCCGAATTTATGGACTGTGCCACCAAAGTTTGGAGCGAAGACGAGCACCATGCCTTTGTGGACTGGATAGCCAACAACCCCGATGCGGGTGACGTGATACCCCGCACTGGTGGTCTGCGCAAGGTGCGTTGGGTGCGTGCTGGCATGGGAAAACAAGGCGGGGCGCGGGTGATTTACTTCGTGCGCAATGCCCGCGGTGAGCTGGTGCTGGTAACGGTCTACACCAAGGGCCGTGTTGAAAACATTCCTGCGCACCTGTTGCGCGCTTTGAAGGAGAAATACGATGTCTGATGCAGCAAGACAACTTGATACCGATACTGCGTCCCTACTCGCATCGATTGAGCGAGGGCTTGCGCAGACCGCACGCGGTGAAGGGCGCGTCAACACCCCAGAGCAGATCATGGCGCGGCGCTTAGGCGGACGGCCCGTTCAGGCCGAGCACAAGAAGCCTGTCACCCTGCGCCTCGATGCCGATGTGTTGGAGCGCTGGCGTGCCAGTGGCAAAGGCTGGCAAACAAGGGCGGCGTTGGCACTGGCGAAGTCGGCACCCGGCGCGGCTTGAAGGGCTTGTGTCTGAAGACCAAGCCAAAGCACAAGGCATCAAGGTGAAAAAAGGCTTGTTCCCTTGGACGGCGTCTGGCCGAGCCATTGCCAACGGCCGTGACGAAGGCGTGACCAAACTGCTGTTTGACGATTCACCCGAGGTGCATGCCAATGGGGGCCACGGCAAGATCTTGGGCGGCGGCATGGTGGGAACGCACGCGGGCGACATGATTGGTGAGATTGCATTCGCCATCGAGATGGGCGCAGACGCTGTGGACATCGGCAAAACCATCCACCCTCACCCCACGCTGGGAGAAAGCATCGGCATGGCGGCAGAGGTGGCGCATGGCAGTTGCACGGACTTGCCGCCAAGCAAGAAGTAAACGCCAGAGCCTGTGGCGGCATAAATGCAAAAGCCCGAACTGGTAACGGTTCGGACTTTTTGCTGGATGCTCACAGCGGGGTTTCGGTTCCCCCAACGCCTTGCTGGCGCGCTACCGACCCCGAAGTGGCATGTGTGTGTTTGCCTATTGCCAGTGACACACATGCGTCGCACTGCACGGCCCAAGCAGTTTGCGGCAGAGGTGGTTCATCGGCGTTGTAATGGTGCGCCTTTGAGGCGCAATTGTGTCCATTAATCCAAATTAGCCATGACCAGAATGACTACTCTGTTTGCAATACTTTGTCGAAAAGCGCTTTCTTGCTTGGTTGTAGGGTTCATCTCTGTATCGAGCTTGAACGTTCATGCAGCTGACTACACCGGGCCGCTGTTCGACGCTCACCTGCACTACAACACCGAGGCTTGGAACGGCAAAACGGGTCCGCACCCCGTACCTGATGTGCTTGCGCGGATGCAGCGCAGTGGTGTCAAGGCCATCGTCTCCAACTCGCGGCCAAATGATGGAACCATTGCGCTGGCCCTGGCGCGTGCCGAAACAGCCGCAGCGGGCGTAGCCGTTGTGCCCTTCGTTCGTCTGTACCGTAACCGTGCCGACTACAACTCTTGGTTTCGTGATGAAACCATTTTCGACATGGTGCTGGCAGAGCTTGCTCGAGGCACCCCGGTGGGGCCTTATCGGGGTATTGGCGAATTCCACCTCTATGACAATGCCAATGCCAACGGCGCAGTGGCAAAAAAGCTGATGGTGTTGGCCGAAGAAAAGCAGCTGGTGGTGCTGGCCCATGTGGATGATGCTGCGATTGACCTGTTGATGGCCAACACACCGACCCAGGGCCAAAAGCTGCGCTTGATTTGGGCGCACACCGGCATTGGCGGTACCCCGATCAAGCGGGTGGAAGAATTGATGGCGAAGTACCCTGGCCTGGTGGGGGAGCTCTCTTACCGCCCGGGCTTGACCTGTGACGCAGGCAGCTTGTGCCCCGAATGGCGTGCGCTCATGCTCAAGTACCCCGAGCGGTTTTTGATCGGTTCAGACACTTGGATCAATCAACGCTGGCAATCCTATGAAGACACCATGCGGGGCTATCGCGTTTGGCTGGGCGATCTGCCGCCCGCAGTTGCCAAAAAAATAGCGTGGGATAACGGTGCGGCCTTATTTGGTATCAATTAATAAGGTGCAAATCATTGATCTGGCAGCGGTGTGTGGATACTCTTCGCGCCATTGCTAAACGCCGCGACGAAGGCTTGACCAAACTGCTGTTTGACGATTCACCTGAGCCCCACGGCCACGGCAAGATCTTGGGTGGCGGCATGGTCGGCACCAACGCGGGCGACATGATTGGCGATTGAGATGGGTGCAGACGTGGTGGATATCGGCAAAATCATCCATCCCACCCCACGCTGGGCGAAAGCATCGGCATGGCGGCAGAGGTGGCGCACGACGGCTGCACGGATGTGCCGCCAGCACGTAAGTAAAGCACTTCACACTGAAAACAAAGAGACAGCCAACCTGAATGGGTCAGCAGCTTTTTCTATTAGAGCTTGATTTTGCTTGTGTTTCTGCTTTGTACCCCTATGGCGGTGTGGCTTATCGATCGCTGACCACTTAGCGGCTTGTTTCAATGCGCCCCATTTAAGAAGTAAACACCTGTTTAAACCCAAGAAAGCAAAAGCCCGAACTGTTGCCAGTTCGGGCTTTCTTTCTTCAGCGTTGATTACAGCGTTGGGTAATCGGTGTAGCCCTTGGCACCGGGGGTGTAGAAGGTGCTTTGGTCGGGTACGTTCATGGCCGCACCCGCTTTCACACGGGCAGGGAAGTCGGGGTTGGCGAGGAAGCCGTTGCCAAAGGCGACGGCGTCAAGCTTGCCTTCGGTGGTGGCCGCCTCGGCCTCGGCTGGGGTGTAGCCCATGTTGCCAATCAGCACACCTTTGTAGTGGGCGCGGGCAAAGGGCATCACATCGGCTTTTTGCAGGCCAAAAAAGTCTGCCCGCATGATGTGCAAGTAGGCCAAATCGAAGCGGTTGAGTTGCTCAGCCAGGTAGGCTGTCCAAGCCAGCGGGTCGCTGTCTTTCATGTCGTTGTAGCTGTTCAGGGGCGACAGGCGCAGGCCCACGCGGTCGCTGCCGATGGCTGCGCACACGGCGGTCAACACTTCAAACAGGAAGCGTGCGCGTTGTTCCAACGTGCCGCCGTAGCTGTCGCTGCGTTGGTTGGCGCTGTCGCGCAGAAATTGGTCAATCAAGTAGCCGTTGGCACCGTGTACTTCTACTCCGTCAAAACCTGCAGCCATGGCGTTTTTGGCGGCTTGCGCAAAGGCTTGCACGATAGGGGCAATTTCGCTTTCCAATAAGGCTTGGGGCGTGGCTTGGGGCAGTTTTCCTTGCGCGGTGTGGGCATCGCCCTGGAGCGCCAGGGGGCTGGACGAAACAATCGGTGCCCCACCATTGTTGGCCGGGTGTGCGGCGCGGCCGGCGTGCCAGATTTGCATGAAGATTTTGCCGCCCTTGGCATGAACAGCGGCAGTGGTTTCTTTCCAGGCTTCGATTTGTGCGGCGTTGTAAATACCGGGTTCGTTGACAAAGGCCGAGGTGTTCTCGGCAATCATGGTGCACTCGGTGATGATCAGCCCGGCGCTGGCGCGCTGTGCGTAGTACTCGGCCATGAGCGCATTGGGCATATGCCCCGCACTGGCACGCGCACGGGTCAGTGGTGCCATGAGCATGCGGTTGGCAAGGGAAACAGAGCCGATTTGAAGAGGGTTAAATAGCATAGGAATTTTTTGGATCAATGAGGAAAGACAGCGGTGGAAATTACTTCCGAAGGACTACATGGTGTTGAAAAAGAGGATTGCAAGCCCATTGGGTCGATGTTCAGCGGATTTGGTATTGCCTGCCTAGCAGCTTCGTCAACAGGCCGCAGGTCATGCAAGCGGTGCCGACGGCGGTGGCGGTCATGCTGGGTAGCTGGGTGGAGGGGAGTATGTCGAGTACGCAGAGAGGAAAGTAAGTCACGTTCGAAAATGCCGAAACCGGCAGCACAGCCCCCGCGCCGCAGGTGCACGACCTCGTGCTGCAAGCCGTAGGCCGCACTCACATTGCCAACGGCCGCGACGTAGGCGTGACCAAACTGCTGTTTGACGATTCACCCGAGGCCCACGGCCACGGCAAGATATTGGGCGGCGGCATGGTGGGCACGCACGCGGGCGACATGATTGGCGAGATCGCTCTGGCGATTGAAATG
>CAITSG010000394.1 GCA_903894995.1 uncultured Burkholderiales bacterium
AACGCCCCTGCATGTGGTAGGAGCCCCGCCCTCGGGGCGATGGGTGGTGGTCTGCGCCGGCTCTCGCGACGAGGGCGTCGCTCCTACAGGGGACAAGGCCCCGCATTTTGTAGGAGCCCCGCCCTCGGGGCGATGGGTGGTGGTCTGCACGGCTTATCGCGACGAGGGCGTCGCTCCTACAGGGGACAAGGCCCTGCATGTTGTGGGAGCCCCGCCCTCGGGGCGATGGGTAGTGGTCTGCACGGCTTATCGCGACGAGGGCGTCGCTCCTACAAAAAACTATCGTTCTCCGGCCATGTGAATCCCCTGCATCAACTCATCCACACACGCTTGGGCCGTGCGATCCTGGGTGAGCAAGTGCACTTCGGCGGCGTCGGGGGCCTCGTAGGGGCTGTCGATGCCGGTGAAGTTTTTCAGCTCGCCCCGGCGGGCCTTGGCATACAGGCCTTTCACGTCGCGCATTTCGCACTCAGCCAAAGGCGTGTCCACAAACACCTCGGTGAATTCGCCTGCATCAAACAAGCTGCGGGCCATGGCTCGTTCTGACTTGAACGGAGAAATAAAACTCACCAGCACCACCAGGCCCGCATCCACCATCAAACGCGCCACCTCGGCCACACGCCGGATGTTTTCCACGCGGTCTGCCTCGGTAAAACCCAAGTCCCGGTTCAGGCCGTGGCGCACATTGTCGCCATCGAGCAAATAGGTGTGCACGCCTTGCGCGTGCAAACGCTTTTCCAGCAAATTGGCCAGAGTGGATTTGCCCGAACCCGACAAGCCTGTCAGCCAAATGCACCGAGGCCGTTGCAGCTTTTGCGCCGCACGCGTTTGCTTGTTCACCTCCAGCGCCTGCCAATGGATGTTGCTGGCCCGGCGCAAAGCAAAGTCCAGCATGCCCGCGCCCACCGTCTCAAAGCTCTGCTTGTCCACCAAAATAAAGCTGCCCAACACCCGGTTGGTGGCATAAGGCTCAAACACCACCGGCGCATGGGTCGACAGGTTCACGCAGGCCATCTCGTTCAGGCTCAGCGACTTGGCTGCCAAATGCGCGCCCGTGTTCACATCCTCACGGTACTTGATGTCGGTGACCGTCGCCGTCACCTCTTTGGTGGCCAGCTTCATCAAATACTGACGCCCGGGCGTCATGGCATGTTCATGCATCCACAGCAAGCGTGCTTCAAACTGGTCCGCCACCTCGGGCGGCTGCTCGGCAGCCACCAGCACATCGCCCCGGCTGGCGTCCACCTCGTCCACCAGGGTCAGCGTCACGGCGTCACCCTGGGTGGCTTGTGTCACTTCGTCAAATCCGCAAAACACCTGCTGGATGCGGGTCTGCACGCCCGATGGCAAAACCCGCACCGCATCACCTGCCTGAATGCGCCCCTCGGCCAAAGTGCCACAAAAGCCCCTGAAATCCAGATTGGGCCGGTTCACCCACTGCACCGGCATGCGAAACGCCTGACGCGCAGCGGTGTGCGACACATCCACCGTGTCCAAATACCCCATCAAACTCGGCCCCGAATACCACGGCGTCTGCTCGCTCAGGTGCAACACATTCTCGCCCCCCCAAGCCCGACAAAGGAATCGCCTGCACCGTTTGAAAACCCAAGTCTTGGGCAAACACTTGGTAGTCGGCCACGATGGTGTTGAACGTGTCCTGACCGAAGCCCACCAAGTCCATCTTGTTGACGGCCAGCACCACATGGCGAATGCCCATCATGGCCACAATGCGGCTGTGCCTGCGCGTCTGCGTCAACACACCCTTGCGGGCGTCGATCAAGATCACTGCCACATCGGCGGTTGAAGCACCCGTGGCCATGTTGCGCGTGTACTGCTCGTGACCCGGCGTGTCGGCCACAATGAAGCGGCGCTTGTCGGTGGCAAAAAAACGGTAAGCCACATCGATGGTGATGCCCTGCTCCCGCTCGGCCTGAAGCCCGTCCAACAGCAAAGCCAGATCGATTTTTTCTCCCTGCGTGCCGTACTGGCGCGAATCCTTTTCCAGACTGGCCAACTGGTCGTCAAAAATGGCCTTGCTCTCAAAAAGCAAGCGTCCAATCAACGTGCTCTTGCCATCGTCCACGCTGCCGCAGGTGATGAAACGCAAAGTGGGCTTGTTGCGCTGGCTGTGCAAAAAACTGGCAATGTCTTGGGCTTGCAAAACGGAAAGTGTCGTCATGTGTGGGGAGTCGGATTCAGCCTGCCCCGTGATCACGGGGCACACATCAGAGAAGTTTGAAGCGAAAGGCCAGTCTTGGGCATTGCGATCAATGTGGGAGCCACGCCCTCAGGGCGATGGTTTTTCCCTTTGTGGGAGCACCGCCCTCAGGGCGATGGGGGGAATGCCTTTACACCCCTGCCATCAAGACATCGACGGCACGATGGATTCGGTCAGATTGGTCTGCCACGCTGCCGGTGCGGCGCAAACTTGAACGTCGCACAGCGGCAATCAGTCGAGTGGCAAGAACAAAGCGCTGGCCATCGTGCAAAACCTCAGGGTTAAGGTCTTTGACCGCTGGGTAGTCGGCCAACAAAGGGATCACCACCACCGCTGGGTCCGGGGGTAAGAGATCGCTTTCAACCACGACCATGCTCACCCCGTTGTATTGCGCCACGTCGTATCTTGTCAGGCGCTCCACGTCGAACCTCCTGGCACCATCATGATGTCTGCAAGCGGGTGACCATGGCTCTCATGCCATGCCGCTTGTGCCGCAAAAGCTTCGGCGTTTTGGTTGATCCATTGCTTATGACGCGCATGAGCCACCGCAGTCTTGAGCGCAGCTTCTGCCACCGCAGACACATTGATCTCCAATGCTTTCGCACAATCCAAGACATCGGCATCCAACGTGAGGGAGGTCTTGCGTTTTATTGTTGACACCATCGCTGATCACTCCAGATTTAAACCGCGTAGATATACCGCAAAACTATACCGCACTGAAGTTCGCGAATAAAGAGGGGCTGATACGGCATATGTTTGTGTTTTGTTAAAGCTCACCCCTGTGCGAGATGCCTTTTGTCTTTGTGGGAGCCCCGCCCCCGGGGCGATGAGCGGTCGTCTGCAAGGCTTATCGCGACGAGGGCGTCTCTCCTACAAGGACAATGCCCCGCATTTTGTAGGAGCCCCGCCCTCGGGGCGATGGGTTGTGGTCTGCGAGGCTTTTCGCGACGGGGGCGTCGCTCCTACAGGGGACGAGGCCCTGCATTTTGTAGGAGCCCCGCCCTCGGGGCGATGGGTGGTGGTCTGCGAGGGTTTTCGCGACGAGGGCGTCGCTCCTACAAAAAACATTCATACCAATACGCGCCAGGTTGACCAAAGCATCGGCACCCATCAACTTATTCCTTCGAGCAAATTGATGGTGGGCTGCGCCAGGACTTTGTTGACAAACGAATCCGGGT
>CAITSG010000395.1 GCA_903894995.1 uncultured Burkholderiales bacterium
AACCGTCACTACGCCCACGTGGAATGCCCAGGCCACGCTGACTATGTGCAAAACATGATCACGGGTGCTGCCCAGATGGACGTCGCTATTTTGGTGTGTTCCGCTGCTGACGGCCCCATGCCTCAGACCCGCGAGCACATCTTGCTGGCGCGTCAGGTGGGTGTGCCTTACATCATCGTGTTCCTGAACAAGTGCGACATGGTGGACGACGCTGAGTTGTTGGAACTGGTCGAGATGGAGGTGCGCGAGTTGTTGTCCAAGTACGACTTCCCAGGCGACGACACCCCGATCATTCAAGGTTCTGCCAAGCTGGCCCTCGAAGGCGACAAAGGCCCATTGGGCGAAGAAGCCATCATGAAGCTGGCTGATGCCCTTGACAACTACATCCCTACACCTGAGCGTGCAGTGGACGGCGCATTCTTGATGCCCGTGGAAGACGTGTTCTCCATCTCCGGTCGCGGCACTGTGGTGACTGGGCGTATCGAGCGCGGTATCGTCAAAGTCGGCGAAGAAATCGAAATCGTCGGTATCAAAGACACGGTCAAGACCACTTGCACAGGCGTTGAGATGTTCCGTAAGCTGCTGGACCAAGGTCAAGCTGGCGACAACGTCGGTATCTTGCTGCGCGGCACCAAGCGCGAAGACGTCGAGCGCGGCCAAGTGCTGTGCAAGCCAGGCTCGATCAAGCCCCACACCCACTTCACGGGCGAGATCTATGTCTTGTCCAAAGACGAAGGTGGCCGTCACACGCCTTTCTTCAACAACTACCGTCCTCAGTTCTACTTCCGTACGACTGACGTGACTGGCGCGATCGAATTGCCAGAAGGCAAAGAGATGGTGATGCCGGGTGACAACGTGTCGATCACTGTGAAGTTGATCAACCCCATCGCGATGGAAGAAGGCTTGCGCTTCGCCATCCGCGAAGGTGGCCGCACAGTTGGCGCTGGCGTTGTTGCCAAGATCCTCGCTTAAAGGTTTCGTGTAGGGGTATAGCTCAATTGGCAGAGCGTCGGTCTCCAAAACCGAAGGTTGTAGGTTCGATTCCTACTGCCCCTGCCACCTGAAACAAGGTGGATTAAAAGCCCGCTACAACCTAGCGGGCTTCATTGTCTTAAGAGACACCTCTGAATGAGGGGTGCAACAAAGGTATAAGCCCGTATGGCAACGTCAGAAGTTCAAACTGTGAGTGCTGCAGGCGAAAAAGTACGCTTGGCGTTGGCTGTTACGCTGGTGATAGCAGCTTTGGTTGCTTTTTATATGCTCTCAAAGCAGGGTATTTGGGTGCAGTGGGCGGTTCTTTTGGTCAGCTTGTCAGCATCATTTGCCGTGTTCTTGACCAGTGAAATGGGGAAACAACTGATTGGATTCAGCCGCGATGCAGTGCGAGAAGTCAAAAAAGTAGTTTGGCCAGAGCGTAAAGAGGCTCTGCAGATCACTGCCTATGTGTTTGCTTTTGTCGTGGTGATGGCCTTGTTTCTTTGGATAACAGACAAAACCCTTGAATGGGTTTTTTACGATTTGATTCTTGGGTGGAAAAAATAATGAACGATGTCGTAGTGAGTGCGCCGATGGCGGGATCGTCCACCAACCCAGACTTGAAATGGTATGTAGTTCACGCTTATTCCGGAATGGAAAAAGCAGTTGAGCGCAACATCGTCGAACGAATTACACGCGCAGGAATGGAAACCAAGTTTGGCAGAATTTTGGTGCCAACCGAAGAAGTGGTTGAAGTCAAAAATGGTCAGAAAAGAACGACGGAACGCAAGTTTTTTCCGGGATATGTTTTGGTCGAAATGGTCATGGACGATGAAACATGGCATTTGGTCAAACATACCAACAAAGTCACGGGTTTTGTAGGTGGAGCCAAAAATCGACCTGCTCCGATATCAGAAGCCGACGTCGCCAAAATTGTCAGTCAAATGCAAGAGGGCACGGACAAGCCGCGCCATAAAGTTGAATTTGAAGTGGGTGAATACATCCGAGTCAAAGATGGTCCATTCACGGATTTCAATGGCACAGTGGAAGAAGTGAATTATGAACGCAACAAGATGCGAGTTTCAGTGACAATTTTTGGTCGTGCGACACCCGTTGAATTGGAATTCAGTCAGGTCGAAAAAACCTGATTTGTTGAAAAGTTTGGCATGAACCGACTCGGTGCCAAATTGAGCTAAAGAGTCGTTAACAACGGGAAGCAGATGGTTCGCGGAACCTAAGCGTTAGCACCCGCAAGGAGTAAAGTATGGCGAAAAAAATCGTCGGCTTCATCAAGCTGCAAGTTCCAGCTGGTAAAGCCAATCCATCACCACCTATCGGTCCCGCATTGGGCCAACGTGGTTTGAACATCATGGAGTTCTGCAAGTCGTTCAACGCCCAGACACAAGGCGTCGAGCCAGGGCTGCCTTTGCCTGTGGTCATCACAGCATTTGCGGACAAATCCTTCACTTTTGTCATCAAGACCCCGCCTGCAGCGACCTTGATCAAGAAATCCATCAAGATCGACAAGGCGTCGACCAAGCCGGGTCTTGAAAAGGTGGGCAAGATCACACGTGCCCAATTGGAAGAAATCGCCAAAGCCAAGATGAAAGATCTGACAGCTGCCGATATGGACGCAGCCGTTCGAACCATCGCTGGTACTGCCCGTTCCATGGGCGTGAATGTGGAGGGCGTGTAAATGTCTAAACTTACTAAAAAGCAAAAAGCGCTGGTCGGAAAAGTGGACAGCAACAAGTTGTATGCGCTGACCGAAGCCTTGGTCATGGTCAAGGAAGCGGCAACTGCCAAGTTCGATGAATCCATCGATGTGGCTGTTCAGCTCGGTATTGATGCCAAAAAATCTGACCAAGTGGTGCGTGGCGCTGTTGTGTTGCCAAACGGCACTGGTAAAACTGCCCGTGTGGCTGTGTTCGCCCAAGGCGTGAAGGCCGATGAAGCCCGCGCTGCGGGTGCCGACGTGGTTGGCATGGACGATTTGGCTGCCCGCGTGAAGGCCGGCGACATGCCATTCGATGTGGTTATCGCTGCGCCAGACGCCATGCGTGTGGTGGGTACTTTGGGTCAAATTCTGGGCCCACGTGGTCTGATGCCTAACCCCAAAGTCGGCACCGTCACCCCTGATGTCGCTACTGCAGTGCGCAACGCCAAAGCCGGTCAAGTGCAGTTCCGCGTGGACAAGGCCGGTATCGTGCACGGCACCATTGGTCGCCGTTCTTTTGAAAACGACAAACTGCAAGGCAACTTGGCTGCTTTGGTTGAAGCTTTGGTGAAAGCCAAACCAGCCACCAGCAAAGGTGTTTACCTGCGGAAAATTGCCGTGTCCTCAACCATGGGTGTGGGCGTTCGCGTCGATACACAATCACTCGCCGCTTAATGGCGTTAATAAATTTGAGCGGGTATCAAAGCCTGCTCAATGTGGTGGGCTGCGAACCCTGTAAAAGGATTGCAGGCCATCCAAGACCGTTGGCGCACACACCGCTGTGCTTAATCAACAAACCTACAAGTTTGCTTGAAGGTTTGGGCCAACGCAGATGGCGATCCCGCTGCAGATGGATGTAGGTCCAAAACAGTTGGTCGCTGCAAATAGGCGTGTTTCAGGGGCAACCCGAAAAACACATACAAAGGAGTAGACCTTGAGTCTGAATCGCAGTGAGAAAGAAGCGGTCATTTCCGAAGTGACCGACCTCGCCGGTAAAGCTCAAACGCTTGTGATGGCGGAATACCGTGGTATCACGGTCGCTGACATGACCAACCTGCGTGTCAAAGCTCGCAGCCTCGGCG
>CAITSG010000396.1 GCA_903894995.1 uncultured Burkholderiales bacterium
GCACGGGCTTGTTTGCCAACCGCAAAAGCGGCTCTGCTGCGGGTTACTGAAAGCCACCATGCAAGCCCTTTTGAGGAGCATCGCCCAGATGCCTCTGGTCGAAGACGCCCAACGCGTTTTTCATGGACGGGGCGGCATGTATCCCGGCTGCGAGCAATGGTCGCTCGACTGGTTTGCCCCGGTTTGGGTGCTGACCAGCTTCAAGCCGGCGACCAACGAAGATTTGGCCGCGTGCCACAGCGCCCTTGAATCCCGATGGCAAACCCTCGCCCCGGGCCAGCCACTGAACTTGGTGTTCCAAAGTCGGGTGACGGGTGAAGCCGAAACCCGCCTCATGGCAGGCAGCGTGCCCGAACCGCATGTGGTGAGCGAGCAAGGCGCCCGTTACATCGTGCATGTGATGCGCGGGCAGAACCACGGCTTGTTTCTGGACATGGCCAACGGGCGCGAATGGTTGAAAAACCACGCCAAACACGAAAATGTGCTCAACCTCTTTGCTTATACCTGCGCTTTTTCGGTGGTGGCCCTGCAAGGCGGGGCCGCTCAGGTGGTGAACCTCGACATGAGCCAGGGCGCTTTGGCCATCGGTCAACAAAACCACCGGCTCAACGACTTGCCGCCCAAAGCCCGTTTTTTGGGCCATGACATCTTCAAGACTTGGGGCAAGATCAACAAAATGGGGCCTTACGGCGTGATCGTGATCGACCCGCCCAGCTACCAAAAGGGCAGTTTCATCGCCACCAAGGACTACATCAAACTGATCCGCCGCTTGCCGGATTTGCTGGAGCCGCAAGGTCATGTGCTGCTTTGCCTGAATGCGCCAGAGCTGGACACGCAGTTTTTGCACGTCCAGGTGGCCGAGGCCGCGCCCAGTTTGCGTTTTGTTGAGCGGCTGGCCAACCCGGCGGCATTTGTCGACATCGACCCCGAAAAATCACTCAAAGTTCTGCATTACCAAAACGCCTGAAAGATTGCTTCACAGCCCAGATAAGATCGGCGCGCTCGGTTTGAGCTATGCAATATGGGCCACACCTTGGTCAACTTCTCAGGAAAATCCCTTGACCCGCACGGGTACAATCCATTTTTTGGAGCTCGAGCTTATGCGCCTACTCGGTAAAGCCCTGACTTTTGATGACGTTCTCCTCGTCCCCGCTTATTCCCAAGTCCTGCCCAAGGACACTTCTCTCGCGACCCAATTCACCCGCAACATCCGCCTGAACTTGCCATTGGTCTCCGCCGCCATGGACACCGTGACCGAAGCGCGCCTGGCCATCGCCATCGCGCAAGAAGGTGGCATCGGCATCGTGCACAAAAACCTCACCGTGCAAGAACAAGCCGCGCAAGTGGCCAAGGTCAAGCGTTATGAATCAGGGGTGTTGCGCGACCCGGTCGTCATCACCCCCGACACAACCGTGCGCCAGGTCATGGCCCTCTCAGACGAGCTGGGTGTATCCGGTTTTCCGGTCTGCGACGGCCGCCAAGTGGTGGGCATTGTGACTGGACGCGACTTGCGCTTTGAAACCCGCTACGACCAAAAAGTCAGCGAGATCATGACCCCGCGCGAGCGCCTGATCACTGTGCCGGAAGGCACCACGCCTGAGCAAGCCAAACACCTGCTCAACAAACACAAACTCGAGCGCCTGCTGGTCATCAACGACGACTTTGAACTCAAAGGTCTGATCACCGTCAAGGACATCACCAAACAGCTGAATTTTCCCAATGCCGCACGCGACGCCGCTGGCAAGCTGCTCGTGGGCGCTGCTGTGGGCGTGGGCGAGGGCACTGAAGAACGTGTTGAGGCTTTGTCCCGAGCTGGTGTGGACGCCATCGTGGTGGACACCGCTCACGGTCACAGCAAAGGCGTGCTCGACCGCGTGCGCTGGGTCAAACAAAACTACCCCCACATCGAAGTCATTGGCGGCAACATCGCCACGGGCGCTGCCGCTTTGGCCTTGGTCGAGGCTGGTGCCGACGCGGTGAAAGTGGGTATTGGCCCTGGTTCGATCTGCACCACCCGCATCGTGGCGGGTGTGGGCGTGCCGCAAATCATGGCGGTGGACTCTGTGGCAACAGCACTCATAGGCAC
>CAITSG010000397.1 GCA_903894995.1 uncultured Burkholderiales bacterium
CCTGCAGGCCATGATCTCCAGCTACCGGCGCAAGCTGAGCATGGCGCTGAACTGAGCCCCATCGCCCCGGGGCGGGGCTCCCACAAAAAGCAGGCAATCCCCTGTAGGAGCGACGCCCTCGTCGCGATCACCCTCGCAGACCACCACCCATCGCCCCGGGGCGGGGCTCCTACAAAAAGCAGACACCCCCCCTGTAGGAGCGACGCCCTCTTCGCGATCACCCTCTCAGACCACCACCCATCGCCCCGAGGGCGGGGCTCCTACAAAAAGCAGGCAATCCCCTGTAGGAGCGACGCCCTCGTCGCGATCACCCTCGCAGACCACCCTCTACGCGGGCTGGATCAATCGGCCCTCAACACGTCCAAAACTGTATTACTCAGTGCGAAGGCCCCGCCTGGCGTTCGATGGCCATGCGCAGGGACGTCAGCAGGCCGAGGGCCATGAGCACCTCGCCCACCACAAACATGGGGCCAACCAGCAATCCCACGATGTCGTCGGCAAAAGCGGGTTTTTTACCCTCAAAGTAATGGCCGACAAACTGGATGATCCAGCCAATCACAAACAGGGCCAGACCGGCTTGCCAGGCCAGTAGCCCAGCGGCTGCGGCCAAGGGCACCAAGCCATGGGCGCATGCGATGAGCAGGCCATTGACCACGGTGGTGGCCACGCCCAACAGCACCGTGCCCCGGGTCAAGTACCACAGGCTCGTCAGACCCCACATGCACCAAGCTGCGCTCAGCGTCCACCCGCCCCAGACCCAGGTCGGCTGGGTCAGCACCATGCCAATGGCCATGAAAATCAGGGGCACCCCCAACAAGTGGGTGGCGATGTTGCGCCGGTCGCGGTGGTAGTGGGCGTACTGCACCATCAGTGCTGACGCAGATCTCAAAAAACTCATCTTGGGGTCTCCTTTTTTTCTCACGCATTGGCGGTGATTGATCAGCTGGTGCTTGACGGGTCTGAAAAGACTTCAAGGTGCATCGGCCTGTTCGGCTGGCGATCAGCACTGGCGGCACCAAGGCTCAGGCCATCAGCTTTTTCATGGCTTCTTCGTACTTGGCCGCTGTTTTCTCAATCACTTCTCGCGTCAAACGCGGCGCGGGCGGGGTCTTGTCCCAGGGCTTGCCATTGATCTGTGCGCTTTCCAGCCAGTCGCGCAAAAACTGCTTGTCGTAGCTCGGTGGGTTGGCGCCTTCTGCATAGCTGTCGGCGGGCCAATAACGCGATGAATCGGGTGTCAGCACCTCGTCCATCAGCACCAAGGTGCCGTCGGCGTCCAGGCCAAACTCGAATTTGGTGTCGGCAATGATGATGCCCTTGGTGGCCGCAATGTCACGCGCGGCTTTGTACAGCTGGAGGCTGATGTCACGGATGCGGGTGGCCAAGTCGACGCCGATCAAGGCCACAGTTTGCTCAAACGTGATGTTTTCGTCGTGCTCACCCACCGCAGCTTTGGCTGCGGGCGTGTAGATGGGCTCGGGCAAGCGGCTGGCATTCTTCAGGCCAGCAGGCAGTTTCACACCACACACCGCCTGGCTGTCTTGGTATTCCTTCCACCCGCTGCCGGCCAGATAACCACGCACCACCGCCTCGACCGGAATGGGCTTCAAGCGCTTGACCAGCATCGAGCGGCCCGTGACCTGCGGCACTTCGTCAGCGCTCACCACACTTTCGGGGGCATCGCCCGTCAGGTGGATCGGGCAAATGTTCAGGCCTTTGGGGCCGAGTTGGTCGAACCAGAACAAGGCCATTTGCGTCAGCAGCACCCCTTTGCCAGGGATCGGCTCGCCCATGATCACGTCAAACGCGCTGATGCGGTCCGACGCCACCATCAAGATGCGGTCGTCACCCACGGCGTAGTTGTCGCGCACCTTGCCACGCGCCAGCAAAGGCAGGGACGTGAGGGCTGAGGTGTGGAGCGCAGTGGTCATGGCAAAAACAGTTCAACAAAAAGAAAAAGGCCCGTTGAACAGTCAACGGGCCATTCAGGTCAATTATCGCAGGCTCAGTTCACCACTTGGGCCAATTCACCCCGGGCATAACGAGCGGCCACCACCTGCAGGTTGTCGCCCTTGACCTTGGCCGCCTGGCCTTCGCAGCCGAACTCCAGGTAACGCTGCTTGCAAATTTGCTTGGCCGCTTCACGGGCAGGCTTGAGCCATTCGCGGGCGTCGAACTTGTCGGGATTCTCAAACAAAAATTTGCGCACCGCCGCCGTCATGGCCAAGCGGATGTCGGTGTCAATGTTGATCTTGCGCACGCCAAACTTGATGGCTTCCTGGATTTCCTCGACGGGCACGCCGTAGGTTTCTTTCATCTGGCCGCCGTACTGGTTGATCAGGGCCAGCAGGTCTTGCGGCACGCTGGACGAGCCGTGCATGACCAAATGGGTGTTGGGGATGCGGGCGTGGATTTCCTTGACGCGGCTGATGGCCAGAATGTCGCCCGTAGGCTTGCGGCTGAACTTGTAGGCGCCGTGGCTGGTGCCAATCGCAATGGCCAGCGCGTCCAGACCCGTGGCTTTGACAAATTGCGCGGCTTCTTCGGGGTCGGTCAGCATTTGGCTGTGGTCCAGCTTGCCCACCGCACCAATACCGTCTTCTTCACCGGCTTCGCCCGTCTCCAGATTGCCCAGGCAACCGAGCTCACCCTCAACCGACACGCCCATCTTGTGGGCCATGTCCACCACGCGGCGGGTAACGTCAACGTTGTAAGCGAAGTCGGCCGGGGTCTTGCCGTCTTCGAGCAAGGAGCCGTCCATCATGACCGACGAGAAACCCAGGTCGATGGCACCTTGGCAGATGGCGGGGCTTTGGCCGTGGTCCTGGTGCATGACCAGGGGAATGTGCGGCCACTGCTCGGTGGCGGCCAAAATCAGGTGCTTGATGAAAGGCTCACCGGCGTATTTGCGAGCCCCTGCACTGGCTTGCAAGATGACCGGAGCACCGACTTCGTCGGCCGCCGTCATGACGGCTTGGACTTGCTCCAGGTTGTTGACGTTGAAAGCTGGAATGCCGTAGCCGTTGGCGGCGGCGTGGTCCAGCAGCTCGCGCATTGAAACGAGTGCCATGGTGGTGTGTCCCGGGGAAGTTGAAAATTCACACAAGTCGACCTGAACCCGACTTGTAACTTCCATAATTTTACGCCGCCGGACCATGAACCTGAGCGGCTCGGGGGGCTTTCAAAGCGCTGCCGGTTCAAACCCTGAAGTGTTCGCGTGCCAGGATTTTGAGTTCCTCATCGGTCTTGGCGCTTTTGCAGGCCACAGCCCAGATGTCAAAAGCACCTGGCCGGACCAAGGTGGCCACCCAAGGAAAACCACAGGCGTTGAGGGTGCCGCGCAGCACTTTTTCGGTAAAACCACAGCGGTGGGCCATGAACAGATTGCCTGCCCCCATGTAGTTTCTGTGGCCGTACAGGATGTCGATGGGGGCGATGGGGCCGGCCGGCGATTCATAAGCCGTCTCGGTGAGTTTGTCCTCGGCCACCAGCGCACACACCGACTTCAGGTCCGGACAGGTGATGACACAAAACCCGTCATCGGCCAGCACGCGCACAAATTCGGCCATGGCCGTGGGCACCTCGTGTGGGTAAAGGTGTTCGATGTTGTGGCTCGAAAAAATGGCATCAACCGACCGGTCCTTGACTTGAGACATGTCGGTCATGGTGCCAATGATGTCGGGCTGCACCGTGGGGTCGATGTCCAGACGCAACTCTTGCCAGTGACCGTTGTTGAAGCCTTGGGTGGTGTTTTCCAAGCGGGCGTGGCCTGGGCCAATGTGCAAGAGTTTTTTCATGGTGAAGAGAAGTGAGCAAAATGTGAGAATGCAAGACTTTTAAATGAGAAATTAATGTACAAGAAAAAACAATACGCGAACTCTTAACATATTTGATTCAAAATTAGCGTTACAGACAAATTCGAGCTATTCATGGACCACACACTCAACACAACGACCCCCACATTGGAACTTGAAGAGGGTCTCGCCGCCTTCAAAAGCAGTGACTGGGCCAAGTCTCTGGCCTTGGCCACGCAATTTCTGGAACACGACGTCGATTCGATCACGGGCTGGTTGTTGAAAGCACGCAGC
>CAITSG010000398.1 GCA_903894995.1 uncultured Burkholderiales bacterium
GACATGCTGGTGGCGGCCGGTTTTTCCGAGCCGGTCATGGACATGGAGCGCATGACATTGAGCTACGAAAGCCCACAGCGATTACTGGCCGAATTGCGCAGTTGGGGAAGAAATCTGAATGTGCAGCGTTTTCAAGGTTTGAGAGGGCGGCGTTGGCTCGATCAATTGAGTCAAGCACTTATGGCGTTGGCACGGCCCGAAGAAGGTGGGCGCTTGACGTTAACTTTTGAAATTGTCTATGGACATGCCCTTAAGCCTTCGCTCCGCGTCCCCGTCAGCGCTCGCGCGGTCATTGGACTAGAGCAAATGCAGCAGATGCTGCGCAGCAGTCCACGGATTTCCGACAAAGTTTGAGTTGAATCAAAACAGCCTTTGTTCTCGGGTAAAATCCGGCCGTTTTAGAAGCATTTTTTGCATTTCGACTTGTTAGTTTATTGAAAGTTGACGGGTGTCAAATTCAACGTATCAGTTTGCTCAAGAGACGGGACATGCCATCCATTGGCAGCTTCGTCGCAATTGCTCAGTGACTCCGTCTCAGCTGGCTTTGCTTTACTTGTCCTTGTGTGTCCTTTCTCTGGGAATCGGTTCGTTTTTTTGGTACATGGGAGCCACGCTGGTTTTGGCTTTTGCGGGACTTGAGATCGCAGTGGTGGGTTTGGCTTTTTTGATTTATGCGCGTCACGCCACCGATGGGGAGAAGATTTCGATCCAAGGTGGCCAGTTGGTGGTGGAGTGTGAGTCTGCTGGTCGCCTTGAGCGGGCTGAATTTGCGCGTCAGTGGGTAAGGGTAGAGCCCAAATCGGGTGATCACAGCTTGATCGAGTTGTCCGGCCAAGGTCGATCCATTGAGGTGGGGCGTTTTGTGCGACCCGAGTTGCGCCAAGTTTTGGCGCGAGAAATCAGAAAGGCATTGCGTTCGGCGTGATGTCTGGTGGCAAACAGGGTAAAACCCGGTTTGTCTGAGGTGTGAGTTCAACAGAGTCTTGGAAGTTAGTGAGAACCATGAAGAATATTTCCAACCAATTGTTTTCTTTGCTGTCCCGTGCAGGTATTTTTGCTGGTGCCTGGATGGCGACTGCAGCCTATGCAGTCAATGATTTGCCGGGTGGCCCAGCGGTCAACCAGCTCAATTTGCATCCTGCTGCCACCAAGATCGCTGAAGAGCAACAATGGTTGCACTGGTTCATGCTCATCATTTGCACAGTGATTTTCATTGCTGTGTTTGCGGTCATGTTCTATTCCATCTGGAAGCACCGCAAGTCGGTCGGCCACAAGCCCGCCAAATTCACGGAATCCATCACGGTGGAAGTCATTTGGACTGCTGTGCCCTTCCTGATTGTGATTTTGATGGCCCTTCCAGCGACCAAAGTTTTGGTGGCCCAAAAGGACACCACCAATGCCGATCTGACCATCAAGGCCACCGGTTACCAATGGAAGTGGGGTTACGACTACATCAAGGGCGAGGGCGAGGGTCTGAGCTACATCTCCACCTTGGATTCCGGCCAGCGTGCCATGTCCAATGCGGGCAAGCCCGAAGGTGACAACTATTTGCTGAAGGTGGACAACCCCTTGGTGGTGCCTGTGGGCCAAAAAGTGCGCGTGATCACCACCGCCAACGATGTGATACACGCATTCGCGGTCCCCGCTTTCGGCATCAAACAAGACGCTATTCCGGGTTTTGTTCGTGACACTTGGTTCCGCGCAGAAAAAACCGGCGACTTTTACGGCCAGTGCCAAGAGCTGTGCGGCAAAGAGCACGCTTACATGCCCATTCATGTGAAAGTGTTGTCTGCACAAGACTACGCAGCATGGGTTGTGGAAGAAAAGAAAAAGCAAGCCGCCAAAGCCGATGACCCATCCAAAGTCTGGGCATTGGATGATTTGTCCAAGCGCGGTGAAAAAGTTTATGCAGCCAACTGCGCGGCTTGCCACCAAGCCACTGGCAAAGCAGCCGGCGCGATCAAAGCGCTCGACGGCTCAGCTGTTGTTTTGAACGCTGACCATTCCAAGCAAATCGCTGTGTTGCTGAATGGCCAGAACAACGGTGCCATGCCGGCATGGAAGCAGTTGTCTGACACCGAAATCGCTGCTGTCATCACCTACACCAAAAACAACTGGTCCAACAAGACCGGGCAAATTGTGCAGCCGGCTGAAGTGCTGGCCGCTCGCAAGTAAGCCTTACCGTATTCAAATCAAAGGAAATCAAGATGAGTGCCGTTCTCGACCATCACGATCACGCCCATGACGACCACGGTCACGCGCCTGCGGGCTGGCGTCGTTGGGTGTATGCCACCAACCACAAAGACATTGGTACTTTGTACCTGCTGTTCAGTTTTGCCATGCTCATGGTCGGCGGTGTGCTGGCCCTGGGCATCCGGGCAGAATTGTTCCAGCCTGGCTTGCAAATCGTCAACCCCGAGTTGTTCAACCAGTTCACCACCATGCACGGCATCATCATGGTGTTCGGTGCGATCATGCCGGCCTTTGTGGGCTTTGCGAACTGGATGATCCCTTTGCAAATTGGTGCGTCCGACATGGCCTTTGCCCGCATGAACAACTTCAGCTTCTGGCTGATGATTCCTGCTGCCTTGATGTTGGTGGGCTCGTTCTTCATGCCCGGTGGCGCACCTGCCGCCGGCTGGACCATGTACGCCCCTTTGACCCTGCAAATGGGCCCCTCCATGGATGCGGCTATTTTTGCCCTGCACATCCTGGGTGCCTCGTCCATCATGGGCTCGATCAACATCATCGTGACCATCCTGAACATGCGCGCCCCTGGCATGACTTTGATGAAGATGCCCATGTTCGCCTGGACCTGGCTCATCACCGCTTACCTGCTGATTGCCGTGATGCCCGTGTTGGCTGGCGCGATCACCATGACCCTGACAGACCGTCACTTTGGCACCAGTTTCTTCAACCCCGCTGGTGGTGGTGACCCGGTCATGTACCAGCACATTTTCTGGTTCTTCGGTCACCCTGAGGTGTACATCATGATCTTGCCGGCTTTCGGCATCATCAGCCACATCGTGCCAGCTTTCTCGCGCAAAAAACTGTTCGGCTACGCCTCCATGGTGTATGCCACATCGTCCATCGCGATTTTGTCCTTCATCGTGTGGGCGCACCACATGTTCACCACCGGCATGCCGGTCACAGGCCAGTTGTTCTTCATGTACGCCACGATGCTGATCGCTGTGCCGACCGCCGTGAAGATTTTCAACTGGATTGCCACCATGTGGCGCGGCTCCATGACGTTTGAAACCCCCATGCTGTTTGCGGTAGGCTTCATCTTCGTGTTCACGATGGGTGGCTTCACCGGATTGATCTTGGCCATGGCTCCGATCGACATCCAACTGCAAGACACTTATTACGTGGTGGCCCACTTCCACTACGTGCTGGTGGCGGGTTCCTTGTTTGCGCTGTTTGCCGGGGTTTACTACTGGATTCCCAAGTGGACCGGCCTGATGTACAACGAATCACGCGGCAAGA
>CAITSG010000399.1 GCA_903894995.1 uncultured Burkholderiales bacterium
CGGCACGTTGGGAAAATCCGGGTGTCTTTTCTCACCAGACACGGCCAGTGCCTTGAGCTTGCCAGACTTGATCAAAGCCGCTGCCCCGCCCAAATCGGCGATGCCCACATCCAATTGGTCACCCATCAGGTCGGTGAAAATTTGAGCGCCACCCTTGTAGGTGATGTGGTTGAACTTCACGTCGGCCATGTTGGAAAACCACTCTCCCGCCAAACGATAGCCTGCCGAATAATTGGCCAGGCTCAAAGGTTTGCTGGGGTTCTTTTTGGCGTGCTCGACCACATCTTTCAAATGGTTGAACTTGGAGTTGCCAGACACCACCCAGACATTCATGTTGCGCGACAGACCGGCCAAAGGCGTCAAGTCGGTCATGGGGTTGTAGGGCAAATTTTTGATGCTGATGGGGTTGACCGAGATGGGTGAATTGCTGGCCAACAAAATCGCGTGACCATCGGCAGGCAAAGCCAACAAGGCCTGAACCGAAATGATGCCACTGGCACCGGGTTTGTTTTCAACCGTGGCCGACTGGCCCAACTGCTTGGCCAGTCGATCGCCAAAAAAGCGGGCCGAGGTGTCAGAGCCGCTGCCGGCCGTGAAGGGGACAAAAATGCGAAAGGGTTTGGACGGAAAGTCTTTGTCTTGGGCCACAGCCCCGGTACACAGGGCCATGGCCAACGACAAAGCGCAGCCGGTGAGAAAGTTTCGCTTGAGCATGTTTTTTGTCTCCTGAGTCAGTTGAAAAAATCACAAACGCGTGAGGAAAGGCCACAGCATGTTGGCCCCTTGCTTCAAAGCCATCTCGCCGATGCGAGTCTGCCAATGGGTTTCGTTGCCAAACTCGTCACGCCAAGACCAGAGTCTGCGTGTCAAGTGGTGAAGGTTGTGTTCGCGGGTAAAGCCCATGGCGCCATGCACTTGGTGTGCAATTTCGGCGCCTTTGCCTGCCGCTTCACCGGCCCTGGACTTGGCCACGGCCACGGCAAAGTCTGAAGGTTCATTCTCTGAGACCTCGATGGCGGCATCCACAGCGGCGGCGCTGGCGGCCACATGGCCCGCCAAAACGGCCAGCATGTGCTGCACGGCCTGAAATTTGCCAATGGGGCGGCCAAACTGAACACGGTCATTGGCGTACTGCAGGCTGTAGGCCAAAGCACGTTGCAAAGCACCGGCCATTTGCACCGACCGCATCAACGCCCCTTCGCACAAGAGTCGCTCGTTCGCTTGCGCCAGGGGTGCGACCGCGGCGCAAGGGGTGTTTTGAAAGTTGAAATCAATGCGGGGTTCACCGGCCAGATTTTTGACCGATGTGTGGGCCACTGTGGCCAGCGCTTGACGCTCGACCCGCACCACACAAGGCACGCCATCTCGCTGGGCTACCAGCACCAAATGGTCGCAAGACAAGCCCCAAGGCACGCGGTGAGCCGGGCCCGACAAGCGGGTTTGTTCGCCGTCACCTTGTAGCTGCAAATTGTCTTTGGTGTGGGCCACGCTCACCGATAAAACGCCCTCGGGCACGCTCAGACCTGCGGCAGACAACAAGCGCCCTGCCAAAAAAGTCTCGGCCAGTGGCACCGGTGCGCCGTGGAAGGCGCTGCGCCGCAAAACAAAGAGCGCATCGGCATAACTCAAACCACTGCCGCCTTGTTCTTCACTCAGGCAAGCCTGGGGCAAGCCCACCTCTTGAAGTGCCTGCCAAAGGGCTTGGGGCCAAGTGCCTTGCTCGCTCGACATGAACACTTCTTTGAGGCAATGGGCCTCACAAATGCGGTCAACTGTTTTTTCAAGATCGTCACGAATATCGCTCATCGCAGTCCCAATCCTTTGGCAATCATTCCACGCAAAATTTCCCGGGTTCCCCCGCGGATGGTGAAGCCGGGAGCCTTCAACATGTTCATGCCCAACAAGGCATCAAACTCGCTGCTGTCGTTGTCCATCACCGGCTCGGTGGGAATCAGCTGGCGAAATATTTCCGGAATTTCACGCTCAAATGCGGTGCCAATGTCTTTGACCAAGGCCGCTTCAAGAATGGGTTTTTGGCCCTGTGTGAGCATCCCGGCCACTGACGTGGACATGCGCCGCAAGGTGGTCAAGTGCGCCACAAAACGCCCAATTTCATTGACCGACCTCGCATCGGCTTGGTCGCCCAGTTTTTCCATCGACGCCAGCAGCAACTGGTAAGTGCTCAAAAAGCGGTCTGGCCCCGATCGCTCGAAAGCCAATTCACTGGTCACCATGTCCCAGCCACCACCGACTTCACCCATCACCATGTCATCGGGCACAAAGCATTCATCAAAAACCACTTCGTTCCAGTCGTGTGCGCCATAGATGTTCAAAATGGGGCTCAGGCTCAGGCCGGGTGATTTCAAGTCGACGATGAATTGGGTCATGCCCGCATGGCGGTCTTCTTCTTTGGGGGCTGTGCGCACCAAGGCAATGAGGTAATGCGCGCGGTGGGCGCTGCTGGTCCAAACCTTGGTGCCCGAGAGGCTCCAGCCGCCTTCTACTTTGACGGCTTTGCTTCTGACGGCGGCCAAATCCGAGCCCGAATCGGGCTCGCTCATGCCAATGGCAAAAAAGCATTCGCCTGCTGCAATTTGGGGCAAGATCAATTGGCGTGCTCGCTCGCTGCCATGGCGCAAAATCTGGTTGCCGCTTTGTCGATCGGCCACCCAGTGCGCCCCCACAGGGGCACCGCCAGCCAGCATCTCTTCGGTCATCACATACCGCTCCAGGGCGGTGCGTTCGTGGCCTCCGTATTGGCGGGGCCACACCATGCCGATGTAGCCAGCCTGCCCACATTTGCGGCTGAACTCGGCATCGCCTTCAGACCAGGAATTTTTGCGTGGCGTGAAGCTCCCCGCATCCATTTCGCGTTGAAGAAATGCCCGAACCTGCTGTCGCAACAACTGCGCACTTTCGGGCATCGTCACTGCAGGAAATACAAAATCATGCATGTCTCTACTTTCGCCGATCAATGAAACTCAATCCATCTTGAAGCTTTCAATGGCTAAGTCAAGCCAGACAGAGACAACTAGGCGACTCCAAACCCGCGTGGATGCGAGATGATGAAGCTTGCAGTTTTACTGACATGAAGGACCCCTCATGCGTTCTGGCATCTACAGTTACCCCAACACGCAGCGCATCATTTTCGGTACGCCTTTTGCGCAGGCATTGGCCAAAGAACTGGAAACCGTGGGGGCTCAGCGTGTGTTTGTCTTGGCCAGTGGCAGCTTGACGCGCCACACCGATGCCGTCGATCAGCTCAGGGCGGTATTGGGTGCGCGCTGTGTGGGTGTGTTTTCTGACATGCCTGCGCACACGCCCCGTGTGGCGGTGGTCAAGGCGGCACACGAAGCCATCGATGCGCAGGCCGATCTGATTTTGACGCTGGGGGGCGGCTCGATCACCGACGCCGGAAAAATGCTCACCCTGTGCATGAGCAACGCCATCGACTCGCCGCAAGACTTGGACCGTTTGGCCACACGCGTCCATGCCGATGGACGCATCGAGCGACCCGAGTTCCATGCGCCCAGTGTGCCCAGTACAGTGATTTCCACCACCTTGTCGGCCGGTGAGTTCAGTGCTTTGGCCGGTTGCACCGACACTGACAAAGGCCACAAAGAAAACTTCCTGCATCCCAAAGCTTCACCCCGCACCGTGATCCTGGATCCGGCCTTGACCCTGCACACCCCCGAGTGGTTGTGGCTGTCCACAGGCATACGCGCGGTGGACCATGCAGTCGAAGATCTGTGCGCCATCAACACCCAGCCCCTGTCCGAGGCCACGTCTTTTCAGGCCCTGCGTCTTTTGGGAAGAGGTCTGCGCGCAGTCAAAAAAGACCCGTCCGATTTGAACGCCCGGCTCGATTGCCAGTTGGGGGCGTGGATGTCCATCATCGGCTCGAGTGCAGGCGTGCACAAAGGAGCCAGCCATGGCATTGGCCATGTGTTGGGTGGCACCGCAGGGGTTCCACACGGGTACACCTCTTGTGTCATGCTGCCCCATGTGATGCGCTACAACCACAGCGTGAATGCCGAGCAACAAAAACGTGTGAGCGAAGCCTTGGGCGAGCCCAACAAGCCCGCTGGTGAGCTGCTGGCCGAGTTGGTGGCCGAACTGGGTTTGCCCAGCACTTTGCGCGAGGTGGGTGTGCCCGCTGACATGCTGGACCTCATTGCGCAAAACGCCATGCACGACCGCCTCATCCACACCAACCCCAGAAAAATTCATGGCCCCGAGGATGTGCGCCGCATCCTGGATGCCGCCTGGTAAGTTCAGCGGATGAAATCCGTGCAAGACTCCCGCCTGGTGTGGGCCATGTGTGTGGGCCAAGTGGGCAATTTATTGCCCCATGTGGTGGTGCCCGCCGTGATGGTCCAGCACCTCATGCCTTTGTGGGGCATGAGCAATGCGCAGGCCGGATTGTTGGCTGCAGCGTATGCCTGTGGGTACATGGTGGCTGTGCCCGGTTTGAGCGCGCTGACTGACCGCCTGGACGCTCGGCGCATCCTGTTTTGGGGCTCTTTGTGCAGTGCCTTGAGTACTTTGGCCTTTGCCTGTTTTGCAAACAGTTGGTGGAGCGGGATGGTGTTTTGGGCCATGGCCGGTGCCAGCTTTGCGGGGGCTTACATGCCCGGATTGCGCGCATTGACCGACCGCTTGGGCAGTGCCGACGCCTCGCGCAGCATCACCTTGTACACCGCCAGTTATTCCATGGGGGTGGGGTTTTCATTTCTGGTGTCGCAACTGTTGGCCCAGTCCTGGGGCTGGCGTTGGGCGTTTGCGATCACCGCTTTGGGGCCTTTGTACATGGTTGGGGTGGCTTGGAAAATGGCCCCACGGCAACCGCCTGTGGTGCCCGGTCACTTGCTGGACATTCGTCCTGTTTTGCGCAACCGCCCGGCCATGGCTTACATCCTGGCTTACGGTGCACATTGCTTTGAACTGTATGGATTCAGAACCTGGATTGTGGCGTTTTGGGCGTTTGTGGTCGCACGCCATTCGGGGCTACAACTGCCCGACCCCATGTGGGTCAGCTTTGTGGCCTCTTTGCTGGCCATGCCTGCGAGCATTTTGGGCAACGAGCTGTGTTTGCGCTTTGGTCGGCAACGTGCATTGACCTGGATCCAGTTGGCCTCTGGCCTGACCGCCTTGCTTGTGGGTTGGGGGGCGGACGGTTCGCCTTGGCTGCTGCTGGGTTTGCTGGTGGTGTATGCGGTGACCGTGCCTGCCGACTCAGGCTCTTTGACGGCCGGGATGTTGTCGCACGCTCAGCCGGCATTCAAGGGGCTGACCTTGGCCATGCACTCCACCGTGGGTTTTGGCTTTTCTGCCTTGGCGGGTTGGCTGCTGGGCTTGGCCTTGGATGCGCAAGGCGGCATGCAGTCACCACAAGCCTGGACAGCCGCATTTTTCGTTCTGGCCATGGGTATTTTTCTGGGACCTTGGGCTTTGCGGTTTTCAAAATCCTGAGCTGGGCTGGGGTGCTCTTCAAGTTGCTTGGCTCAAACAATCAGCGAACCCTGTGTGGGTATTTGACAAAAGTGGTTTTTTTGAGAGGTTTTTGCCCAGATGAGTAGTTCGATGGCTTAGGGTGCTCACACTGGCGTATGTCCCAGGTGCTTGGGCTTGGAATGGTTTAGTTCGTGAATATAAATAAATTAATGCAAATTATTTTAATTAAAAATAATAATTAATTATATTTTTCTTGAAAATTTTTAAAAGTTGCTGTCAGTCACTTTTTCATGTGTCAAGAGTTTTTTGCGATGGCGTGTGTATGATTGAATGTCACTCGAATATTTATTTAAATTTATCAAGTGATATTTTCAATAATAATTTTTCCTCTAGAGGTTTCCATGATCAAATCACGATTTTTCATTGCCGCATCTTTTGCGGCCATTTCTACGGTGTCCGCTGCTGGTACATTCGATGGTCCTTCCATCCAAGCGGGTATTGGTTTTAACGCTGCACAAACCACTTTAAAAGACTACAGCCCTGATGGCAAAGTTTCTGACACCAAAGCCGTTGGTAATCTGTCTTTGAACTATTCAAAGTCTTACGGCGCTTTTAATATGGCTGGTGGTGTTTTCACCATGCTGGGTTCACAAAAATCTGGTTCCTTGCGCAGTTTTCTTGAAGATACTGGCGGTATCTGGTCTGATGAATTCAAACTCTCCAACGTTTGGGGCATCTCCATTGAGCCAGGTTATAACCTGAATGATTCGGTTCAAGCCTATGCAAAATTCAGCATCGTTCGCGCAACTGGCAAAAACACTTTTGATTACACTTTGGATTCAACGCCAGTAGCGGGTGATGCAGGCTCTGCCAGTATGAAACACAATGGCACAGGATTCGGTGTTGGTGTCAAGTTTAAAATCACAAATGAGTTGTACGGCACAGTTGAAATTGAAAAAATTAATTTCAACACCAAATCCTATTACACAGATGTGACTGAAACCTACAAACCAAGCCTTGTCAAAGCCGGTGTGAGCATTGGTTACAAGTTCTGATTTTATTTTAAATAAATTATGAATAAAAAAGGGGCTCAGGCCCCTTTTTTATTGTCTTGCATCGATCGTTTATTTATTCTGAATTGCAGTCTTTTATAATATGTTTAATCGGATAAAAAACCTAAACTATTTTTAATGTTTATCTGGTGAAATAAAGGGTCTTTGCAAAATCTGAATTGATAGAAGTTCAATTTGCTTTCGGCAACAAAAAAAGCGCCTAAGCGCTTGATTTGAATGAGTGTCTTGGCGGAAGCGGTGAGATTCGAACTCACGGACCCTTTCGAGTCGCCGGTTTTCAAGACCGGTGCAATCGACCACTCTGCCACGCTTCCTTGGAGCTAGATTGTAACGGCTTAGATGCGGGCTTTTGAGGCAGGCGTGTTCAAAAAGAAGCGGTCACGCATCAAGCGGTGGCCAACATGCCGCGCTTTTCAATGAAGGCCACCACTTCGGCCAAGCCGTCCAGGGTTTTCAGGTTGGTCATGACCCAGGGGCGTGTTTCGGGGTTGGGGCGCATGCGCTGGGTGTCGTCGCGCATCACTTGCAGGTCAGCGCCCACATGCGGGGCCAGGTCGGTTTTGTTGATGACGAACAGGTCGCTTTTGGTGATGCCGGGGCCACCTTTGCGCGGAATTTTTTCGCCCGCAGCCACGTCGATCACGTAGATCGTGAGGTCACTCAGTTCGGGGCTGAAGGTGGCGGCCAGGTTGTCGCCGCCGCTTTCGATGAAGACCACGTCGGCGTTGGGAAACTTTTCGAGCATGCGGTCGATGGCTTCGAGGTTGATGGACGCGTCTTCGCGGATGGCGGTGTGGGGGCAGCCTCCGGTTTCCACGCCCATGATGCGCTCAGCGGGCAGGGCGCCACTCACCGTCAGCAGGCGCTGGTCTTCCTTGGTGTAGATGTCGTTGGTGATGGCGATCAGGTCCCAGCGTTCGCGCATGTTTTTGCACAGCATCTCGAGCAGGGTGGTTTTGCCGGAGCCGACCGGCCCGCCGATGCCCACGCGCAGGGGCGGCAGTTTGCGGGTTCGGTTGGGGATGTGGTGCAGTGAAGAAGTCATGATCTGAAAATTCGGGAGTATTGAGTTTCGTGACGGGCCGACAAGATGGCCAGCATGGGGCTGAAGGCTTGCCGGTCTTCGTCGTTCGTTTGCATGGCGGTTTGTACCGCCAGCGGGATTTCGCGGGCCAGCCGCGCCAGCATGCGCTGACCTGCGCTTTGACCCAAAGGCACGGACTTGAGTGCTGCCTGGGTCATGTTCTCGGCCCAGCCAAAGGCATAAGCCTGCAGGGCTTGGTCCAGTGGCATATTGGCCAGGGACAAAGCCAAGGACATGGCCAGCGGGTAGGTCACAGGCAGGCTGGCGCAAAACTGCAGTTGCGCGTGGCTAGCTTGCTGCAAGTTGCGCAGCCAGTCGAGCAAGGAGCGGCCCATTTGCTCGGTTTGCAGCCGCATCTCGGCGGTTTCGCGGGTGGTCATGACCCAGTCGTTCAGGGCCTGCAGTCGGGTGGTGTCGTGGCGCTGCCAAGCTGGAATGGCTTGCGCCAGCACGGCCATGTCGCCGCGAGACTGCGCCAGGTGCAGCTGGTCCACCACCCAATCGGTAGCGCTGGCTTCGTTGTGCACCAGGCCTTGCTCGATGGCGGCTTCAAGGCCTTCGGAATACGAAAAGCCGCCGATGGGCAACGCAGGCGATGCGAGCCAGATCAGTTGCAGCAAACCCGAAGGCGCGGTGTCAGTGCTCATGCTGGCAGTCGGGGCCGTGCACATGGGGCGCGGCTTGCACGGTGCGGATTGGGATGCCGATAGGAATGCGCTTGGCCACTGCCGGGCTTGAAGCAGGTGCTGCATGCCCGTGTTGGCAATCTGGGCCATGCACATGCGGCTCGGCAGTTGCGGCGTTGTCGGTGTGTGGGTGATCGTGGCCATGAGCTGGTGAGTGTCCGTGACCGGCATGCCCACCGTGGTCACCATATGCACCGTTTTCGGGCTCAAAAGATTCTGACACCTCGATCACCGTCATGTGCATGGCGCGCAGCATGTCGGCCAGCACATGGTCGGGCTCGATCTTCAGGTGGTCGGCTTGCAGCTCAATCGGCACATGGCGGTTGCCTAAGTGGTAGGCGGCGCGGGTCAGGTCAAAGGGCGAGCCGTGCTCAGTGCAAGCAGTGATGCGCAGCACGGCTTGCGGCGCGGCCTCTACCCGCACCAGCGAGCCGTCTTCGGCCACCAACACATCACCGCCACGCACCACGGTGCCACGGGGCAAAAAGATGCCCAGGGCACGGCCTGCGCTGTCGGTCGCATCAAAGCGGCTTTTCTGGCGGGTGTCCCAGTCCAGGGTGATGGTGTTGGCACGTTGGATCAGCACGCGGGCCAGGCCACGGCCTTGGGACATGAGTTTGGAGCAGAGGAGCATCAGTGTAGGAGCCACGCCTTCGTGGCGATCAAGGGGTTGCAATGCAAGGGGGGTCAATGGTCTGGCATGTTCAAAAAAGGAAATACCTTTGAGTCATGGGCAGGCTGGTGGCCGGTTCGCACACCAGCAATTGACCGTCGGCACGCACCGCATAAGTTTGGGCATCGACTTCCATGCGGGGCGCGTAGTCATTGTGGACCATGTCGCGCTTGCCCACTTGGCGGATGTTTTTCACGGCCGACAAGGTTTTTTGCAGACCATAACGTGCACCCACGCCCGCCTGCAAACCCGCTTGCGAGACAAAGGTCAGCGAGCCGCGAGAAAGCGCCCCGCCATAGCTGCCAAACATGGGGCGGTAGTGCACCGGTTGAGGTGTGGGGATGGAAGCGTTCGGGTCGCCCATGGCGGCCAGCGCGATGAAGCCGCCTTTCATGATGAGGGCGGGTTTGACACCAAAGAACGCAGGCTTCCAGATCACCAAGTCAGCCCACTTGCCAGCCTCGATGCTGCCCACTTCGTGGCTGATGCCGTGCGCAATGGCGGGGTTGATCGTGTACTTGGCGATGTACCGTTTGACGCGGGCGTTGTCGTGGCGATCGGTGTCGCCGGGCAGGCTGCCGCGCTGCTGCTTCATTTTGTGTGCGGTCTGCCAGGTGCGGATGATGACCTCGCCCACGCGGCCCATGGCTTGGCTGTCGCTGCTCATCATGCTGATGGCGCCCAGGTCGTGCAGGATGTCTTCGGCCGCAATGGTTTCCTTTCGGATGCGGCTCTCGGCAAAGGCCAGGTCTTCGGCAATCGCCGGGTCCAGGTGGTGGCAGACCATCAGCATGTCCACATGCTCGTCCAGCGTGTTGATGGTGTAGGGGCGTGTGGGGTTGGTCGAAGACGGCAGCACGTTGGCTTCGCCCACCACTTTCAAGATGTCGGGCGCGTGCCCGCCACCCGCGCCTTCAGTGTGGAATGTGTGGATGGTGCGGCCTTTGAAGGCGGCCACGGTGTCTTCCACAAAGCCCGATTCGTTGAGCGTGTCGGTGTGGATGGCGACTTGCGTGTCGGTCTCTTCGGCCACGTTCAGGCAGTTGTCGATGGCCGCAGGCGTGGTGCCCCAGTCTTCGTGGAGCTTCAGGCCAATCGCACCCGCATTGATTTGCTCGTGCAGCGCGGCAGGCAAGCTGGCGTTGCCCTTGCCCAGAAAACCAATGTTCATCGCAAAGGCATCGGCCGCCTGCATCATGCGTTCGATGTTGAAAGGGCCAGGCGTGCAGGTGGTGGCAAAGGTGCCGGTGGCCGGGCCGGTGCCGCCGCCCAGCATGGTGGTCACACCGCTGGCCAGCGCTTCGTCGATCTGTTGGGGCGCGATGAAGTGGATGTGTGAGTCAATGCCACCTGCGGTCACGATCAAGCCTTCGCAGCTGATGATCTCGGTACCGGGGCCAATGATGATGTCGACACCCGGCTGTGTGTCGGGGTTGCCAGCCTTGCCGATGGCGGCGATGCGGTTGCCGCGCAAGCCGATGTCGGCTTTGACAATGCCCCAGTGGTCGATGATGAGGGCGTTGGTCAGCACGCAGTCCATCGCGCCCTCGGCATTGGTGCGCTGCGATTGCGACATGCCATCGCGGATGGTTTTGCCGCCGCCGAACTTGACCTCTTCACCGTAGCCACCCGCTTGCAGTGTGAAGTCCTTTTCGACCTCGATCACCAAGGCCGTGTCGGCCAGTCGGACGCGATCGCCCACGGTGGGGCCGAACATTTCGGCATAAGCGCGTTTGTCGATGTGGGCCATGTCAGAGTTTCCCTTGCGTTAAGCCGCGAAAGCCGTACACCACACGGTCTCCCGCATAGTCCACCAATTCGACGGTGCGTTGCTGACCGGGTTCAAAGCGCACCGCGGTCCCCGAAGCGATGTTCAGACGCATGCCTCGTGCCGCGGCCCGGTCAAAGCTCAGGCCACCATTGGTTTCGGCAAAGTGGTAGTGCGAGCCCACCTGAATCGGGCGGTCGCTGGCGTTTTGCACCACCAGGGTGCAGGTGCGGCGGCCCACATTCAGCGCGTGCTGACCGGGGTCAATCAAAAGTTCTCCGGGGGTCATGCGGGGCTCACTTCTTGCCGAAATAAACAGCCACCGCCAGCACCGCGGCGATGGCGATGAAACCCAGCACATCGGTGGCGTGCCAATGGGTGCCACTCAGGCCGTGCCCATCGTGTGCCAAGGCGGTGTTGGCCAGCTGTGTGAAGGCCAAAGACAAAGTGAATGCAAATTTTTTCATGACAGCTCCTGGGTGTTTTTAAACAATGGGTTGGTGCACGGTCACCAATTTGGTGCCGTCCGGAAAAGTCGCTTCGACCTGGATATCGGGGATCATTTCAGCGATGCCATCCATGACGTCGGCACGCGTCAAAACGGTGCGGCCTTCGCTCATGAGTTGAGCCACGGTCTTACCGTCGCGTGCGCCTTCCATGACAGCAGCGCTGATCAGCGCGATGGCTTCGGGGTAGTTGAGTTTGAGGCCACGTGCCTTGCGGCGTTCGGCCAAAAGTGCCGCCGTGAAGATCAGCAGTTTGTCTTTTTCGCGAGGGGTGAGTTCCATTTTGGTGCGTGCTTTGAATGTGTTGGGCGAGCTGAACATCAATGTAGCAAAGAGCATGCCTCTTTATAGGGACTGTGTGATTTCCCTAGGAAGTCGCTCAGGCATGTTCTGGTGCGTTCCTGCATTTTGAAAAGTTGGCACGGTGATTGCAAGAGGAGTTGCAGCGTTGCAAGCGCTCCGCCCTTTTTTGAATCCATTTACTTTCCTGATTGGAGTGATCACATGATGAACCGCCGTGGCAATCTTAAAGCCCTCGCAACTGCTGCAGCCATTGTGGCTGGCAGCCTGAGTTTTGCAACCCAAGTCCAAGCGCAAGCGGGCAACACCATCAAGGTGGGCGTGCTGCACAGCTTGTCCGGCACCATGGCCATCTCTGAGACGGTGTTGAAAGACACCGTGCTCATGGCCATCGACGAGATCAACGCCAAGGGCGGCGTGCTCGGCAAGAAGCTTGAGCCCGTGATCGTGGACCCGGCCTCCAACTGGCCCTTGTTTGCTGAAAAAACCAAGCAGTTGCTCGGTCAAGACAAGGTCTCGGTGATCTTCGGTTGCTGGACTTCGGTGTCACGCAAATCGGTGCTGCCGGTCGTCGAAGAAATGAACGGCCTGCTGTTCTATCCCGTGCAGTACGAAGGTGAAGAGCTCTCCAAAAACGTGTTCTACACCGGCGCTGCGCCCAACCAGCAAGCGATTCCTGCTGTGGATTACCTGATGAGCAAAGAAGGCGGCGGCGCCAAGCGTTGGGTCTTGCTGGGCACCGACTACGTGTACCCCCGCACCACCAACAAAATCTTGCGTGCTTACCTGAAAAGCAAAGGCGTGGCTGACAAAGACATCGACGAAAAATACACCCCGTTTGGTCACTCCGATTACCAAACCATCGTGGCCGATGTGAAGAAATTCTCTGCAGGCTGCTCCACGCGAAATCCGTGAGAAGTTGCAACTCCA
>CAITSG010000400.1 GCA_903894995.1 uncultured Burkholderiales bacterium
GTGAGGCTGATCGCGACGGGGGCGTCGCTCCTACAGGGGCAAGGCGTCGCTCCAGAACGGGCAAGTCTGTTGGTACCGCCCCCCGGCAATGCATTTTGTGGGAACCCCGCCCCCGGGGCGATGGGTGGTGGTCTGTGAGGCTGATCGCGACGAGGGCGTCGCTCCTACAGGGGCAAGGCGTCGCTCCAGAACGGACAAGTCTGTTGTTGCCGCCCCCCCGGCAATGCATTTTGTGGGAGCCCCGCCCCGGGGCGATGGGTGGTGGTCTGTGAGGCTGATCGCGACGGGGGCGTCGCTCCTACAGGGGCAAGGCGTCGCTCCTACAGGGGCAAGGCGTCGCCCAATCCCTCCACGAGGCGAACACCTGCGCAAGGCCGTTAACATCTTGCAACAGCAACCATCAGGGAGACCCCGTGCAACTGAACATCAACGGCCAAAGCCGCACCGCCACCGCTGACCTCAGCACGCCACTGTTGTGGGTGTTGCGCGACGAACTGAACCTCATTGGCACCAAATTCGGCTGCGGCATCGCCGCTTGCGGGGCCTGCACTGTGCATGTGGACGGGCAGCCCGTTCGCTCTTGTGTGACGCCTGTGTCGGCTGTGGCGCATCAGACCATTCGCACCATCGAATCCTTGGGCACAGCAGAAAAACCCCACCCCCTGCAAACCGCATGGATCACCGAGCAGGTGCCTCAATGCGGTTACTGCCAAAGCGGCATGCTGATGGCTGCTGCGGCCCTGCTGGACAAGAAACCCCAGCCCAGCGACGCCGACATCGACGCCGCCATGACCAACCTGTGCCGCTGCGGTACTTACCAGCGCGTGCGCAAGGCCATTCACCGCGCTGCGGCCGCCATGAAGAAAGGCGGTGCCGCATGAAACGCCGCACCTGGATCTTGAGCGCCTTGGGCGCTACGGGCGCACTCGTGGTGGGCTTTGGCGTCATGCCTGCCCGCTCGCGCTTGGGCTCACCCGAAATCATGCTCAAAACCGAAGGTGATGTGGCCCTCAACGGCTGGATCAAGATCGCTGCCGATGGCTCGGTGGTGCTGGCCATGCCCCGCAGCGAAATGGGCCAAGGTGTGCACACCGCGCTGGCCATGCTGGTCGCCGAAGAGATGGACGTGCCGCTCGGCCGCGTGCGCTTGGAGCAAGCGGGAGGCGACACCATTTACGGCAATGTGGCCATGCTGTTGGCCATTCTGCCGTTTCACCCACTGGACAGCGAGGGCGCAAACAAACCCACCCACATCAAAGCGGCCGAATGGGTCGTGGGCAAAGTCGCCCGCGAACTGGGCTTGAACGCCACGGGCGGCTCATCGAGCATCTCCGACTTGTGGGACCCGCTGCGCATGGCCGCCGCCACCGCACGCGCCAGCCTGGTGCAAGCCGCAGCCGCAGCCTGGAAAGTGCCCGCCAACGAGATCACCGTGACCCAGGGCGTGATGCAACACCCCTCAGGCCAAAGCGCGCATTACGGCCAAATGGGCCAAGCTGCCGCAGGCAGTACCCCCGGCAACATCACCCCCAAGGCCCGTCAAGACTGGAAGCTGATCGGCCAAAGCGCAGCACGCCAAGACATCCCCGCCAAAGTCACGGGCCAGGCGCAATTCGGCATGGACGTGCGCTTGCCCGGCATGCTGTTTGCGGCCGTGCGCATGAGCCCCATACTGGGCGGCTCGGCAGCTTCCATTGACCGAAAAACAGCTTTGTCGCTCCCCGGTGTGGACCAAGTGGTGCAATTGAATGCTTGGGGCGGGGGGACGTCCGGTCTGGCCGTGGTGGCCAAAAACACTTGGCAGGCCCGCCAAGGTGCACAGGCCTTGCAGGTGCAGTGGCAGCCACCGGGCACTGGCGCTGCAGACACCGTGCGCATTCAGGCTGACCTGCTCCAAGCCCTGAACACCGAAAGCGGTTTCACCTTCCACGAGCAAGGCCTGCCGCTCAAAGCCGAACAAACGGCTGCCAGCCATATCGACGCCTTGTACCAAGCGCCCTATTTGGCCCACGCCACCATGGAGCCGATGAACTGCACCGCACAAGTCAAAGACGGCAAAGTCGAAGTTTGGGTGCCCACACAGGTGCCGCAAATGGCGCGTGCCATGGCCGCCAAAGTGGCCGATGTGAAAGAAGACGACGTCACTGTGCATGTGACCCTGCTGGGCGGCGGCTTTGGCCGCAGGCTCGAAGTCGACTTTGTGGGTCAGGCCGTGCAAGTGGCCCTGGCTTGCAAGGGTGCGCCAGTGCAATTGGTGTGGTCGCGCGAAGAGGACATGACACACGACTTTTACCGCCCCATGCACCTGGCCAAGTTCCATGCGTCCATCGACGCGCAAGGCGAGGTCAGCAGCTTGCGCATCAAATCTGCGGGCGACGCCATCACCCCACGGTGGATGGCACGCGCTGCACCCCACCTGTCGGGGCCCATCGACATGCCCGACAAAACCAC
>CAITSG010000401.1 GCA_903894995.1 uncultured Burkholderiales bacterium
CCCATGCCGATGATCCACATCTCGGCGCGCTGGCCATCGGGCTTGGTGGGCACGCCGTGCAGGGCGTCCAGGTCGGTCATGACGTGTTGCCAGGCGATGTCGAGGGTGACTTCGGCCAGCCATGTCATGCTGTGGGTAACCCCTGCCAGGCCTGTCTGCTGGCTGCAATCGAGCTGGGCCAGTCGCTCCAGGCAAAGTTGGCGCAGCACACGCAAAGCGGCGCTGGTGTCCAAGCCCTTGGCTTGCAGTGCCGTAAAGGCGGTGTTCAAGTTGTCGCGGGTGGGAACACCGGGGGGCAGCAGCGTCAACATATCGGCATAGCGACGGTGCAGCCGCTGAACAAAACGAGAATACAGTGCGCTATCCAGGGTGTTGTCCGGGCCTGTGGCGATGGCCACCTCGGGTGGCTGACTGCGGGTCATAATTCCTGCTGACTTTCTGATTCAAACGTTTGTGCCGTCTTCCAACCCTTTTTCAACACTGATCTGCCGCTGCCACCGCTGGCTGGCCGCTGGCGTTCGGATCATGGTTTGGGGTTTGGGGGTGGCCGGTTTGTTGCTGGGCATGGCGTGGGCCACATTGAATTTTTGGATTGTGCCGCGAATCTCCGAATTTCGCCCTGCACTCGAAAGCATGGCCCACCAAGCCCTTGGCGTTCCGGTGCGCATCGGCGAGATTTCAGCCCATTCGACCGGTTGGGTGCCTTCTTTTGAACTGCGCGACCTGGCTTTGCTGGACCCACAGGGCCATGCCACGCTTCGGCTGCCCAAAGCCTGGGTGGCCTTGAGCTTGCGTTCTGTTTTGCGCTTGCGATTGGACCAGTTGGTATTGGACACGCCAGAACTTGACATTTACCTGAATGCACAAGGGCATTGGCGGGTGGCAGGTCTGCCTTGGGGCTACGGCACAGCCGACTCGGCGGCGGCAGACTGGTTGTTTGCACAACAAGAAGTGGTGGTGCGTGGGGCCATCTTGCACTGGCACCCTGAACCTGATGGCGGGCAAAACAGTGAGAACCGCGCAGTCAATGCCCCGCCCCGTGCACTGGAAAGTGCTGAACCGACAACGCTGCCCACCACAGACTTGAGTTTTCGCAACGTGGATGTGGTGCTGCGCAACACCGCGCGGCAGCACAACTGGCGCGTGGATGCCAGCCCGCCTGAGGCCTGGGGTGAGCGTTTTGTGCTCATGGGCCGATTTAACCGGGGTTGGTTGTCGACCCACCCTGCGCGGTGGGCCGATTGGTCTGGACAGGTCTACGCCGACTTTGCCCAAATCCGTGTGGCCCCATGGTGGTCCCATCTGCCCAAGCACATCACCCAAAATTGGCAAATGAACGCAGGGCAGGGCGCTTTGCGATTGTGGGGTGATGTGGACAAAGGCCAATGGACGGGTGGCCTGGTCGATGTGGCGCTGAATGGCTTGAACCTGGCGCTTGACGCGCAAGACGCCCCCTTGAAACTGGCCCAAGTGTCCGGGCGCTTGGGGGGCAAGGTTCATGACAAGGGTTTTGAGGTCTTGACCCACGATATGGCATGGGTGGATGCCTCTGGACGGAACTGGACGGGTGGGCTGTTGGCACTCGACTACACCTACGCCCAAAGCACACAGCCCGCCTCAGGCCAGATTCGTGCCGAAAAACTGGACCTGCTGGCCTTGCGCGAAATGGCCCTGAACATGGCCAAAGACGTTCCTGTTTTGGCACGCTTGCAAGAGCACACCATCAGCGGACAGATGAATGCCTTGCGCTGGCATTGGCAAGGCGATTGGCGCTCGCCCACTCGGTACGACTCACAGTTGAGTCTCAGCCAACTGCGGATGCGCCACGATCGGGCCAAGCCGGGCACAACGCTTTGGCCGGGGGTGCAAAATGCCGAGGTGAACATCAAGATGACCCAAGAGGGTGGCCGCGTGGACCTTCGCATGCCACGCGGCGGTTCGGTTGATTTGCCCGGCATTTTGGCGCGCTCTGAGGTGCCTGTTCAGCAACTGCAAGCCTTGGCCACTTGGGGGAAAAAATCAGTCGCCAATGGTCATGTGTGGCATGTGCCGCAATGGCAATTGAGCTTGGCCAACGCCGATGTGCAGGGTCAATGGCGTGGACGGTGGCAACAAGACCCCACAGGTGATGGACCCGGGTGGCTGGACTTGCAAGGGACGATCGCACAAGCCGATGTTGCCGCTGTGCACCGTTATATGCCGCTGCAACTGCCTGAGTCGGTTCGCCACTACGTTCAGGACGCCTTGCTCACAGGGCGTTATGTGGGGGTGAAAACCAAGCTCAAAGGCAACTTGGCCAAATGGCCTTTTGAAAACCAAAGCGATGGCGAATTCCGGGTCTCTGGGCGGCTGACGGGTGTGCAATTTGACATGGTGCCCGCCAATTTGCTGCCTGCGACAGGACCCCGCTGGCCGCACCTGCATGCATTACAAGGGCAACTGAGCTTTGACCGCGCTGGTGTGCAACTCACCGATGCGAGCGCACGTTTTGGGGAGTCCAATCACGCTGTCTTGCTCAAAGCTGCTGCTTTAGAAATCGCCGACATGCGCCATGACCCTCTGCTGCAATTGACAGCCGAGGGCACTGGCGAAGCAGCACAATTTTTGGCTGCGGTGAAACAATCACCGCTCGATGAGATGCTGTCGCAGGCGCTGCACAACACCCAAGCCACAGGGCCAGTGCAACTGCGTTTGAAACTGGGTTTGCCATTGCTCCACGTCGAGGACAGTCAAGTCCAAGGCACGGTTGTGTTGGCGGGCAACGATGTGCGCATGACGCCCGCCACACCCTGGCTTGAAAAAGTTCATGGCGCTGTGGCGTTCAACCAGTCAGGTTTCAGCGTGGCCAAGGCCAAAGCCCAACTCCTGGGTGGCGCGGTGATCATGGATGCAGGACTGCAGCCGTCGTCCACAGCGGGTGCGCCACCTACGCTGGCTTTTGAAGTTGAAGGCCAGGTCAGTTCAGCAGGCTTGCGCGGGGCCAAGGACCTTTATCCCCTGAATGTCCTGGCACAACACCTTACGGGTTCCAGCACCTACAAAGCACGTTTGAGCTGGCACCAAGGCCAACCGGAACTGTCGGTCCACAGCGGACTTCAAGGATTGGCCATTCAGTTGCCCAGCCCTTTGGGCAAAACGGCCAGTACCCTGCGGCCCTTGTCTCTGAACATCCGCAGTCAGGGCGAAGGCCTCCAATGGCAAGACCATATTCGGCTGCGGCTTGGGGATGATGTTTCGGCCCAATACGTGCGCGACCTTTCGGGCCAGCAGACAAAGGTTTTGCGCGGATCTTTGGCCTTGGGTGTGCCCTCCGATCAAGCACCTGTCCTGCCCGACAAGGGCGTTACAGCGCTTGTCGACCTTGACCATTTACTGATCGATGAATGGCGCTCTCTCGTTTCATCAAACCCACAAGCCCCTGGAGAACCCCCTGCTGAGTCAGCCGCCTTGCTCGCCTACATGCCCACCCGCATCGGACTGAAAGCCCAGACCTTGACGGCCGAAGGTCGAACCTTGCACCAAGTCGCCGCGGGCGGCACCCGAGATGCCCAGCAATGGCAATTGAATGTGGATGCGCAAGAACTCAGTGGACATGTGCGTTACCAGCCCTCAGCAGGCGATCAACAAGGCTTGCTGTTCGCCCGATTCAGCCGCTTGACCCTGCCACCTTCTTCTGCCAAAGATGTCGAATCCTTGTTGGAATCACCACCCATTCAGTTGCCAGCGCTGGACATCGTGGTGGATGCCCTCGAATTGCGCGGCAAAAAACTGGGCAAAGTGGACATTGTGGCGGTCAACAACACCGTTGCACGCACCTCCAGCGTGTCCGGCATTCCCGGCGTGGAATGGCAATTGAAAAAATTCAACATCACCTTGCCCGAGGGCAGTTTGCGCAGCACTGGCCGCTGGTTGGCCGCCCATGCGGGCAAAAGCCAACGCCAGACAGAAATGAACTTTGTGCTGGATGTGCAAAATGCAGGCGATCTTTTAACCCGCTTGGACACACCCGATGCCCTGCGCGGGGGCGCGGGTCAACTCGAAGGGTTTGTGCGCTGGCAGGGTTCACCTTTGGCTTTGCACTACCCCAGCTTGGAAGGGCAATTTGAAGTTCGCATGGGGCGTGGTCAATTTCTCAAAGCCGATGCCGGTGCCGCCAAACTGCTGGGGGTGCTGAGCCTTCAGGCCTTGCCACGGCGTTTGATGCTGGATTTTCGGGATGTCTTTTCCGAAGGCTTTGCGTTTGACTCGGTTCAAGGACGGGTCAACATTGCCAAGGGCATGGCACAAACCCAAAATTTACAAATTCGGGGTATCAACGCGGTCGTTCAGCTCGATGGCACAGCCGACATTGCACGCGAGACACAACAACTGAGGGTGCTCATCATGCCCGCGGTCGATGCAGGAACCGCCTCTTTGCTGGCGGGTATTGCAGTCAACCCCGTGGTGGGCCTGACCACCTTCTTGGCTCAATTGTTTTTGCAAAGCCCCTTGTCACGCGCCTCCGCTCAAGAATTCCTGATCGATGGCAGCTGGGCCGACCCTCGCGTAACTCGGGTCGATCTGCGTACAACGCCAGCCAAAAGCCCATGAACCAGCTGCGCCCCATGTTTTGGACGCCATGGCGATGGCGCTTCCAGCATTGGCGCATGCGGATGATGGATTGGCTGCCCGGGGGTGCGGGCCGACGCGCTTTGTGGGTGGCGCTCATGAGTCTGGTGCTGGCCGTGCTGGTCACCTTGGTTTGGCTGGCCGGTCGTTATGAAGCCAGCCAGGTGCAAGCCGAGTTGGAACGCGACACTGCCGATGCCATCAATGAATTGCGCACGCAGCTGTCGCGGCATGTTCAGGCCATCCAGGGCGTACAAGCGGCCCAACCCAATGCCGTCCAGTGGCAACAAGAGATGCTGTTCTTGCTCAGAGAACACCGTGATTGGTTGCGCGTCGAGTGGCGCGACGCGGCACAAAATTTGCAGCACCATGCCGACTCTCCTTTGCGCAGCCCTGTTTTTGAACGCAACCCGCGCAGTGACATGCTCAACGAAACGCTGCAGTCCTGCCTCAGGGCTCGGCGTTTGAGCGGCCCTGCCTATTCGAGTACCTATTTTTTACCTCAGGCCGATGGTTTGGGCTTTGAAGTGATGGAACTGTGCCTGCCCACGGTTCAAGCCGGTGAACTGATGGGCTTCACCGTGGTCACTTATGGTTTGCAAGAGTTGTTGCAAGAGCGCTTGGGCAAGAGTTTTGGCCGCCGCAATGAGTTGTCATTCACCGAGCCCGATGGCACCCGCTTGGCCATTTCTGGCACGCAACGTCGCGGTTTGAGGGTGTTCACCGCCCAGCAACTGGTGGACTTGCCGGGCAACACCCTGGTGCTGCGCATGGACGGTCGGCGGGGTGAACCCGATCTGTTTCCCAACGTGTTGACCGCCCTGGTCACGGGCATGTCGATTGCCTTGGTGACGGTGATGGTCTTGTTGGCCAAAGATTCGCGTCGCCGTTTGAAAGCCGAACGCGAATTGGCCGAAGCCTTGGCTTTTCGCAAAGCCATGGAAGACTCGCTGGTCACAGGGCTGCGAGCCCGCGATTTAAACGGCCGCATCACCTATGTGAACCCTGCTTTTTGCCAAATGGTGGGCTTGGATGCCGACATGCTCACAGGAAAAAATGCCCCCATGCCCTATTGGCCGCCCGAAATGGTTGACGAATACAAGCAACGTCATGCCATTCGACTGGCCGGCAATGTGCCTCCACGAGAAGGCTTTGAGTCGGTCTTCATGCGCCAGGACGGCACACGTTTTCCGGTTTTGATCATCGAAGCGCCTCTGATCAGTGTTCAGGGGCAGCAAACAGGCTGGATGGGTGCGGTGATTGACATCAGCGAACAACGCCGCATTGAAGAACTGTCCCGGGCCAGCCAAGAGCGCTTGCAGGCGACAGCCCGCTTGGCCACGGTGGGCGAAATGGCCTCTTTGCTCAGCCATGAACTCAACCAGCCTTTGGCGGCCATTGCCAGTTATGCCAATGGTTCGCTGAATTTGCTGAAAGACCCTCAAGCAGTGCCCCAGACTTTGGACGATGTCCACATGGCGCTGCGCCGCATTGCCGAGCAAGCGCAACGGGCTGGGCGGGTCATCAGCAGCGTGCACGACTTTGTGCGCCGTCGGGACCAGTCACGCGAGGTGGTGTTGCCTCAGGCTTTGATCGATGCCATTTTGCCCCTGGTGAACTTGCAAGCGCGCAAACTGCACGTCAAGGTGCACACCCGCATTGAGACCAAATTGCCCGGGGTGGTGTGCGACCGCACCATGGTGGAACAAGTGCTTTTGAACCTGGCTCGAAACGGCATGCAGGCCATGGATGTGCCAGAGTGTCGTGATCGCGTGCTGGTCTTGCAGGTCAAACGCTCTGCAGTGCATGCAGAGTCTGACTGGGTCGAGTTTTCAGTCACCGATGTCGGTGCTGGCATTGCCGAGGAGGTGGCCAAAAATTTGTTTACGCCTTTTTTCACCACCAAACCCGAGGGCATGGGTTTGGGTTTGAGTTTGTGCCGTACCGTGGTCGAGCAGCACGGTGGACGCCTGGATTTTGAGCCGCTGCAACCCAAGGGCACTGTTTTTCGTTTCACTTTGCCCTCTTCAGCGTTCATGCACACGGGCGCATTGCTCCAAGATCAACAAACGATCACCGGCGTTGACGCCTTGCTTTTGGATAAGATCAAACCATGAATCTGACCGATACGCCCACCGTTTTCATCGTCGATGACGACGCCAGTGTGCGCGATGGCATGGCTTGGTTGCTGCGAACCCGGCGTTTGTTGAGTGTGCCGTTCAAAAGCGCCGAGAGCTTTTTGGACATGCTCAATGCCCACATTTCCCCTGCCCAAGACCCCAACACCAGCGCCCTCTTGCCCTCGGTCGCTGCTTGCATTTTGTTGGATGTGCGCATGCCCGGCATGAGCGGTTTGGCCTTGTTTGAACATTTGTTGTTCACGGGCGTTGCGCGAGCTTGGCCTGTTATTTTTTTGACCGGTCACGCGGACGTGCCCACCGCTGTGGACACCGTCAAACGCGGTGCCTTTGATTTTTGTGAAAAACCTTTTTCGGACAATTCTTTGGTTGATCGCGTCGAACAAGCACTTGCCCTGTCGCAAGAACGCTTGATGACTCGACAACAACAGCAATTTCTGCGCACTCGATTGTCAGAGTTGACCGAACGCGAACGCGATGTGATGCATTTGGTGCTTGAAGGTTTGCCCAACAAATTGATCGCTGATCAACTCGACATCAGCGTTCGCACGGTCGAGGTCCACCGGGCACGGGTTTTCGAGAAAATGGACGTCAAATCGGCCGTCGAGTTGGCCAACCTGATGCGTTTGATTGCATGATGGGAAAAACATTCTGGTTACCACCAAATGGTTTTTTTAGCCGCCGAGCACTGCCAGTTCTTTGGTGGTGTTGGCTGCTCGCTGGCATGGTGGCTCTCAGCGCTTGTGCATTGCCCAATAAAAGCCTTGTGAGCTCTTCTTTGCCCTACAACCCGGCACGCAACGATTTGGCTTGGGTCGCCATGTCGCTGCTGGACACACGTTACGCCTTGGGGGGACGCGGCCCGGCCACCGGGTTTGACTGCTCTGGCCTGGTCGCGCATGTCTACAAAGAAGGAGCGGGCTTGCCCCTCAAAGGCAGCGCAGCCGATCTGGGCCGCCAGTCACGCCCGATTGCACGAGAGCGTCTGCAACCTGGTGATTTGGTGTTCTTCAACACCTTGGGCGCGCGCCATTCGCATGTCGGGGTGTACGTGGGTGAGGGCCGCTTTGTGCATGCCACCAACCCGCGAACCGGGGTGCGCATGGACAGCCTGAACAACCGTTACTACGCCCAGCGCTTTGAGGGTGCACAGACGCTGCTGGACTGAGTCGCACCCATCATTTGGGTGGCTGGGCTGGGTTTTCAGGGGTTTCAAGAGACGCAGGGTCTGCTTGAGCTGTTGATGGCGCTTCTTTCTCGGTTTCGGTCTGAGGCAATTCACCATTTTTTCGCCCGGAAAACATGGTCCACCAGACAATCAGCACAAAAAGAAGTCCCGCTAACAAAGCTTCCAGCAAAATCAGGCCCATGCGCCAACTCCTGTTCAACCGATTCAACCCGCCATGGGCCGCTTTGGCATTGGCCGCGATTGTAGGCAGCCTGGGGGGCTGCTCTTTTGCGCCTGTGGCCAAAAGCCCTCCCACCGTTCCCACCATTGGCAGCCCCCAAGACACCGACACTTTGCCAGCCGTCATCACCCAAGCCAAAAGCCGATGGGTGCCAGTGCACTGGAGCCATTTGCCTGGCCTGGAGAGCGATGCGGTGCACGAAGCCTGGCCCGCCTGGCTGCACAGCTGCCAGCGCCCGAGCAAGACCTGGGCATCCTTGTGCCCCGAGGTTCAAAGGCTGTCTAACGCTTCAACCCAGACACAGCGCCACTGGATACGCCAAAACCTGCAGCCCTACCGGGTCGAATCCAGCGAGCAGCGTGCCGATGGCCTGCTGACGGGCTATTACGAGCCCGTGCTGGACGCCATGCGCCTGCCGCGCCAGGGCTTTGCTGTGCCCCTGTACGCACCGCCTGCCAGCTTGGCCCAACGCAAACCTTGGTACACCCGGCAAGAAATGGAAACCCTGTCTGCCGCCCGCACCGCCTTGCGCAGCAAGGAACTGGTGTATTTGGCCGACCCGGTGGACGCCATGGTGTTGCACATCCAGGGTTCTGGCTTGATCAACGTGACGGAGCCCGATGGCCGTCAACGCTTGGTGCGCCTGGCCTTTGCTGGCACCAACGAGCAACCCTACAAAAGCATTGGCCGCTGGTTGTTGGACCAAGGCTTGATCCGTGACGCCAGCTGGCCCGGTATCAAACAATGGATTGACCGCAACCCCTCTCGGGTGAACGAGTTGCTGTGGCAAAACCCGCGTGTGGTCTTTTTCAAAGAAGAAGCACTGCCGCAGGGCATCACGCCCCCCGGCCCTAAAGGTGCGCAAGGGGTGCCGCTGACGGCCGAGCGCTCCATTGCGGTGGACCGGGGCAGCATCCCGTATGGCACACCCGTGTGGATGCGCTCACAAGGGCCACAAACCTCGCTCGACAAACTGGTGTTGGCCCAGGACACAGGCAGCGCCATTGTGGGCGCTGTGCGTGCTGACTATTACGCCGGTTCAGGCCCCGCCGCTGGTGAATTGGCTGGTCGGCTGAAACAGCCTTTGCAGCTGTGGGTGTTGTGGCCCAAATAAGCTTGAACTGTCGCCCCGGCTGCGCCGCCTGCTGCACCGCCCCGTCTATTTCGTCGCCTATCCCCGGTATGCCCCATGGCAAACCCGCCGGCGTGCCCTGCGTGCAACTGGATGCTGACCTGAGATGCAAAATTTTCTCCCATCCCAGCCGTCCGGCGGTGTGTGGACAATTGCAAGCTTCGTGGGACATGTGCGGCACACACGATGATGGTGGGCAGTTTGCGCGCGTGTATCTGTCGCGTTTAGAGAGGTTGACACGCCCAGAGTGATGATCACGCAGATGCATTTCGATGTTTTTGTAAAACTCTGTTGTTGCAGGTCTGAAATATTGAAGATCTACCTTGACCTCCTTGGTTGTAGCCATCTACCCTTTTTGCTGGATTCGGTCTTTGTGAATTCAGAGTCACATGGGCGTTGAGTCACCAAAACGTCATCCCCTCCAAATGCCCATCGCTTAAGCTGGTTTTTTTTGATTTGGAGCTTCGGCCATGGCATTTGACATTCCTTCCCTCAAAGACAGCGTGCACCCTGACGAATGGCAGTTACGCACCGATTTGGCCGCTTGCTACCGCCTGGTGGCGCTGTATGGTTGGAGCGATTTGGTGTTCACCCACATCAGCGCCAAGCTGCCTCATTCGGTAGCGGGTGATGATCATCAGTTTTTGATCAACCCTTATGGCTTGATGTTTGACGAGATCACCGCATCCAGCCTGGTCAAGGTGGACATGGCGTGCAACAAGCTCCACGACAGTCCGTTTCCGGTCAATCCAGCAGGTTTTGTGATCCACAGCGCGGTGCACGAGGCTAGACCCGATGCCGGATGCGTCTTGCACACCCATACGTGCGCTGGCGTGGCCGTGAGTGCTCAAAAGCATGGGGTATTGCCCATCAGTCAGCAAAGCACCTTTGTGCTGGCTTCTCTGGCGTATCACGGCTATGAAGGCGTGGCCATCCGCGATGACGAAAAAGCACGGCTACAGGCCGATTTGGGTGAAGCCAATTACCTGATGTTGCGCAACCATGGCCTGTTGACCGTTGGCAAGACGATTGCCGACGCGTTTTTGTCCATGTATACCTTTGAAAATACGTGCCGTATTCAGGTCGACGCATTGGCCGGTCAGTCCAACGCAGCGGATCTGACGGCCGTGGAGCCGCAGATTTTGAACGGCGTCGCAACGGCCATGCGTGTGCAGACCGGGGGCCTTGGCGGGGCGTTTGTGTGGCCTTCTTTGCTGCGCAAACTGGAACGTGAAAGTCCTGGCTACAAAATTTGAGTCAGTTTTAAAATTTTTAACCGCCCTTCGGACGGTTTTTTTTCGTCTGTTGTGCTTTGCAAGAGGCCCTTTTTTTGCAAAACGGTTTGTTCTTACTCTTCTATATTTCTATATTAATCAATAGTCATAGTAGATAAGGTTCGCACTTTTCTGTGGATAATCCTTTTTTCTTTATAAAAATCAATGACTTACGTAGCCTCTGTGCATGTGCGTGACCGTGCTTTGGGTTTGTACGTCCGATATGAACAACTTTGAGCAATGTCATTGGTCTGTGGACAAGTGCCCAGTTGCTATTTTGTTATGCACAGGGTTTGGGGGTTTTTTTGTTTTTAGGACTGTGCTCTCGTTTGTCCCTTGCTGAGACGACTTTGGGGGCGAGTTTGGCGACTTGTTGGGTCAACCGTTCTGATTTCTCGGGGAGATCAAACCCCTGATCGGTGAAAGTTCTGGTGCACACACCCGCGTCGTCAGGGTTTCCAGCGCTTGAGTAACAAAGCATTGGCCATGACACTGACCGAGCTGAGCGCCATGGCACCACCGGCGATCACCGGGTTTAGATAGCCCAAGGCCGCCAGCGGAATGCCCGCCACGTTGTAAGCAAAGGCCCAAAAAAGGTTCTGCCGAATTTTGGCCACTGTCCGTGCCGAGATGTCGAGTGCCGCCCCCACCAGTGCCACATCGCCACGCATCAGGGTGATGCCTGCGGCGTGCATGGCCACGTCGGTGCCGTTGCCCATGGCCATGCCCACATCGGCGGCGGCCAATGCCGGCGCGTCGTTCACACCATCACCCACCATGGCCACAATGCGGCCGCCTTTGCGCAGTTTTTGCACCTGTGCCGCCTTGTCATCTGGAAGCACGTTGGCCATCACTTCGCCATCTTCCGGGCGCAAGCCCAATCGGCGTGCCATGGCTTCGGCGGCGGCCTGGTTATCGCCAGAGATCATCACCAGCTTCAAGCCGCGTGATCGCAAAACTGTCAATGCATGCGCAGCACCTTCTTTGGGTTCGTCACCAAAGGCCATGAGCAGCAGACCCTGCACACCCTCGTCGGTGCGTTCGGCCAAAGCCGACAAAGTGGCACCTTGCGCTTGCAGCTTCTGCACATCGGCCTCCCAGAGCCCAGGGTCCATACCTTCTTGTTGCAACCAAGGCAGGCTGCCCACCAACAACTGTCGTCCATCAACGCTGGCCTGCACGCCTCGACCTGGCACAGCGTTCAGCTTGGCAGGGTTTGTCAGCGTCAAGTTTTGTGCTTTGGCAGCGGTCACCACGGCACGCGCCAATGGGTGTTCGCTGCCGCTTTGCACACTGGCGGCCCAGCCCAGTGCCGCATTGGCGTCTTGCCCCGGCGCAGCCACTTGGTGTGTCAAGCGGGGTTGCCCCACCGTCAGGGTACCGGTTTTGTCAAAGGCCACCGTCTGCACGCGGTGCGCTATTTCCAAGGCTTGAGCATCCTTGATCAAAATGCCGTGTTTTGCAGCCACGCCGGTGCCCGCCATGATGGCCACTGGCGTGGCCAAGCCCAGTGCGCAGGGGCAAGCGATCACCAGCACAGCCACCGCATGGATGAGGGCGGTTTCAAAATTCTCTCCCATGAACAACCAGACGGCCAGAGTGAGCAAGGCCACCAACAAAACAACAGGCACAAAAATCTCGGCCACTTTGTCCACCAGCCGCTGAATGGGCGCCTTGGCTGCTTGTGCGTCTTCTACCAATCGGATGATGTGTGAAAGTACGGTTTCATGCCCCACCGCCGTCACGCGCATCAACACGCGGCCGTCGCCATTGATCGAGCCCCCTGTGAGTGATGCGCCCGCTGTTTTGTTCACGGGCAGAGGCTCGCCCGTCAACATGGATTCATCGACCTGGGTTTGGCCTTCAAGCAACTCGCCATCGAGCGGAAATCGTTCACCAGGTCGCACAACAATCCGATCTCCGGTCAAGATTTCGTCCACCGGCACATCCACTTCGCCGTCTTCACTGACCCAGTGTGCTTTGTCAGGCCTAAGGGCATGCAAGGCGCGAATGGCTTCGGTGGTTTGGCGTTTGGCGCGTGCTTCGAGCCATTTGCCCAGCAAGACCAGGGTGATGACAACGGCCGAGCCTTCAAAGTACAGGTGTGGCGTGTGACCTTCGTGTGCGGTGAGCCACAACCAAACCGACAACAACCAGCCCGCCGTGGTGCCCAACGACACCAGCAGATCCATGTTGCCGGTGAACGCTTTGAGCGCGAGCCAGCCGGCTCTGTAAAAGCGGGCCCCCAATATGAATTGCACCGGCGTGGCCAATGCAAACTGAACCCAGGACGGCAGCATCCAATGTTGGCCCCACAAATCACCCAGCATGGGCAAGATCAACGGTGCAGACAACAGCAAACCCAAAGCCACTGGCGCAAAACCAGCCCATGGCGAGGTGTTGTTGGCTGCGGCTTCCGCGTCTTCCGGCGTGCGGGGCTCGTAGCCTGCCTCGCGAATCGCACGGCGTAAACGGGCATCGGTTGTATCTAACGAAACAACTTCAATGCGCGCACTTTCGGTGGCCAAATTGACCGTGGCCGTTTCAACACCGGGTATTTTTTTCAGCGCCTTTTCGACCCGCGCTACACACGAAGCGCAGGTCATGCCGCCAATGCCGATGTCGTAAGTGATGCGTTCGGTATTGATTTGTGTCATGTTCGATCCTGATTTTCGGAATATGCTTTGGCGCATTGATTCGGCCAAATATCTGCAGACTTCACCCAGTCGGTTTGATGAACAAACAAGCTCTTCAAGTAAACATCATGAACCAGTTTTTCGATGTGCAAGGCATGACCTGTGGTCATTGTGAAAAAGCGATCACCAAAGCCTTGCTCGTTTTCGATCCGCAAGCCAAAATTGTGATCGACCGCACGCTCAACAAGGTTGAAGTCGATTCAACACAAGCGCGCGAGTTTTTGCAGCAAGTGATTGCCCATGAAGGCTATCGCGTTGTTTGATTTATTAACTTGTTCAAGGAAATTTTTATGAAATCCAATGTTGGCGGTATTGATCGTTTTTTGCGTATCTCAGTAGGCATCATTTTGGTGGCTTTGGCCGCAACAGGCACAGTGGGCGCTTGGGGTTGGGTTGGGCTGCTTCCTTTAGCGACAGGTTTAATTGGTTGGTGCCCGCCTTATAACTTGCTGGGCATCAACACCTGCAAAAACAAAAACGTCTAAATTCAGCTTCAAAGGCTTTATTCATCTTTACAAAGCACAGCACAGGGCAGACACATCGCTTGGGCACACTTCAATCACTCCATCACTGAAAGGGTGTTTTCCATGAAATCCAGTCGTTTGTCCTTGCTTGCAGCGAGCTTGTTCCTTGTTGTATCCAGCGTGAGTTGGGCCCAAAGTCCACCCGCAACGGATACAGCAAATCCTCACAGCATGCGCCATCATGGTGTCGACCGTCATGCCAAGCATTTGGCTCAACTGAAAGACAAGTTGAACTTGTCCAGCCAGCAAGACGGGGCTTGGCAGAGTTTTACCCAAGCGATGCAAAAACCAGAGCACTCCGCCCGCCCAGATCGTTCGGCGTTTGAAAAAATGACAACCCCTGAACGCCTTGAACAGATGCAAAAAATGCGTCAGCAGCGTGATGTTCAAATGCAAAAGCGCTTAGAAGCAACGCAATTGTTTTACGCTCAATTGAGCGCAGAACAAAAGACAGTTTTTGATGCACAGTCTTTGCGTCACATGTCACCCATGCACGGTGGCATGCACGCCACCAAAATGAATCACGCCAAGCACCATTGATGTCGCTTGGGTCTTATGACAACTGCCCTGCGGGGCAGTTTTTTTTGCATTCGATTTTTTGGTCTTGACTTGCATCAAATGCGCAGGAACAAGTTTGGATAAGCTGTTTTGATGCACTCATTCAAAGTACCCCCTCCATCCCGTGGCCCCAATGGTCATTCTTTACCCCCGATATTGCCCATTGCCATGGACCAACCTTTGCAATGGTTGGCACTGGGTTTCAAGGATTTCTCCAAAGCACCTTGCTTGAGCACTTTGCACGGTTTGATTTTGGCCATTGCAGGATTTCTTATTTCCTGGTTTGCACACGACCGTTTTTGGTTGCTGGCCGGTGGTTTGTCGGGATTTATGGTGATTGCACCTGTTTTGGCCACCAGTCTTTATGCCATGAGTCGCGCCATTGAACGTGGCGAAGAAGTCAATTTTCAGCTCTTGGTGCGTACATGGACCCAATGGCAACTGCGTTATCGCCAACAACCGGAGAGTTATTGGTGTTTGATCCGTTTTGGCTTGCTGCTGGCTTTGGCCGCCACAGGCTGGGTCATCACGTCCTCGGCATTGATCACCTTGTTCGCACCCATGCCCATTCATACCCCTATGGATTTCGTACGCCATGTGGTGTTGGCACCCCACCATTTTTTGTTCGAAATTTGGCTGGGATTGGGGGGACTGATGGCCGCGCCGATGTTTGCATCGAGTGTGATTGCCATGCCTTTGTTGCTTGACCGGAAAGTGACGGTTTTGCAGGCAGTTTTGACCAGCTGGAAAGCGGTGCTGATGAATCCCTTGCCCATGGTGCTTTGGGCCTTTTTGATCATGGGCTTCACGTTATTGGGTTTGATGTTCTTTTTTTTAGGGCTGATCTTGATCATTCCAATGCTTGGACATGGGAGTTGGCATGCCTATCGCCAATTGGTGGATGTTTCGGGTCTCGAAGAGCGCATGACAGGACAAGGGGGCTTGTGATGTGGTCTTTTTCAGAAGAACAATTTGCCTGGTTCGGTTTAACGATTGGCATTGGTGCATTCATGCTCTACATGCTTTTCATCATTGGGCAGTTGGCTTGGGAATCCAAAGCGGGAAAGTTCGGAACTTTTGTTATTTTTTTGGGGCTTGCATTTGGCATGCTTGGGTTCATGGCCAAAGGCGTCATTCAGTGGTGGCTTGATCGTTGAAAAGCCTGTGTATAAAAATCGAACAAGTGATGACTTATCCACAGCTTGATACCTCGGCTGAAAGTTGTTCACCGAACGGTGACAGCAAAGTTCAGACTCTCCCACAAGCGACAAGCTCCGCTAAGTCTTTGTCGTGGTTTGATTAATCATGCTTATCCACAGTCATACCCTGACCATATCTACTACGACTAATTAAAGATATAAATCTTAACTAAGACAACAAAAAACCACAGTACTGTTAAAATTTGCGTCTTTTGCTCCTTGATTTGACCATGGCGCTCGTTTCAGAAGACCCATCCTTGCACTGTTACGACATCAAAAGCGCTGATTTGCCTTTGGTGGCTTTGCTGCTCAAAACCACCCAGATCGACAAGGTTTCGCAAGCGCTTGCACGTCAACTTTCTGAAAGTCCCGGTTTTTTTGAAAATGAACCGGTGATCATTGATTTGAGCGGCATCTCTGCCCTTGATGACATAACGCCCGAATTTTTGGATCTTTCGTCTCTGATGCAAGTTTTACGTCAACACAGCTTGCTTCCCTTGGGCATCAAAGGCGCCAATGGGCCACTTTTGGAGCTGGCCAGGGCCTTGGGCTTGGTTGATGCTTCCGATGCCCGTGTGAGGCGTTCCTTGCCCTTGGCTGAGGCTGAACCCAGTACACCGCCTGTTGTACAAATGCCCAACGTTCCTTTGGGCGCTTTGGTCATCGACAAACCTTTGCGTTCAGGTCAGCAGGTGTATGCCAAGGGTCGTGATTTGGTGATGTTGGCCACGGTCAACCCAGGCGCTGAACTCATTGCCGATGGCCATGTGCATGTCTATGGCACGTTAAAAGGAAAAGCCATTGCAGGGGCTCGTGGCAATACCCAGGCACGCATTTTTGCGCAACATATGGAGCCTGAGTTGTTGTCCATTGCGGGTGTATACCGAACCAGTGAACACGCTTTGCCCAACGATGTGCTTGGCAAAGCGGCACAAGTCTGCCTTCAAACGGGGCCAGACGGCGACAAGTTGTTGATTTCAGCTTTGAAATCCTGATTCTTTATTTGGTCTTAGAAAGTTAAACCATGACAAAAATTGTTGTTGTGACATCTGGCAAAGGCGGTGTGGGCAAAACCACGACCAGTGCAAGTTTTTCAACCGGCTTGGCGATGAAGGGTTTTAAAACCGCTGTGATCGACTTTGATGTGGGTTTGCGCAATCTTGACCTCATCATGGGGTGTGAGCGTCGTGTGGTTTATGACTTGATCAACGTGATCCAAGGCGAAGCCAACCTCAATCAAGCTTTAATCAAAGACAAGCAATGTGACAACCTTTATGTGCTTGCCGCGTCACAGACACGCGACAAGGATGCCTTATCGCTGGACGGTGTTGAAAAGGTTTTAAAAGACCTCAGTGACATGGCTTTTGACTACATTGTTTGTGATTCACCTGCTGGAATCGAAACAGGTGCTTTGATGGCGATGCATTTTGCTGATGAGGCTTTGGTGGTGACCAATCCAGAGGTCTCTTCGGTCCGTGATTCTGACCGCATTTTAGGTATTTTGGGCAGCAAGACACAACGTGCTATCGATGGCACTGATCCGATCAAGGAACATTTGCTGATCACGCGTTACAACCCGCATCGTGTCGAAGAAGGTCAGATGTTGTCTTTGCAGGATATTCAAGACATTTTGCGCATTCCTTTGATTGGCGTGATCCCAGAAAGTGAAAACGTGCTCCAAGCCTCCAACCAGGGCACACCCGTGATCCATATGGCCAACACCGATGTGGCTGAAGCTTATAAAGACGTGATTGAGCGTTTTCTCGGTGAAGACAAGCCTATGCGTTTCATTGATGCAGAAAAGACTGGGTTTTTTAAGCGTCTGTTTGGGGGCAAATAAGCCATGTCTTTCCTTTCTTTTTTAATAGGTGAAAAGAAGCAAACAGCCAGTGTTGCCAGAGAGCGCTTGCAAATCATCTTGGCCCACGAACGCAGTGGACGTAACCCGTCTGAGCCCGATTACCTTCCTGACTTGCAGCGCGAGTTGGTTGCAGTCATCAGCAAATACATCAAAATCAATATCGAAGACATCAAGGTCAATCTTGAAAGGCAAGACAACCTCGAAGTCCTAGAAGTCAAGATTGAGTTGCCAGAATCGCGCTGAAGTTGTCCCATTGCGCTTGCCCTTGTGCAATGGGATGTTCAATCAATTTTTAACAAGCGATGCCCACAGGCTCCGTGCAGCCCGGATGTTGCGCTCTTTGACGTGACCAAATCCTTTGATGTTTTCAGGTACCCGTACCACGCTGACAGCATGGGCGTGTGAATCGGTATCCAAGTTGTTCAGCACATCTTCAATGTGTTGAACGTATTCTCGGATCAATGCCCGCTCTGTTTGGCGTTCTTCGGTTTTGCCAAAGTAATCCAGTTTGGTGTCGCGTAAGCCCTTGAGTTTGGCCAGCACCTTGAAGCCTGTCAGCATGATAGGACCGAATTTTTTCTTGACCAGTTCACCCTGACTGTTGCGTTTGGACCAAAGAGGTGGGGCCAAGTGGTAATTGACTTTGAAGTCGCCCTCAAAACTGTTTTGAATGCGTTCCAAGAAACCCGTTTGTGTGTGTAAACGGGCCACTTCGTATTCGTCTTTGTAGGCCATCAGTCGGTACAGTTGACGCGCCACCGTTTCGCTCAACAGTGTTTTGCCCAATGGTGCTTCTGTGGCTTGTACCCGGCCCACGATGTTTTGGTAAAGATGGGCGTAGGCCTTGTTTTGGTAGTCAGTTAACCGTGCCATGCGGTCGGCAATGATGTCTTCCAAGCTGTCACGTTTCTTGAACTGGATCACTTGGAGCGGCTGTATGCTTTGCATCAGCGCGTCCAGTTGGTGCGCCGCATGACGCCCCCATTCAAAAGCGGCCAGGTTGTTTTTGACCTGCACATCATTGAGTTCAATGGCCCTGAGCAAAGATTCGCGGCGTAAAGGTACCCAGCCTTTTTGCCAGGCATAGCCCAGCAGCATGGGGTTCACATAAATGGTGTCCCCCATGAGCTGTTTGGCCAGGGCATCGGCATCAAAAGCGCTAATGCCCGATGCGCCAACTTGTGCGGTTATTTCAGCAACACATTGTTCGGCCGGGTTTTGCCAATTGCCGTTTTTCACAAAAGCAGCGGTGGGTGTGCTGTTGCTGTTCAGGGCCACATGGGTGCGGCCTGCGCGCATGCGCAAAGTGGTTTCTTTGGAGGCGCTCACGATCGGGTCGCAGCCGATGATGAGGTCAGCCGCTGCCATGCTCACGCGGGTTGTACGGATTTCGTCTTGCGCGTTGGCCACCAGGATGTGGCTCCAGGTGGCACCGCCTTTTTGGGCCAAGCCAGCAGAGTCTTGCGTGACGATGCCTTTGCCTTCGATGTGTGCCGCCATGCCCAACAACTGGCCGATCGTGATGACGCCTGTACCGCCCACACCCGCCACCACCATGCCCCATGGTTCGTGGATAAGGGGTAAGGTGGGTTCTGGCAATGTGCCCAAGTTGGCCGGGTTCATGGCCGTGGTGGTTGAATTGGCTTTCTTTTTGAACGTTCCGCCTTCCACCGTGACAAAGCTCGGACAAAAGCCTTTGAGACAGCTGGTGTCCTTGTTGCAGGTGCTTTGGTTGATGGTGCGTTTGCGGCCCAAAGGTGTTTCGAGAGGTTCCACCGACAGGCAGTTGGACTGCACGCCGCAGTCGCCACAACCTTCACACACTTCTTCATTGATCATCACGCGCACAGCTGGGTCTACCAGGGTGCCGCGTTTGCGGCGGCGGCGTTTTTCGGTGGCACAGGTCTGGTCGTAAATGATGACGGTGGTGCCTTTGATTTCGCGCATTTCGCGCTGAACGCGGTCAAGTTCATCCCGATGGAACACACGCACATCGTTAACCAAAGCCACGCCCTCGTATTTTTCAGGCTCGTCAGTGACCACCACGATGCGCCTTGCACCTTCGGCCTTCATGCTCATGGCAATCTGCACCACGCTGTGTCCCTCAGGCCGTTCTCCGATGGCTTGGCCGCCCGTCATGGCCACAGCGTCGTTGTACAAAATTTTGTAGGTGATATTCACGCCCGAAGCCACGCTCTGGCGCACCGCCAATATGCCGCTGTGGAAATACGTGCCGTCGCCGATGTTGGCAAAGATGTGCTGGTCGGTGCAGAAGGGCTGCTGGCCTGACCATGGCACACCTTCACCCCCCATCTGGGTGAAGCCTGTGGTGCTGCGGTCCATCCAGAGGCTCATGAAGTGGCAGCCAATGCCGGCCATGGCGCGTGAGCCTTCGGGCACTTTGGTGGAGGTGTTGTGGGGACATCCTGAACAAAACCATGGGGTGCGTTCAGCGGCTGCACCCAAGGTCAGGGTTTGCAGGGATTTTTCTTTGGCGTCCAGCACGGCCAAGTGGGCATCGATGCGGGCGGTGGTGTCGGCATCGATGCCCAGTTTTTTCAGCCGCTTGGCAATGGCTCGCGCGATGATGGCCGGTGTCAGGTCGGCGTTGGCCCGCAGCAAAGTGCGTTCGGTCGGATTGGCGGTTGACCATTCGCCGCCCGATGTATCGCCATCGGCCTCGTCGAACTTGCCCACGATGGTGGGGCGCACATCGTCGCGCCAGTTGTACAGTTCTTCCTTGAGTTGGTATTCGATGACTTGGCGTTTTTCCTCGACCACCAAAATTTCGCGCAGACCTCTGGCGAATTCGCGGGTGGTGTGCGCTTCAAGGGGCCAGACCACCCCCACTTTGTGCACCCGTATGCCCAGCCGTTGGCAGGTGGCGTCGTCCAGACCCAGATCGAGCAGGGCTTGACGCGTGTCGTTGTAGGCCTTGCCACTGGCAATCAATCCGAACCGATCGTTGGGCCCCCGGATGACGTTGTGGTTGAGCTTATTGGCCCGGATGTAGGCCAAGGCCGCGTACCACTTGTAGTCAAACAAGCGGGCTTCTTGCTCCAATGCGGTGTCGGGCCAACGGATGTGCACACCGCCGGGGGGCATGACAAACTCGGGTAAAACAATCTGTACGCGCTCGGGATCAATGTGCGCGGAGGCGCTTGATTCGACGATTTCCTGAATCGTTTTCATGCCCGACCAGATGCCAGCAAATCGGCTCAAAGCGATCGCGTGCAGGCCTTGGTCCAGGATGTCTTGCACGCTGGCTGGAAAAAACACGGGCAGACCGCAGGCTTTGAAGATGTGGTCACTCTGGTGCGCGGCTGTGGAGCTTTTGGCCACATGGTCATCGCCCGCCACGGCCAGCACACCGCCCCAAGGTGTGGTGCCCGCCATGTTGGCGTGTTTGAACACGTCAGAGCAGCGGTCCACACCCGGACCTTTGCCGTACCAAATGCCGAACACGCCATCGAACTTGTTGGTGCCTGGTGGTGCAAAGCCCAGTTGCTGGGTGCCCCACAAAGCGGTGGCTGCCAACTCTTCGTTCACGCCTGGCTGGAATACGATGTGCTGCGCCTTGAGGTGATCTTTGGCTTTCCACAGCGACTGGTCGTAGCCGCCCAGCGGGGAGCCTCGGTAACCGCTGATAAATCCGGCCGTATTTTTGCCTTGCAGCGCATCGCGTTGTCGCTGAAGCATGGGCAGTTTGACCAGGGCCTGCACGCCGCTCATGAAAGCGCGGCCGACATCCAGGCTGTATTTGTCGTCCAGCGTTACCGTTTCTAAAGCCTGACGAATCGATTCGGGCAAGGGGGCGTTCATGGTCTGTCCTGCGTCTGAAAAGGAATCCACAGTGTAGGACGCTGTGGCCGACAGGTGCTTGCTTTCGGTGACAGGATTTGCCCTATGATTTGAAAGAATCTTGCTCAAAAAGGCTTATTTTGGAAACACTGGACAAATTTGATTGGGCCATCTTGAATGAACTGCAAACACATGGACGCTTGACCAATGCCGAGTTGGCGCAGCGGGTGGGTTTGTCTGCTGCGCCATGTTGGCGCCGGGTACGTGCGCTTGAAGATTCTGGTGTCATCAAAGGCTACCGCGCCGACATTGACCGCCAGAAGGTGGGCTTGGATGTCTTGGCTTTTGTGCGGCTGGATGCCGAGCGCAACCGGGGCGACATCACACGTCAACTTGAAGATGCCATTCTCAAAATTCCCGAAGTCGTGTCTTGCCATTACATCAGTGGCACCGGCACCTTCGAGCTGCAGGTGGTCAGCAAGGACCTGAACACTTTCAGCCAATTCGCCCGTGATGTGTTGATCAACCTTCCCAATGTGAAAGACCTGCACACCAGCTTTTCTTTGGGCGAGGTCAAGGCTGCAGGCGCCTTGCCTTTGAAGACCTGAGACAGTTGACGCATCTGCACAGCCCGAGCGAGCTTGGACTTCTCATCAGCCGCAGTTGTCAGGGGTACAAACTCCTCAGTTCACGTGCAGACAAGATGTGCACCAGCTGGGCCAGGATTTGATGGGCGTTGGAGGCAGTGATTTGCTGCGCCAGCGCGGCGAGAATCAGCGCGTTGCGATTCAAGCTTTATGACTGCGCACCGGGCATGCGGTCGGCATTCTCAAAACCTTGGACGCGGCTTTGTGTACCGTGGTCGGGATCCTGTAACGCGCGCACGGAGGTCTTGGTCTGGGCCAACAGCTTGGCGTCGACGCCACCTGCATTGCCAAAGCCATGCAGGGCGATCCGGATCCCTTCGTTGTCTGTGTCATCGCATGCTTGAACCCCTTCAAGGGTGTGCGAAGGAGGACCCTTTTGACGACACCTGCCTGTAAAATAAGCAGATTCAGTGACCCCATGGCAGGGTGACCCACAGCGCAGGCAGCGCCCTTTACTGGCCTTTATCCAAGGCGGACTTTTCATGCTTTACCCTCAAGAATTCGATGTGATCGTGGTCGGTGGTGGCCATGCTGGAACCGAGGCCGCTTTAGCCGCTGCCCGCATGGGGTGTCAAACGCTTTTGCTCAGCCACAACATCGAGACGCTGGGACAGATGAGTTGCAACCCTTCCATTGGTGGCATCGGCAAGGGCCATTTGGTCAAAGAGGTTGATGCGCTGGGCGGTGCCATGGCTTTGGCCACGGACGAAGGGGGCATCCAATTTCGCATCCTCAACAGTTCCAAAGGTCCGGCCGTCCGCGCCACCCGTGCCCAGGCTGATCGCATTCTTTACAAAGCTGCCATTCGCCGCATGCTCGAAAACCAGCCCAATTTGTGGCTGTTTCAGCAGGCCGTGGACGATTTGATGGTGGAGGGTGATCGGGTGGTGGGGGCTGTCACGCAGGTGGGCATTCATTTTCGTTCACGCACTGTGGTGCTGACCGCGGGCACATTTCTCGACGGCAAGATCCATGTGGGCTTGCAAAACTATGCGGCAGGCCGCGCGGGTGATCCGCCAGCCCTCAGCTTATCGGCACGTTTGAAGGAATTGAATCTGCCACAAGGCAGATTAAAAACAGGCACACCACCGCGGCTGGACGGCCGCACCATTGACTTCAGTCAATGCAGCGAGCAACCGGGTGACGGCGTGCCCGGTGGCATGAACGAAGAGGGTGGAGTGCCCGTGTTCAGTTTCATGGGCCGGGCCGAGATGCACCCGCAGCAAGTGCCGTGCTGGATCACGCACACCAACGAACGCACGCACGACATCATTCGCTCGGGCTTTGACCGCAGCCCCATGTTCACCGGCAAAATTGAGGGTGTGGGTCCGCGTTACTGCCCGAGTGTCGAAGACAAAATCAACCGTTTTGCCGACAAGGACAGCCATCAGATTTTTCTCGAACCCGAAGGCCTGACAACGCACGAGTATTACCCCAACGGGATCTCGACCAGCTTGCCGTTCGACATCCAGTACGATCTGGTGCGTTCGATGAAGGGCTTGGAAAACTGTCACATCCTGCGCCCCGGCTATGCCATCGAATACGACTACTTTGACCCTCGGGCCCTGAAGAACAGTTTTGAGACCCGACAGATCAATGGCTTGTTTTTCGCTGGACAAATCAACGGCACCACCGGATATGAAGAGGCGGCGGCTCAAGGCTTGTTCGCAGGCATCAACGCCGCGCTGCAATGCCGGGGCGAAGCATCTTGGATGCCTGCACGCGACCAAGCTTATTTGGGCGTGTTGGTTGATGATCTGGTGACCCAAGGCGTGACCGAGCCTTACCGCATGTTCACCAGCCGTGCCGAGTTCCGCTTGCAGCTGCGCGAAGACAATGCCGATGCCCGCTTGACTGAAGTGGGTCGTCTGATGGGTTTGGTGGACGATGCCCGTTGGGACGCTTTCAGCCGCAAGCGTGACGCTGTTTCACGTGAAACAGAGCGTCTGAAGTCGACTTGGGTGAACCCGCGCAACCTGCCAGCCACCGAATCTGAGCGTGTACTGGGCAAGGCCATTGAACATGAACACAACCTGTTTGACCTCTTGCGAAGACCGAATGTCAGTTATCAAGCCTTGATGTCTTTGGACGAAGGGCGCATGTCCAGCAACGATGTTTCACGTGAAACGTTGGGTGAGCTCAGTATTCCCGTGATTGAGCAGGTGGAAATTGCGGCCAAATACTCGGGCTACATTGATCGACAAAAGGGTGAGGTTGAGCGTGCCGCTTTTTACGAGCACCTGCGTTTGCCCGAGAGTCTGGATTACATGCAGGTTGCTGCCTTGTCGATAGAAGCGCGACAAAAATTGGCCAAACACCGTCCTGAAACCCTGGGTCAGGCTTCGCGCATATCGGGCATCACACCCGCCAGTGTGTCCCTTTTACTGATCCACTTGAAGAAAGGTGGGTTCAAGGGTTTCATGAAAGCCGATGAAGGTGTCACTGCATGAGTGTGAATTTGGAACCAGGGCTGCGCTTGGGCGCAGAGGCTTTGGGATTGACCCTGTCGGATGTTCAAGTTCAAAGTTTGTTGGGCTATGTGGCACTCATCGAGAAATGGAACAAAGTCTATAACCTGACCGCATTGCGCGACCCTGCCGACATGCTCACTCACCATCTTTTGGACAGCCTGACAGCGGTGGGGCCTTTGACCCGGTACACCCAAAGAGCTGCCTCTCGAGTTCTCGACGTGGGATCAGGTGGGGGACTTCCGGGGGTGGTGCTAGCCATTTGCATGCCCGAGTTGAATGTGACTTGTGTGGACACGGTGGCCAAAAAAGCCGCCTTTGTGCAGCAAGTGGCTGTGAGTCTGAAATTGCCCAACTTGCGTGCTTTGCACGCGCGTGTGGAATCTTTGACCGACCCGTATCAGGTCATTTGTTCGCGTGCATTTGCCTCATTGCCTGATTTTGTTACTTGGTCTCGCTCAGCCTTGGACGAGAGTGGGGTGTGGATGGCCATGAAGGGAAAGCACCCCCAAGACGAAATCGATGGTTTGCCCGTGGACGTGAAGGTGTTTCACGTGGAACAGCTGACAGTGCCCGGTTTGGATGTTGAACGCTGTATGGTCTGGATGTCTCCCTGTGGGAGCGGCTCTCACGCTACGGTGGAACCTTGCCGACCGCCGCCCACCGCCCCGAAGGCGGGGCTCCTACAAAAGGCAGACAATCCGACCCTGTAGGAGCGACGCCCTCGTCGCGATCACCCTCGCAGACCACCACCCATCGCCCCGAGGCGGGGCTCCTACAAAAAGCAGACAAGCCGCCCCTGTAGGATCGACGCCCTCGTCGCGATCACCCTCGCAGACCACCGCCCATCGCCCCGAGGCTGGGCTCCCACAAAAAGCAGATACTCCCCTGTAGGATCGACGCCCTCGTCGCGAAATCCTCGCAG
>CAITSG010000402.1 GCA_903894995.1 uncultured Burkholderiales bacterium
AAGAGCGCATGGTCACATCTTCTGGGTAACCGCTGTAGGGGGTCTTTTTGAAGGACACATCTTTGGGTATGTCCACCACCACAGGACCTGGACGGCCCGTGCGGGCGATGTGAAAAGCCTTTTTGATCGTCAGGGCCAAATCGGCCACGTCTTTGACCAAAAAATTGTGTTTGACGATGGGTCGGGTGATGCCCACGGTATCGCATTCTTGGAAGGCATCCAAGCCAATCGCATGTGTGGGCACTTGACCCGTCAGCACCACCAACGGGATGCTGTCCATGTAAGCGGTGGCTATACCTGTCACGGCATTGGTCACACCAGGACCCGATGTGACCAGCGCCACACCCACCTCGCCGGTGGCACGCGCATAGCCATCGGCGGCGTGCACGGCTGCCTGTTCATGGCGCACCAAAACATGCTCAATGGTGTTTTGCTTGTAAAGCGCGTCGTAGATATAGAGAACGGCGCCGCCCGGATAGCCCCAGAGGTACTTGACCCCTTCAGCCTGCAAGGACTTGACCATGATTTCGGCGCCCATCAATTCTTCGGGGCCAGCAAGCGCGGCGGCAGATGCAGAAGCGATTTCTGCTTTTGAGATTTCCATGATGAACCTTTCAGTCTTCGAAAACGAAAAACCTTGGGTGCCTTTTCACCGGCCCTTGTGGGGTGGTGTCAAGACTTAGGGCCATGGACCATGGGCCGTCATACTGACGCCGAATCCAGACCTGTTTGCCAAAATTGAGGCGTGATTATGGCATCAAAAAACAAGCGCAACGGCCCAATCTTTCAACTAAATTCTTCAATGCCATAATCCAGCGCACCTCAACCTTTGACGACCCTCGGGCGTTGAGGTCACAGGGAACCCTCACGCAAATTGGCCACCGAACGCGAACTCTCTCTTTTTCTACAAAGTGTGGAAAAACGCGCTTTCAAGCGCTCGCTCTACCATGTGCGAGACGATGAAGCGGCGTTGGACATCGTGCAAGACAGCATGATGAAGTTGGCCGAGCACTACGGCGACAAACCTGTCAGCGAACTGCCTTTGCTGTTTCAGCGAATTTTGTCCAATTGCACTTTGGATTGGTTCCGTCGGCGCAAAACCCGACAATCGATGTTCATCGATTTCAGCGATGCACAGGGAGACGCCGAAGACGATGGCTTTGACCTGCTCGAGCTTTTGGGCGCTGCCAACACCGATGGACTGCAGCAAAGCGCTGAGCAAAATTTGATTCAAAGCCAAACCATGGCGGAAATCGAAGCCGAGATTGAAAAATTGCCGCCACGTCAACGCGAAGCCTTCCTGCTGCGTTACTGGGAGGAGCTTGACATTGCCGAAACCGCCTCAGCCATGGGATGTTCAGAAGGAAGTGTTAAAACCCATTGTTTTCGAGCCGTCCAAACCCTTGCCAGCGCATTAAAAGCCAAAAAATCAACGCCATGAAGACCATCCTCCACCGCCCTGAAGACCAGTTTGGCCAGCAAGTTGCGCGTGCCCTATCGGCCAACTTAGAACAAATGCCTTACGAAGTGCAAGAGCGCCTGCGCGCTGCGCGCATGCGTGCCGTGGCCGCGCGTCGGGTGGCACCCATTTTGGTCACCCGAACCGAAACCCAACATTTAGGCGATGGCACCCTGACCCTGGGTTCACCCTGGAAGGGCTGGACACCCTTGGCCAGCTTATTCCCTATT
>CAITSG010000403.1 GCA_903894995.1 uncultured Burkholderiales bacterium
CGTCGCGATAAGCCTCGCAGACCACCACCCATCGTCCCGGGGGCGGGGCTTTCACCATAAGCCGTGCTGCTGCTCAACCAATTCATCACTTTTTTAATCGCCCCTTTGGGCACGGCCTTGTTGGTTTGGGCGCTGGCTGGGCTCTTGGCCTGAAAGGGCTCAGGCGCTCTGCGCGTGTGCTGGTCGTGCTGGCGTTTGCATGGTTGTGGTGCTGGTCCACGCCTTTGGCCAGGGATTGGCTTCGCGGTCAGCTCGAAGCCCTTTATCCGCCCTTGCCTCTGACCCAGGTGCCCACAGCCCAGGCCATGGTGGTGCTGGGCGGCACCATGGAGCCGCCCGACGCCATGCGCCCTTGGCCCAATTGGGGATCGGCGGCAGACAGGGTTTGGACCCCGGGTCTTCGCCCGGGGTGACATAGGGGGGCGTGGTGTTGCTCAGCGGTGGCAGTGACATGACCGCGGCCTTGTATGCCGAGTCTTTGGGCATGCGCCAGTTCATGCTTGACTTGGGTGTGCCGGCGGCCGCTTTGCTCACCGAAGAACGCAGCCGCAATACCCGAGAAAACGCAGAAATGTCGGCCAGGCTTTTGCGCGAGCGCGGCATTCAAAAGGTCTTGCTGGTCACATCGGCCTTGCACATGCGCCGGGCCTTGCATCTGTTTGAGCAACAAGGCCTGCTTGTGCATCCCGTGGCCACCAACCACGAGGTGGGCAGTCCAAATGCACGCATGAATTGGCTGCCGGATGCCCATGCTTTGGATGGCAGTGGGCGTGCGTTCAAAGAGATGGTGGGGTATTGGCAGCAAGCGGCAGTTGCGGCATGGTTTCGCCGTGATTGATGTTGTGGTTTTTTTGGGGGGGTGGTGTTCGAAGATGGACCCCGGATCGAGTCCGGGGTGACAGGGCATGGACCTCGGGTCTTCGCCCGGGGTGACAGGTGGCAAGGGGTGACAGGCGACAAGTGGCTAAGGGGTGACAAGTTGATTAAGAAAAAATTCGGTAGATAATGATTTTTTAAGAAAATCCTGTCTTCCGGAAGAAAATATGAGCCTCCTAGGTTACGCTTACCTTCATGCGCATTTGAGGCTGACAGCATTTGAGCCCGTCACGCATGCCAGGCTTGGGGCGGTGACCCGAGTCACTGTCACTGCCAATGGTTTGTTGGTGCCTGCTCAAGTGGCCAGCAAAACACAAACGCTGTTAGACCATGTGTTGTTTGCGCTCAAGCATGAAGGGGTCAATCTGCAGGTGCTGGCCCAAGCGCTGCCCAAGGTGCCTGCGCACGATCTGGTCGTGGGTATCCATGCTGCGCCAACGGGGGCTTATATCCGTGTGGCGTGTTTCTTGTGGGAGTTTTTTAACGACACGCAGTTGCAAGGCCTGCCCGTCATTTCTGGGCCCACAGTGGATGTGTTTGATGCCAGCCGCTACATCACCACCAAGGGCGCACGCAATGCCAAGTGGCGGGTGAATTTCAATGGCCTGGGGAGCCTGTCGTATTGTGTGACGGTCCAGCGTACGCCAGCCATTGAGGCCTTGTTGGCTGCAGATATTTTGAGCAATGCCCATCGTTTTGTGGCGGCGCTAGCGCCTATGGCTGCAGAACGAGCCATGTCCTGGGCGTATTTGCATGAAACGCAAAGTTCGTTTGCCATAGAAAAAGAGTTGCCATCACACACCAAGGCCGAGGCTTTTGTCGCGCTTTTAAAGCAGGCGAGTCAAGCGGAGTTGTTGGACGAGCCGTATTTGGTGGCTTTGCAAAATGTGTGCATGACCAACCCCTTGGACCTTGCTGCAGAGTATCGCCACCAGCAAAACTGGTTGCGTGGGCCTTTGCGTGGTGCAGTGGGTGTGACGTATGTGCCGCCTCCACCTGAGTGGGTGCCAGGTTTGATGGACGATTTATTGGCGTTTGCCAACGACGCGCCCAAGCAGATCGACCCATTGGTGTGTGCGGCTGTGGTGTCGTTTGCCTTTGTGTTCATTCACCCCTTCATGGACGGGAATGGTCGTTTGTCCAGGTTTTTGTTTCACCATGCGTTGTGCCGATCGGGGCAGTGGGGCAACGGTTTGTTGTTGCCCGTGTCGGTGGCGATGAAACGCAATGAAGGGCAGTACCTCGAAGCTTTGCAAAGCTTCTCCAGGCCAGCACGCCAAGCGTGGGATGTGACGTGGCTGGGCGATGACGAGTTTGATTTTCGGTTCAAGTCAGATGCATCGGTGTACCGGTATTGGGATGCCACCGCGTGTGTGGCATTTGGCTTGGACATGGCTCAACAAGCATTGAACATCGATCTGAAAGATGAAGCCGAGTTTTTGGCGCAGTTTGATGTGATTTTCAAGGCCGTGAATGAGCGGTTTGATGTGCGAGGCAACGACTTAACAATCTTGGTGCTGGCGTGTCTGCAAAATGATGGCAAGGTTTCGGCCAATCGCCGTAAAAAATTTGCGGATACGGTGCCCGAGTTGGTGTTCGATGCGATTGAAGCCGAGTGGCAGAGTTGGTTTCGCTCTTGAGCAGATGAGCTACAGATACCGGTATCCATGCACCGTGAAGTCATGGACCCCGGGTTTTCGCCCGGGGTGACAGGTGGAGATGGACCCCCGGTCAAGCCCGGGGTGACAAGCATCGACTTTGCTACGGCGTTGATTGATCAAGACATCCGCAAGGTCTATCCCGAACCACGGTACGTGGCTTTGGGGTTTTTGTGCGAAGGTTTGCATGTGTTGTGTTTCACGCCGGCACTTGATGGCATTCGTGTCATCAGCTTTGGAAAAGCCAACTCCAGAGAGGTCAAGATTTATGACGAGCAAGCGCGTTCCGTTGACTGATGCGTCGGGTGATGTCCGTGAGCTGACATCCTCTGATTTGCGTCGTTTTAAACCTGCTGC
>CAITSG010000404.1 GCA_903894995.1 uncultured Burkholderiales bacterium
CGTAAAACACCCGCCAATCGGCAAGAGCGCTGGCCGCCTGTGCAGTGGGGTTGTAAAGGGTGCAGTGCAGGTTGACGCTTTCACCGATGCGGGCTTTTGATGGGGTGATGTTGGCGCTCTGAATCTGTAGCACTGACTGTTCCCCGTGGCCCAACAAGGCCAGGGCCTGTGCATCGCCGCGCTTGATGGCAGTGCGCAGCGCATGGTGCAGCAAGCTTTGCCGCATGGCAGGCACCGGCGCATCGTCCAGCCATTGGCGTGCCAAGCCGGTGAGCAACTCCGGGTGGTCTTTGCCGATGTCGTTCAGGTGGTTGGCGACCGAGCGGCGCACATACGCCGAGGGGTCGTCGCGCAAGCGGGCCAACAAGGGCAGCACCGGTGTGGGGTCGCGCACGAAGTCGGGCAAGCGTGCGGCCCAAGGCAAGCGGGGCCGTGTGGCTTCGCTCACGGCACGGCGTACATGTGCGTTGTCGTCTTGCGCCCACAACGCCAGGTGCGCCAAAGTGGCCTGGGTGTGTTGCTGCAAAAACGGTCGCAGGCTGAATTCGGCGGTGAAGCGTTGGGTCAGCGCGTGCTGCGCCTGCATGGCTTCGGTCAAGTTGGCCAAACCATGCTCGGCGATGTACATGCTGTGCGGCAGGTAAAAGAAGCTGCTGGGCACATCGCCACTGGCGGTGGGCTCGCCGTGTTTGTCCAGCCCCATAGGGCGGCCCATGGCACCCACCAGCATAGGGGCGGCCTCTGCAAAGTCTGGCGGTAAAAATGTGGCCATCACTTGGGCCAGGCGGCGGCCTCGGTCCATCAGGCCCAGGGCTTCAAAGTCGGCCCCCATGGCCTTTTGCCATTGGCCCCGATGTACCGAAGCCCCCGCCGCTGCGAGTTGCTCACCCAACTGGTGGGCCGCGTCCAGCGGGAGCATGTGTTTCAAATCGGTGGCCATGTCTGGGCCTTCACATGCGGGCCACGCCAAACGTGCTGGCGTGGGGTTGGCGTGCTGCACTCTCGGCACAGGTGTCGAGGCAAAAGCTCAGCACGCTGCGGGTGTCGCGCGGGTCGATCACACCGTCGTCGAGCACCAAGCCACTGGTGTAAAAGGCGTCGGCTTGTGCTTCAAACAGGGCCACGATTTTGTCGAACTGGGCCTGCATTTTCTCGGGGTCGGGCGTGATGCCTTTGCGGGCCATGCCCGCTTCGGCCACGATCTGCATGGTGCGTGCCGCTTGCTCGCCGCCCATCACGGCCGTCTTGGCCCCAGGCCAGCTGAACAAAAAGCGTGGCGCATAACCCCGGCCGCACATGCCGTAATTGCCCGCGCCAAACGAGGCCCCGCACTGGATAGTGATTTGCGGCACGGTGGCGCTGGTCACGGCCTGAATCATCTTGGAGCCGTGTTTGATCATGCCGCCTTGCTCGCTGTCTTTGCCCACCATGTAGCCGGTGGTGTTTTGCAAATAAACGATGGGGTGGCCCAGCTGGCACATCCACTGGATGAAGTGCGTGGCCTTGTTGGCCCCGGCCACATCGATGGGGCCGTTGTTGCTGATGATGCCGACCGCGTGGCCGCCGATGCGCGCCTGCGAGCACACGGTGGCCGCGCCAAATAGGGGCTTGAACTCCAGAAAATCCGAGTCATCGACCAAGCGCACGATCACTTCGCGCATGTCGATGGGTTCGCGGTGGTGGGCGGGCATCAGTCCCAGCAGCTCTTCGGCGTCCAGGCGCGGGGGCTTGACCGTGTTGTTGTCTTTGCGTTGCGTGCTGTGAGCAGCCCAGTCCCAACGCGCCACCACATCGCGGGCGGTGCCCAGCGCGTGGCGGTCGTCTTCGCACAGGTACTCGCCCAGACCTGACACGCTGGTGTGCATCTCGGCTCCGCCCAGTTCTTCTTCGGTGGCCACTTCGCCCGTGGCGGCTTTAAGCAAAGGTGGCCCGGCCAGAAAGGCCCGCGAGCGGCCGCGCACCATGATCACGGTGTCACTCAGGCCCGGCATGTAGGCTCCGCCTGCCGTGCCCGAGCCGTGTTGCACCGTGAGCACCGGCAAGCCCGCCGCTGACAAACGTGCCAGGTTGCGGAACAGGCTGCCGCCCAGCACAAAGCCCTCGACCTTGTATTGCATCAGGTTGGCCCCGGCGCTTTCAACCAGGTGCACAAAAGGCAGCTTGTTTTCGAGCGCCAATTCCTGCACGCGCAAAATCTTTTCCAGGCCCCGCGCCTGAATGGCCCCGGCTTCGATTCCCGAGTCGCTGGCCACCACCATGCAGCGCACGCCACTGATGAAGCCGATGCCCGCTATCATGCCGCCGCCGGGCACCGACTTGGCGGGGTCGGGTGTGTCTTGCATGAAGCCTGCCAAAGCGCACAGTGGCAAGAAAGGTGCGCCCGGGTCCAGCAGCAAGGCCACTCGTTCACGCGGCAGCAACTGACCGCGTTTGTCGAAAACGGGTTTGGATTGGGCCGAGGCTTGCGCTGCGCGGTCTTGCAAGGCTTGCCACTGGGCCAAACGGGTCAGTGCGGCTTCGCGCCGCTGCTGCGCCACAGGGCTGTGCGGGTTCCAGGTGGATTCAAATGTCATTGGAAAACCTTGGGGGTCACGGCGCGGTGAAAGCCGTCAAAGGGTTTGACTGCTTCGCGTTGTTGCACATCGGCTTGGGCTATAGCTTGCTGCCAGCCCATGCGCATTTGGGGGCGAGCACCGTCCACGCGCAGCACGGTGCCGCTGATGAAACTCGCTGCGGGCGAGAGCAAAAACACAATCGAGGCCGAGGTTTCGGCCTCGGTGCCAAAGCGGCCTTGCGGCACCGTGTTGCGCATGGCGCGCAGCATGGGTCCAGCTTCGGGCGGGTAATGGTCCATGCCGCTGCTGGCGATGTAGCCGGGGGCCACGGCGTTGACGCGCACACCTTGTGCGGCCCATTCGAGCGCCGCTGTTTCAGTAAAGCTGACCATGCCCGCGCGCGCCGCGCCGCTGTGGCCCATGCCCGGCATCGAGCCCCACATGTCGGCCACGATGTTGACCACCGCGCCGCCATGCTGTTGCATGCTTTGGTTGAAGCACTCACGCGCCACCAAAAAGCCGCCGGTGAGGTTGGTGTCGATGACGGCTTGCCAGCCTTTGGCGCTGGTCTTGGCCAGTGGCGAGATGTATTGCCCGCCCGCGTTGTTGACCAGGCCGTGGATGCGGCCGTGCTGCTGTACCACCTGTGCGACCATGGCTTTCACATCGTCCTCGCGCCGGATGTCGCAGCTGTGCCAACTGGCTTGCCCACCGTCGCCCATGATCTCTTGCGCAGTGTTGGAAAGCTTTTCAGGATTGCGGCCGACCAGCACCACATGCGCGCCCAGGCTGGCCAATTCGTGTGCGGTGCAGCGGCCGATGCCCGAGCCGCCGCCGGTGACCAAGATGACTTGGCCGCTGAGGAGCCCGGGTGCAAATACAGAGCGGTAAGGCGTGGGGGTTGTCATGTGAGGTCCCTCAAAAACAAGGCCAGTGCAGCATCGGTCAAATCGTCCAGCGATGCGCGTGGGGAGCTTTTTTGTTTGGCTTTCGGTGCCGGTGGCTGGTACCACTGCACCGCCCAATTGAGCGCGCCAAAAATCATCAACCGTGCCAGCTGCACCGGGGCCTGCAACTGGCCGCTGGCGTGCAGCGCTTGCAACACGGGCGTCCAGGCGGCTTCGTAGTCGTCTTTGATTTGCGTGATGGTCTGGCGCTGCTCGGCGCTCAGGGAGCGCCATTCGTACAGCATCACCGGGATGAAATCGCTGTCAGGCCCCAGCAGCACATCGAACTGGTTGCGGATCAGTGCGCGCAATTGTTCGCGTGGGAGCAGGTCATCGGCCAGACCCGCGCGGGCGGTTTCTTGGCGCTGGCTGGCCTGCTTCATGCCTTCCACCATCACCGCCAGCAACAGGTCTTGTTTGTTGCCGAAGTGATAAAACGGCGAGCCCGGCTGCATGCCCACCAGCGCTGCGATTTCGCGGGTGCTGGTGGCGTCATAACCCTTGCGGTGAAACAGCTGCGCTGCTGCCGAGATGAGCGCCTGACGCCTGTTGCCATCGTCGCGTTCGTCCTCGGTTTTGCGAGGGCGACCGCGTGCGCGTTTGGGCTCCGCCAGTTCGCTCATCTGCTCAGCGCCCTGCCAAACCCATGCTGCGCGAGATCACTTCTTTCATGATCTCGTTGGTGCCGCCGTAGATGCGTTGCACGCGGGCGTCGGCATAGGCGCGGGTGATGGGGTATTCCCACATGTAGCCGTAGCCGCCGTGCAACTGTACGCATTCGTCCATCACTTTGCATTGCAGGTCCGAGCACCAGTACTTGGCCATGCTGGCCGTCGCCGTGTCGAGCTTGTCTTGCAGCAGCAATTCGGTGCACTTGTCTACAAACACACGCGCCACCTGCACCTCAGTTTGCAACTCGGCCAGGGTGTAGCGGGTGTTTTGGTAGTTGCCCACGGCCTGGCCAAACACCTTCCGGTCTTTCACGTATTGCACCGTCCAGTCAATCGCCGCTTGCGCTGCGGCGATGCCGCCAATCGCGATTTGCAAGCGCTCCCAAGGCAGCTGTTCCATCAGGCAAATAAAGCCCTTGCCCTGCATGGCCGTGCCACCCAGCAGCTGGTCGGCGCTGACCTTCACGTTGTCAAAAAACAATTCAGACGTGTCCTGCGCTTTGAGGCCCAGCTTTTTGAGGCGCTTGCCTTTTTCAAAGCCCGGCATGCCGCGTTCAATGAGGAACAAGCTGGTGCCCTTGGCCCCGGCAGCCGGGTCGGTCTTGGCCACCAAAATCACCAAGTCGGCGTGCCAGCCGTTGGTGATGAAGGTCTTGCTGCCGTTGATCAGGTAAGTGCCATCCGGCTGAAGCATCGCTGTTGTTTTGACGCCTTGCAAGTCCGAGCCCGCAGCCGGCTCACTCATGGCAATCGCGCCCACCATCTCGCCGCTGGCCAGCTTGGGCAGGTATTTTTGCTTTTGCGCTTCGGTGCCGTAATGCAGGATGTAAGGGGCCACGATCTCGGTGTGCAGGCCGTAGCCAATGCCGGTGAAGCCTGCGCGTGAAAGTTCTTCCATCTGCACCACCGAATACAGCTTGTCGGCGTCTGAGCCGCCATAGGCTTCGGGCAGGGTCATGCACAAAAAGCCGTTCTCACCGGCTTTGCTCCAGACGGCGCGGTCCACATAGCCTTGCTCTTCCCAGGCCTCGTGGTGGGGGGCGATTTCCTTGTCCATGAAGCGGCGAAAGCTGTCGCGAAAGGCTTCGTGGTCGGGGGTAAAGAGTGTGCGTTCAATCATGGTGTCACCTTCAGGACTTGGGGTTTTATTTATGCAAAGCGTTTGCTTGGTAAAAGTCTATACTGAATGCACAACCCCACAACACAGGGCAAACCCCTTGATGACCCCCAGGAGACATTCATGAGCGAAGCATTTGTTTATGACGCCATACGCACACCGCGTGGCAAAGGCAAAAAAGACGGCAGCCTGCACGAAGTCAAGCCCATCAGCTTGCTGTCGGGCGTGTTGCGCGAGTTGCAAAGCCGCAACCAGTTCGACACCGCTGCGGTAGACGACGTGGTCATGGGCGTGGTTTCGCCCATTGGCGAGCAAGGCTCGGTCATCCCCAAAGTGGCGGCTTTGGCTGCCGGCTGGGACTGGCGCTGTTCGGGCGTGCAGCTCAACCGCTTTTGCGCCTCAGGCCTGGAGGCGGTCAACATGGCCGCCATGAAAGTGCGCAGCGGCTGGGAAGACCTGGTCGTCGCTGGTGGCGTGGAGAGCATGAGCCGCGTGCCGATTGGTGCGGACGGCGGGGCTTGGGCGCAAGACCCCGAAACCAACAGTGCCACGTTGTTTGTGCCCCAAGGCATCGGCGCTGACCTGATCGCCACCATGAGTGGCTTCAGCCGCCACGATGTGGATGCCTTCGCGGTCGAGTCGCAAAAGCGCGCCACGGCCGCGCGTGCGGCGGGCTATTTCGACGGCTCGGTCGTGCCGGTCAAAGACAAGCTGGGCCAAGTCATTTTGGCGCAAGACGAATTCATCAAACCCCAGACCACGGTGGAAACGCTGGGTGGACTCAAAGCCTCGTTTGAACAGCTGGGCGCGATGGGCTTTGACGCGGTGGCTTTGCAGCGTTACCCACAGGTCGAGCGCATCCACCATGTGCACCACGCAGGCAACTCGTCCGGCATCGTGGACGGCGCAGCGGCGGTGCTGATCGGGTCGGAGGCCGCAGGCAAAACCCACGGCCTCACACCGCGTGCCCGCATCGTGTCGGTGGCCTTGTCAGGGGCCGACCCGACCATCATGCTGACTGGCCCCATGCCAGCGGCCCGCAAGGCGCTGGCTAAGGCGGAGCTGACGATTGACCAGATCGATTTGTTTGAAATCAACGAAGCCTTTGCCGCCGTGCCCATGAAGTTCATGCAAGAGATGGGTGTGCCGCATGACAAGGTGAACGTGAACGGTGGCGCGATCGCCATGGGCCACCCGCTCGGGGCTACGGGCGCGATGATTTTGGGCATCCTGATTGACGAGCTGCACCGCCGCCAACTGCGTTACGGCTTGGCCACTTTGTGTGTGGGCGGCGGCATGGGCATCGCCACCATCGTTGAACGCGTTTGATAGGGAGACACCAAAATGATTTTGAAAACACTGCGCTACGAACTGGCGGACGGCATCGCCACCATCACCTTTGACGAGCAGGGCTCGCCGGTCAACACCATGTGCCTGCAATGGCAGGCCGACCTGACCCAGGCGGCTGAGCAGGTGGCCAAAGATAAGGCGTCTTTAAAAGGGATCATCCTGGCTTCGGCCAAGTCCACGTTTTTTGCGGGGGCCGACCTCAAAGGCGTGATGCGCTCGCAAGCCTCGGACGGCCCGCGTGTCTTTGTCGAGATCGAAGGCATCAAAAAAGCTTTTCGTACCATCGAGACGCTGGGTGTGCCGGTGGTCAGTTGCCTCAATGGCTCGGCCCTGGGTGGCGGCTGGGAAGTGGCCTTGATCGGTCACTACCGCATCGCCACGTCCAACCCCAAAACGCAGTTTGGTCTGCCCGAAGTCACGCTGGGCTTGATTCCCGGTGGTGGTGGCATCACCAAAATGACGCGCCAGCTGGGCCTGCTGGCCGCGCAGCCCTATGTGCTGGAAAGCAAACTCTTTGGCCCCGAAGAGGCGCAAAAGCTGGGCCTGGTGCACGAGATCGTGGCCAGCGACGACCAGCTGCGCCCCCGCGCTCTGGCGCACATCGCGGCAAGCCAAGGCCAGCCCGAAGCCGCCCAACACCTGTGGGACCGCAAGGACTACAAAATGCCCGGCGGCACGCCGAGCAACCCCAAGATCGCGGGCATGCTGAGCGTGGCCCCTGCAGTGCTCAAACAAAAAACACGCGGCCTGTATCCCGCACCCGAAGCGGCGTTGGCCGCCATGGTCGAGGGCGCGATGGTGGACTTTGACACCGCCATGCGCATCGAAAGCCGTTACCTCGCAGGTCTGATGACCAGCCAGGTGGCGCGCAACATGATCAACACCTTTTTCTTCAACATGAACAGCATCAAGGGTGGCCAAAGCCGCCCCAAGGCTGCACCGCGCTACAAGCCGCAAAAAGTGGGCATCTTGGGCGCGGGCATGATGGGC
>CAITSG010000405.1 GCA_903894995.1 uncultured Burkholderiales bacterium
CTTGCTGGCGGCAGTGGCCAACAAGTTCCACCTGCTCAACTACGGCCTGGCCGTGATCCTGGTGTTCATCGGCACCAAGATGTGCCTGATCGATGTGTTCAAGATCCCGGTGGGCATCTCGCTGGGTGTGGTGGTCGGTATTCTGGCCGTGACCATGTTGTTGAGTGTGCGTTCATCCAAAGCTTGACGCGCTGACCTTCCGGTCAAGCTTCTGAACCAGCCTCCAGGGCCACAAGCCTTGGGGGCTTTTTCACGTCTGAAGCTGCGGTGTCTGAAACTGCAGCGTCAAAGCCTGCGGCGTTTCAAGCGCCAGCGACGCTGGCCTGCAAAAGCCGCTGCACCAGAGGGTGTTGCACTTTCTTTTCGGTGCCGATTGCAAAAAAGTTTTCCTTCACGCCTTCGCAGGGGCCTAGGCGCTGCACGTCGTAGTGCGCCAACAATTCGTCGTGCACCCACTCTGCGGCCGGGAACACCCCCATGCCGCTTTCGCCAAAGGTCTTGAGCAAAGCGCTGTCTTCAAATTCGCCCACAATGCGCGGGCGGATGGCCTGCTGTTCAAACCAATGGTCCAGTCGGGCGCGCACGGCGGTGTGACCGGTCGGCAGCAGCACCGGCACCTCGGCCAGGCTGGCCGGGAACTTCTTTTTGGCCAACTTGACCAGTGAGGCTGTGCCATACCAAGAGACTGGGGATGTGCCCAGCGCATGGTTGTAGAGCTTGATGTTGGCGTTGCCCGGCGCGGGGCGGTCTGACAGCACCACGTCCAAACGGTGCAGGGCCAGGTCACCCAGCAGCTCGTCGAATTCACCTTCATGGCAAAGCAAGCGCAAATGAGGTTCACTCATCACGGGCTGCATGATGCGGCGCACCACCAGTTTGGGCAAGCCGTCCGAGATGCCCGCGGCCAGTCGGACGGTGGGAGAACTGACCGCATCGCGCACCAGCGCGGGCAGGTTTTCACCCAACTGAAAAATCTGGTCGGCTTGCTGCATGGCGGCCAGACCCGCATCGGTCAGCACCAAGCCGCGTCCGGCGGGTTTGAGCAAGGCGTAGCCCAGGGACCGCTCCAGTTCACGCACCTGGGCGCTCACGGTTTGCACGGCCATGTCGAGCTTGTCGGCCGCCCGGGTGATGCCACCCTCCTTGGCCACGACCCAAAAGTAATACAGGTGCTTGTAGTTGAAGGTGGTGCGCATGGGCAGAAATTCTAAGAGTGTTGATCAGTCATTATCTGCTTTAACGGGAGAAATCAGGCGTTTAAAGTCGGCCCACATTTCACCTTCACCGCAAGGCACATTGGCGGGTTCTGGCCCTTTTTTGCTCAGGGTGTGCGCTGCCAGACGGTGCAGGGAAATGGATGAAGGTCTGATCCCCATGCTTCGCTTGTCTAAATTCAAAGGAATCACCATGAAATGCCCCACATGCAACGACACCCCCCTCGTCATGGCCGAACGCCAGGGCGTGGAGATCGATTACTGCCCGGCTTGCCGAGGCATCTGGCTCGACCGTGGTGAGTTGGACAAATTATTGGACCGCGCCGTGGCCGCTGCACCGACGGCATCGCCCCTGCCGCTGCACGCACCGCCCACGGGGCTGGGCATGCAACGCCCAGCAGGCTATGGCGATGGACGTCATGGTGACCGTGACCACCACAAACGCCAAAAGTCATGGTTGCACGAGATCTTTGACTGAGCTTTGAATGACCCCGGGGCCTGTCGCATAAAGGCCAGTGTTCATGGGTGTGTGCGGTTAGATTGTGTTCAAGCACAACCAAAGCACACCATGAACCTCTTGACCGCACTGCGCCCGGGCTTGCCCATCCTGATCGGCGCTGCGCTGATGTTGTCGGTCAGCATGGGCTTGCGCCAAAGCTTGGGCGTGTTCATGCCGGCCTTGACCCAGGACATCGGCATTTCAGTGTCCGAGTTCACATTGGCCATTGCGGTGCAAAACCTGGCCTGGGGGTTTTTGCAGCCCTTTGCTGGGGCTTTGGCTGTGCGCATCGGTTACCGGCCCCTCATGATGACCGGCGCGGTGCTTTATATCTTGGGCATGACTTTGCTGTGTCTGGCGCAAGGCCTGTTGGGCGTGATCCTGGGCGCTGGCGTGGCCATAGGCGCGGCCATGGCCTGCAATGGATCGGCCATCGCGATGGCGGTGGCCTCCAGGTCTGTGTCGCCTGCCTTGCGCAGCACGGTGCTGGGCATCGTGTCCGCTGCAGGCTCGTTGGGGGCCTTGATGGCGGCGCCCATCGGCCAGCTGTTGTCGCAGGACTATGGGTGGCGCGTGGGCGTGGGTGGTTTTGTCGTCATGGCCCTGATCATCTTGCCCGCAGCTTGGTATGCGGGTCGGGTAGATGCTTTGCCAGTGCCGCCTTCCCCCTTGGGTGAAAAAGACAATGCCCCCGACATGGCCCGGTTCGCCTTGAAACACCCGCCTTTTGCGGTGATGACGCTGGCCTATTTTGTCTGCGGCATGCAGCTGGTGTTTCTGACCACACATCTGCCGTCCTACCTCGATTTGTGCGGCATGGACCCGATGCTCAGCGCCCAAGCGCTGGGCATGATTGGAGGCTTCAACGTCTTGGGCAGCTTGTTTTTCGGATGGGCGGGTGGGCGTTACAACAAGCTGCTGCTGTTGGGCGGCATTTATGTGCTGCGCTCGTTCGGTCTGGCTTGGTATTTTCTGTCGGTGCCAACGCCTGAGAACACGCTGGTGTTCGCCGCCATCATGGGCTTTTTGTGGCTGGGCGTAGCCCCTCTGGTCACCGGCTACATCGGCGAAACCTTTGGCCTGCGCTGGCAAGCCATGCTGGGCGGCATCGCTTTCATGAGTCACCAACTGGGCAGTTTTTTGGGCGCTTTGGGAGGCGGTCTGGTGTTCGATGCCATGGGTTCGTACAACCGGGCCGTGCAAGTGGGCGTGTTGGTGGGGCTGTTGGCCGGCATGCTGCAAATGGCTTTTGCGCTGCGCGCCGAGTTGCCCCCTGGCCAGCCCAGACCGGCCTGATTCGTGACCTTGGGGCCGTGGTTCGTGTAGCCCGCAACTTCTTAGCCCAAAGGGTGGCGCCACGGCTGACGTACACCGCCAAAGTGCTGTTGCGCCAAGTTTCCATCGCAGCTCGATCGGCATGTGCTGTAGGGCGGCTCATAAAATAAGCCAGATATTCACAAAATCTCCGTTGCGTCGTGAAGGTCACCGCCGCTACAGTGGGCAGTCCAAGGTTCCAAGGTGCATCACTTCCATAACCGTTATGAGCCCTACCCGCGATCAAAACAACAACTTCAATGCCTTGCGCTTTTTGTTTGCCAGTTTGGTGATTCTGTCGCACGCGCCTGAGCTTCAGGACGGTGACAGAAGCCGTGAAGTTTTGACGCAAATTTTTGGCACGATTTCTTTTGGCGAGATGGCGGTGCAAAGCTTCTTGCTCATCAGCGGCTATTTGATTATCAAGAGTTGGCAAGAGCGGCCGCAGGTGGCGGTGTTTTTGACGCACCGAATTTTGCGCATTTACCCGGGTTTTGTGGTCGCTTCTTTGGTGTGTGCTTTGTGGATCGGGCCTTTGTTTGGTGCCAGCGATTACTGGGCGCAGTTCAGATCCGGCGAATACCTCAAATCCTTGTTGTTTCTTAAACAGCCGGCCATTCCGCAGGTGTTTGAGGGCAGCCATTACGCCGCAGTGAATGGGTCGATGTGGTCGATCTCTTACGAGTTCAAATGTTATGTCATCGCCTTGATTTTTGGCTTGCTGGGGTTTTTGAAAAAAAGAAGTGTGTGGCTGGCATTGGCCATTTTTTGCACAGTCGTTCACGTCATCAACCGTTCGGGCTGGGCCAGCCTGCCGTCTGATTTGACGATTCGTTTGCTCATGGCTTTTGCGTATGGCGGGTGCTTTTATCTGTATGAAAACGCATTGCCGTGGCGGTCATCCCTGGCCTGGGTGTGCCTCTTGCTGTTGGGTGTGTTGATGTTTTTTACGATGACGGCCCAGCCCGCTTTGTGTCTGCTGGGGGGCTACGCCATCTTGCACTTTGCCAAGTTCGGTCCCACCGTTTTGGGGTTTCATCGTTGGCCTGACATCTCTTACGGTGTTTACCTTTACGCTTGGCCATTGAACAAAATCTGGCTCTGGTATTTTCCAGAAATGAACTTGACCGTACTTGTACTGCTGGTGTTTTTCAGTTCGGTGCTGGCCGGACTGCTCAGCTGGTATGC
>CAITSG010000406.1 GCA_903894995.1 uncultured Burkholderiales bacterium
CGTTGATGCTGCCAAAGTGGCCTTTGTCAATGCTGCGGGCGTATTCGGGGTTGCTGTTGGTCCACGCCAGATTGGCCACTCCCCAACTTTGCACAGCCGCAGTGGGTGTGTTGATAGCCCCGGTGTAACCCGATGGCGACAACATGCGCCATGCGGCACTGTTGCCCGCCAACTCACTGCCCGCCGTTTGACTGTAGGCCGCCAAGCTGTGCAGGCACAGGGTGAGGCACAGCGTGAGCCGGTGGGGGTTGGTGGTGAGGGGGTTGGGTCGCATATTGTTTTTCGTTGTTGGTTCAGTTCGTTTTATTGATGGATTCGGATCGTCAAAGTTTGCATGAGCGCTTTTTTGTAGGAGCGGCGCCCTCGCCGCGATCAAGCCTCGTTGTCCACCACCCATCGCCCCGGGGCGGGGCTCCTACAAAAGACGCCGATCACCCTCTTTGTAGGAGCGGCGCCCTCGCCGCGATCAAGCCTTGCAGACCATCACCCATCGCCCCGAGGCGGGGCTCCTACAAAATTCAGGCATTCCCTTGTAGGAGCGGCGCCCTCGCCGCGATCAAGCCTTGCAATCCACCACCCATCGCCCCTAGGGCAGGGCTCCTACATTGGACAGATCAGTTGCCGCCTGTGGCGCCTGTTGCATTAGGAGCAACAACGTTGTCGGTGGCTGTGGTGATGGCGGTGACCAACGTGGGTGGCAATGCCGTTGTGTTTACTGGGATCAAGAAGTCCAGCGCTTTGTCAGTCGCATCACCAATGCCTGGGGCAGTGGCTGTTGCCGCGACGTAAGTGGGACTGCTCAACAAGTCTGTATTGGCGGCAAGGGGGGGCTCGCCCGCTGCAACCAAAGCAACGTTGATTTGAGTCACAACGGCAGTCACAGCGGCTGTCAATTCAGTGTTAGAAGGCGCAGTGGCGCTGTTGATCAGGCCTGTGACCGACCCAGCGCCTTTGGCAACGACCAAGGCATCCACAATCGCGTTACTGAAAGGCGTGACGTTGACCACGGCCGAGCCAGTTGTTGATCGGGGTGAAATGGAGCGCAGCACCACAGCACCTTTGGTCACCGTGACCAAGCAAGGGCCTTGGCCGTTCTGGACGTTGACGGTGTATGAACCATTGGCCAAGGTCGTGGCTGTGCCTGTGCCAGAAACGCACCGCACGTCCACGCTGCCGCCGTCGATGGCCAGACCGGTGGCCGCAACGCCGCGAAGCGTCAATGGCACCGTGGCGCTGTCCCCGCCGCACGCCACCAAGGTGAGTGCACCGACGCAAATGGCGATCAGGCCAAGTTTGTTTTGAATGGCTTTCATTTGGAAACTCCTTCTTTGATGAACGATGGTTAAGGGAAACATAAATGCTGCTGACAATGAGAAATTGACGGTGTGTTTTTGACCAGGCACTGAGTAGCTTCAGGAGTGCTAGCCTCGACTTTGGGTCGATGGGTTGTGGTTTGCTGGGCTTATCGCGACGGGGGCGTCGCTCCTACAAGGGATGCTCTGCATTTTGTGGGAGCCCCGCCTCGGGGCGATGGGTTGTGGTTTGCTGGGCTTATCGCGACGAGGGCGTCGCTCCTACAAAGAAAATGATGCTCAGGTCATCGGACCGGGTTAGCTTCAGGTGTGGGTTTGAACAACAGAAAGGCCAACGGTGAGCACCAGTGAAAGCGCACCAGCCGGGCATACAGCGCAACATAACCCAGCATGAACACCAGGCTCATGGTGGCACCCCAGACGATGCTGTCGTGCACGGCGTAGGCCACCACAATGGCGGGCAATGACATGAGGGCCAACAACAAGCCAGCAGCAGGGTTGCTCAGCTGAGGTTTGACTTTGAGGCGGCTGCGCACAATGCGGCGCATGATGAGGTTGTGCAGGTGCAGGCGATCGGGGTGGCCAATGTGGCTGCGGCGCAGTTTGCGGCGGTAGATGCTGAACAGCACTTCGGTCACGGGGTGAATGCACACCAGCAGCGGGGCAAAGGCGGTGATTTCGGGGTGGCGCTCGATGAGCATGACGCAGGCCCAGGCCAAAGCAAAACCGCCAAAGTAACTGCCACCGTCGCCCAAGAACAATTTGCCCCAGGGCCAGTTGACCAACCAAAAACCCATGAACGCCGCGGCAAGTGCAAAGCAGGCCACCGACAAGCCCATGTCTTGCGAATCGAGGGCAATGGCACCAATGCCCATGAGCGCCAGTGTGACAAAACCGCTGGCCAGGCCGTTGTAGCCGTCGATGATGTTGATGCCGTTGGCCACCCCGCCAATGGCAAAGGCGGTGAACAAGACCGAGATCACGGTGATGCTGAGCAAGGGGTTAAGAAAAGGAATGTCCACCGAGGTGAGCGACACGCCCGTGAGCCACCAGCCCAAAATGCCCGATGCAAAGGTGGCCAACAGACGCGGCATGACGCCGATTTTTTTGGTCAGGTCTTCGGCCAGGCCGAATACAAATGCAGGAAAACCGGCCAACAGCAACGGTCCCAAAATGGCTTGAGTTAGCGCGTCGGCCATGGCCCAAGCAACAATCAAACCGAACACGATGGCCACGCCACCGATGCGCGGTGTGGCCGTGCGGTGTGATTTTTGGACGCCATGGGTTTCGTCATTGCTGTAGCGGCCGTGGAATTTTTGGGTGAGGACCAAAAAGACGGCGACCAAGAATGAGGCCACAAAGGCGGTGGTGACGATCCCTAGGGTGTGGGGGGTGGTCATGTTTGGGGGGGTTTTTTGTGCCCTGATTTGGGGGAATCAGGGCTGGAGGCGGGGAGTTATGTGGGAGCCCCGCCCTCGGGGCGATTTTTCGTGGTCTGCGACGCTGATCGCGACGAGGGCGTCGCTCCTACAAGGGACAGGGTTCGGATCGGTGAAGATCACTTGCTGGGTTTGTCTTGGCCGTAGTTGTAGGACTGGTAGCGGTAGCCGTAACGCTTGTATTTGTAGCCGTAGCCATAACCGTAGCCATAGCCGTAACGGCGCTTGGAAATGTCGAGGCCGTTGAAGATGATGCCTTTGACTGTTTCGCCCGATTGCGCAATGCGTTTGACCGCTTCTTGCACTTCACCCAGCGTCGAGACATCGGCGCGGACCACCAAGAAGGTGGTGCCGGCCTGCGGAGCCAAGATGGCGGTGTCGGACACGGCCAGCACGGGGGGGCTGTCAATCAGCACCAAGTCGTATTGCGCCGACAAGCTCTTGAACAGCGCTTGTGTGGCGGGCGACATCAGCAGCTCGGCCGGGTTGGGCGGCATGGTGCCGGTGGTAATGAAGTCCAGACCCGGTACCACGTTGCGGTGCAGCACTTTGTCCAACACTTGTGTGCCCGTGACGAGCTCGGAGAAGCCCATGCCGCGTGCCAGACCAAAGAACTGGTTGACGTGGCCTTTGCGCATGTCGGCGTCGATCAGCAACACGCGTTGGCCCGCTGCGGCCAACACAGCTGCAAAGTTGGCGGCGGTGAAGGACTTGCCAATGTTGGGCGTGGGGCCGGTGATGAGCACGATGTTGTTGGGCGCCTCGAGCATGGCAAATTGCAAGGCGGTGCGCAGGCTGCGCAGGCTTTCGATGGCCGCTTCGTTGGGGCGCAAACTGGCCAGCAGGTGGGTGCCAGGTTTTTTGGCCATGGCGTCAATGTCGAGCTGCTGCTGCGCCGCAGACAGGGGAATCGTGGCAAACACGTTCAGGCCCAAGCGGTGTTCGAGTTCTTCGGCGTTTTTGATGCCGGGGCGCAGGCTGTTGAGCAAGAAGGCCAGGCCCAAACCGGCCAACAAGCCCAGCAATGCCGAGATGCCCACAATGGACGAACGATTGGGTTTGATGGGGGTTTCGGGGACCACGGCTTTGTCGATGATGCGGACATTGCCGACTTTGCCTTCTTTGACCAAGCCCAGTTGTTGGGCGCTGTTGAGCAAATTGGTGTAAAGCGCGCTGTCGACCTTGACGTCGCGGGTCAGGCGCAGCAAGTCTTGTTCGATGATTGGGAGCTTTTTGACTTTCTTTTCGGCTTCGCGCAGTTCGGCTTTGATGTCACGGATGCTGATGTCCACGGCTTCGATGCTGGGGTGCTTGGCGGTGTAACGAAGTTCAAGTTCTTTGCGCTTGCTTTGTTGTTCGAACAGCTTGACTTTGAGGTTGACCACTTGCGAGAGAAATGCGCTGGCCTCGGTGTCAAGATCGAAGGTGCCTTGCTGGGAGCGGAACAGGTTGAAGCTGGCTTCGGAGTCTTCAAGTTGTTTTTTGAGCTGGGGCAGTTGGGTGTTCAAAAACTCGAGCGACTTTTTGGCTTCTGCCGCTTTGCGTTCGGTGTTTTGACGCACGTACAGGTTGCCCACTTCGTTCAGAATTTGAACGATGCGATCAGGGTTGGCCCCTTCAAGGGTGACGCGCAAGACACCGGACTGTCGGCCTTGCTCGGTGATTTTCATTTGGTTTTGCAGCTGCTGGGTCACACCCAACAGAGAGCGGCGCGTGACAAAAAACTCTGCGCCAGGGTTGCCCACCAATTTGGCGATCAACAGTTCACCCGAATGGCCTTGGTAACTGAAGGCCAGTGGCTTGCCGACCAGGCCTTGGCCGAGTTTGCTGCCTTCTGCGGTGACCAATTCGTAGCCTGTGTCGGTGGCCAACACGCTGAACCGCATGCCTTGCAGGGGTGCTGGGATGTCAAAACGGGCCACACGCAGGCTTTCGTTGCCGCTGACATAACCTTTGAAACCCGCAAAGCTGGGCTTGGAAGGCTCTGTGGCACTGCGTGACAACCAGGAGCCGATGTAGGGCACGTATTTGGGCGTGACCGACAGGTCGAGTTGCAGGTTGCTCGCGGCTTGGCCCACCACCAGGCGTGAACGCAAGATTTCGATTTCGGCGCTGGCGGGTGATTTGACGTCGAACATGGCGCTGTTTTCGCCCATGAGTGCGCCCAGCGAATTGCCCTTGGTGTCTTCCACCTGGATGAGCGAATTGGCTTCGTAGATGGGGGTGGTGGTGAGTGCGTAGCCACCACCAATGGCCAACACGATGGCGGTGACAAGGGCGATCAGGTACTTTTGGTCCAGCAGCACGTCCAGCATGTCAAACAGGTTGATGCCGTCGTCTTCATCGGCCATGGGCGATGTGGGTTGCGCAGCCAGTTGCGCACTCGGGTTAGGAAGATTCATGGTCAGTTCAATTGTTTGATGCGTGGCAGCCACAGGGCAATGCCTTGGGCGATGCCTTGGAAGGCCGTGTCAAATGCTTCGCTCGTTTGGCGATAGGGGTCGGCGATGTCAAATTTTCCGTACAGGCCCAGGCGAAACACTTTGCCGCGCACTTGCGGGTAGAGCTGTTCGAGTTGGGTTTTGTGCTCTTGCTCCATCACCAAAATCAGCTCGGCTTGCTGGCACATGACGCTGGTGACTTGCTGCGCCCGGTGGGCTTGCAATTCGAGCCCTTGTTCTTTGGCCAGTCTGAGTACTTCGGGGTCTGCCGGGTAGCCGACCATGGCGCTCAAGCCCGCTGATCGGACATGGTGCTCGGGCAGTTCACGCGCCAACAAGGCTTGTGCCAAGGGGCTGCGGCAAATGTTGCCCACGCACAGGGTCAAGATGTGCCGCATGAATCAGTTGCCGGTCACGATGCGGGTGGTGGTGACGGCTTGGGCGCTGGGTAGGACCAGGCTGATCACACGGTTCCAGCGCACCAGGGGCACGGGGTCGACATAAATCACGTCGCGTGCTTGCAGTTCAAACCCGGCAGACAGGGCGTAGGCCAAGGGCGATTTGGCGTTGAGGTGGTAGAGCTCGGGCTTTTCAGGGTTGGCCGTGCGCACCACAAAAATTTGACGCGGGTCGGCCGAGTTGGGGTTGATGCCACCGGCTTCGCTCAGCGCTTCGTTCAGGGTGAGGCGACCGTTGCGCAGTGACTGGGTGCTGGGGCGCAGCACTTCGCCCAGCACAAACACTTTGGCGTCTTCGCGGCCCAGCACGCGCACGAGGTCGTCGTGGCGCAACAGGATATTAGAGGGGTTGATGCCTTTTTCAATCAGCTGCGGCAAGTTGACGGTGGCGGTTTGGCCGTTGCGGGTGACGGCAATGGCGGCGCGGTCGGCGGTGGGTGTGAAGCCCCCTGCCCTGCCAATGACTTCGGTCAGGGTCATGGGCATGTCGTTGATGGCTTGTGTGCCCGGGGTGCGCACTTCACCGTCAATGTGAACACGGCCGCTGCGAAATGACTGCACGCGCAAGGTGACTTGGGGTGCTTTGATGTATTCGGCCAAGCGAGAGGCCACGAGGTCGCGGGCTTGGTATTCGGTGAGTCCGGCCAGTTTGAGAGTGCCCGCGTAGGGGAACTGAATCAGGCCGTCGGGGCTGACGTTGAAACCGGTGCTGGACGCATCACCAGCTTGTGCGCCTGTGGTGGTTGGAGAAAACTCGGGGTGCCCCCAGACCATGATGTTGAGCACATCGCCAACACCAATGAGGTAGGGCTTGGGTTGGCCAAAAAGCTGCTTGACCGGGTCTGGAATGTCGTTGGATTGGCTGGCGCGTTGTTCGCGCAACAACTCGGGGGTGATGCTGAGCAAGGAACCAGGCGGTGGCGCGTCGGCAGGGTCAAAGGCCGCGTTGAGCCATTCGGGGCCTGCGCTGTTGGTGCCTGTGTAA
>CAITSG010000407.1 GCA_903894995.1 uncultured Burkholderiales bacterium
AAGTTGTCCACATCGCCGTTGAACCAGGTCATTTCCGGCTTGACCACCGCGAATGTTCGTTGCCAGCGCCGGTTCAGGTCGGCCATTTTTTTGACTGGCTCCACCCAAGCGACATTCACACGCGCGTCGCCCTCTCCTTGCGGTGAGCTTTTGACTGAGTACAGGCTGTGCAAGGTTTGGACATCCAGCTGCTCCGGCACCGCGTTCGCCAAATCGATCAACGACTCCTCAAAGGGGTCGTCAACCTCATCAAAAGCCGCATCGCGCAAGAAACCGATGCCTTCCTCGGCCATGCCTACCAACACCTCGGCCAATTCATCCATGCCAGCCTTGCGCGCACGGGCAGCGAGCAAGGGGGCTCGCAAACGAGCCTCTTCCTGCCGCCCCTGAGACAGCAGCAAATTCAACTCCAGATGCCACAGCTGCGGGTCATTGGGGTTGAAGCGGCTGGTCTCCTGAAACAGCTGCCAAGCCTTGTCCATCTCACCTTGATCGGCCAGGATGCTCACCAGCCGAGTGCGAGCCGCAGTGGCCAGCGCCTTGTTGGGGTGCTGCGCCATGCGGTCGATCAAGTCCCGCCGCTCAAGCTCTTGACCGTGCTGTTGCAAGGCATCCACAAAGGCGTCAAAGGCGACTTCGTGGCGCTCGTTCAGCGACTTCAGGTCGGCAAACCATGGGCCCAAAATACGGAGGGTGCGGTCTTGCTCGCCTGCATCGTTCCAAGCCATGGCGGCATGCCCCAAAGCCACGGCAGGCACCTCTTTGAGCTTGTCACCCGTCAACCACTCAGGCGCAGCGTGCTCCAGCGCCAGCACTTGTAAGGACTCAGTCGTCAGCGGAACCGGCGCGTGGTCAAACTCGACGCAGCACTGTTTGAATTTGCGGCCAGAGCCACAATGGCAAGGCCCGTTGCGCTCCGTTTTGGGCAAGCCGCGTGCTCGCCAGCGGTTTGGTGGATAAGGCATCTGTCCCCAAAACTGGCGCGCCACATGGCGCAAACTGCGGGCCAGATCGGCCAAGGGAACATCCCTCATGCCCTGCAGCACGGCGGGCTCGGTCAGTTTGACTTTGACAAACCAATCACAAAAATCATCCAAAGATTCTCCATCCATCAGGCGACGCATGGTGATGTCAATGTTTTCGTCAAACATGGTGGGGCTGATCCGTCTGAATGCCACGCTCAATGCGCAGCGAGGTTTTGAGAGGATGACAGTCTAGCGGCCTGAAGGCCCATAATTATGAGCACCGAACAACTGACAAGGCTGTCATGACTGCGACGCGTCACTGATCAATGGATCAGTCAGGCAACGACGGTCTTATGGCTGACCTGACTGCGGGCGGCGTGAACGCCATCAAACAGCGGCTGGCTGTTGGAACACCCGAATGCGGGGCGCAATCGCAGCAGTGAGCGTTCGGGCGGCTTGGCGCATGTCGTACTCGGTTTGAAGGTTCAGCCAAAAGCGGGGCTCCATGTTGAAAAACAGCCCCAAACGCAAGGCGGTATCGGCTGTCACGGGGCGGTTGCCATTGACCAGATCGCTGATTCGGCCCCTTGAAGTCTTGAACTACGCGCAACGGATCGCTTTTTTGTAGGAGCCCACCCCTGTGGGCGATGGGCGTGGAACACGCCCTGCAAGCCTTCGCCCACAGGGTGGGCTCCTACAAAGACCCATACATCCACAGGGTCGACAAAAACATGGGCAATTCAAACTTTGTCCGGCCGGATCAATAGACGCCCCCCACCCCATCAAGCCTTTGCCATCGCGCTTTCGATGTCCTGCGCGGCCGCAGGCCGCAACAACCGCCCCACCTCCTGCCCATCGCGCAACAAAACCAAGGTGGGCCAAAGCTTGACGCGGTAACTCCGGCCCAAAGGGCGACCTGGGCCGTCTTCGACTTTGCAGTGCTGCCAAGGCGGCTGCGTGGCCAATACCTGGGCGATGAACGGCTGCGCGGCGCGGCAATGGCCACACCACTCGGTGCCAAATTCCAGCAGGGTCAGGCCCTGCCAGGCTTGCACATCGGCCAGACTGGGGGCTTCGATGGCGCTCAGATAAGGTTTGAAAGTGCTCATGGTGTGGCG